>NC_013202.1:933146-1244194 GCF_000023965.1 Halomicrobium mukohataei DSM 12286 | reverse complement strand
TCTACGGACTCTCGATACTTGGATAGCGACGGTGTGACGGCCGTCTGACGGGGCTTTATGCAGCACTCTCACCTACCGAGTGGTATGCCAACCCGGTACACGGTCGTGTGCGACGACGACCAGGTCAGGGCGATCAGTCGGCTGGCCCACCGGTACGGGATCACCGAGGAGGAGGTCCTCGAACAGTTGCTCGACCTCGGACTCGAAGCCGCCGAGGAGTCGACGGTTTAAGCCGGATTCTTTCGCGAGAGATCGCTGCCACAGATCGGACAGCGGTCGTGGTTCTCGTCGAACTCGCGTCCACACCCCTGACACTGGAAACGCCAGTCGCGCTGCTCGTCGATGCCGTCCTGTGCGATCACTTCGACGGCGACCGAGAGCTTCTCCGAGACGTTCTGCATCGCGTAGTCGTCGGTGACCAGCCGCCCGTCGAGTTCGAACGCGGCGGCGATCAGGCGAACGTCGGTCTGGGAGAGTTCCGCGAGGTCGCCGGTCTCGTCGGCGGCCCGCTCGACCCGTTCGACGGTCTCGGGTTCGGGGATGTGCATGTGCATCCCCGACCCTTCCAGCGCGTCGAAGCGGTAGGCGCTCTCGTCTTCGAGTTCCTCGCGGACGAGCGGAATCGAAGCGATCGGCTCGTCGGTGTGATACTCGTTGATAAACGCCGAGGAGTCCAGAATGTACATCTAACGCTTGACGATCATGTGGTCTTTGACTGCCTGGACTCGCTCGACCGGGACGAGCAAGCGCCCGGTCTCGTCGCGCTCGAACTCCGTCTGTCCGAGCGCGCCGTCGGCGTCGATGAGGAGGTGCTCCAGTGCCCCCGTGTCCAGATCCATCGTGATGTTGTACAGGCTACCGATCTCGGTTCCGTCCGTCCCCATGACGTCTTTCCCCGAGAGGTTCTCGGCGAGTATTTCTGCCATACTGGCCCCTTCCGATTCCTGTACCATAAACGCCACGGGCCGTCAGACGTGCTGGCATACGGTATTAGTGTCTGCCGTCCGAGGGAGTGGTATGGACCGCCGCGACTACCTCGCCGCGCTCGTGACCGCGCCCGTCGTCGGCCTCACCGGCTGTACCGGCGACGGCGGGACGACCGACACGTCGACGCCCACCGACACACCGACCGCGACCGACACGCCGACGCCCACCGACACGCCGACGCCCACCGACACACCGACCGCGACCGACACGCCGACGCCCACCGACACGCCGACACCCACCGACACGCCGACGCCGACACCGACGGTCGCCCGGACGGTCACGGTGGCACCGGAGGGACGGCTCCGGTTCTCGCCGGAGTCGTTCGAGATCAGTGCCGGCGAGACCGTCCGCTGGGTGTGGCAAGCGGGCGGTCACAACGTCGCCCCCGACACGACGCCCGACGGGAGCGACTGGTCCGGGACGCCGGGGTCCGACACCTACGGCAGCGGCTACACGCACGTCTACACCTTCGAGACGACGGGCACCTACGAGTACTACTGTGTGCCCCACCAAGGGAGCGGGATGACCGCGTCCTTCGAAGTCGTCTGATCGCGCCAGCAGCGCCACAAACGGCGAGATTACGATGCACTTATCAGGTGCGACCGACTCCGAACGAATAACTTCTGGACGGTGATCTCTCATGTCCGAACCCGATTCTCACGCTGACGACGACGCCGACGCTGGTGGACTTCGAACCCCGATCGTGGCGGTGCTTGGCCACGTCGACCACGGCAAGACGAGCCTCCTGGACAAGATCCGTGGCTCGGCGGTGACCGCGGGCGAGTCCGGCGCGATCACCCAGCACATCGGCTCGACGGCCGTGCCGCTGGACGTGATCTCGTCGATGGCCGGCGACCTCGTCGACCCGACCGACTTCGACCTCCCCGGCCTGCTGTTTATCGACACGCCGGGCCACCACTCGTTCTCGACGCTGCGATCGCGCGGCGGCGCGCTGGCCGACATCGCGATCCTCGTCGTCGACGTCAACGACGGCTTCCAGCCCCAGACGATGGAGGCCATCGACATCCTCAAGCGGACCCAGACGCCGTTCATCGTCGCCGCCAACAAGATCGACACCGTCCCCGGCTGGAACCCCAACGAGGGCGAACCGGTCCGGGTGAGCAAGGAGAAACAGTCCGACCGCGTCCAGGGCGACCTCGACGAGAAACTGTACGAGATCATCGGCCAGCTCTCGGACAACGGCTTCTCGGCCGACATGTACTGGCGCGTGCAGGACTTCCAGAACAACATCGGCGTCGTCCCCGTCTCGGCCGAGACCGGCGAGGGAGTGCCGGACCTGCTGACGGTGATGATGGGGCTGTCCCAGCGCTACCTCAAAGAAGAGATGTCCATCGACGTGGGCGGCCCCGGCGTCGGCACCGTGCTGGAAGTGACCGACGCCCGCGGGTTCGGCACGACCGTCGACGCCGTCGTCTACGACGGGACCATCAGCGAGGACGACGAGATCGTCGTCGGCGGCCTGGACGGCCCGATCGTCACGGAGGTCCGAGCGCTGTTGAAGCCCCAGCCGCTGGCGGAGATCCGCACCGAGAAGCAGTTCGAACGCGTCGAGTCTGTCGCCGCGGCAGACGGGGTGAAAATCGCCGCGCCGGATCTCGACGACGCGATGGCCGGAGCACCGGTCCGAGTCGTCCGCGATCGCGACGTCGACGAGGTCATCCTCGAAGTCGAGGAGGAACTGGCCGGCTTCGAGGTCTCGACAGCCGAGGAGGGCGTCGTCATCAAAGCCGACACGCTCGGCTCGCTGGAAGCGCTCTCCGGGACGCTCGAAGAACACGAGATACCCGTGATGCGCGCCGAGGTCGGCGACGTGGCTCCGCGAGACGTTCGAGTCGCCGAGACCGCGGGCGAGCCGATCAACCGGGCCGTGCTGGCCTTCGGCGTCGACACCCTCGACGACGCCGAACGACTGGCCGACCAGGAGGACGTGGAGATCTTCGCCGACGACGTGATCTACCAGCTGATCGAGCACTACGAGGACCACGTCGAAGCCATCGAGACCGCCCAGCAAGACCAGATCCTCGACAACATCACTCGACCCGCGCGGTTCCAGATCCTCCAGGATCACACCTTCCGCCAGTCCGATCCCGCCGTCGTCGGCGTCGAGATCCTCGCCGGACGGATCAAGCGAAACAGCAACGTCGCGCTGTTCGACGGCGACGAGCCCGAACGCGTCGGCCACCTCAAGTCCATCCAGGACGAGGGCGAGGACGTCGACGAGGCCGGTCGAGGAGACCGCGTGGCCGTCTCCATCGATGGACCGACCGTCGGCCGCCAGATCGAGGAGGGCGACGAACTGTGGACCGAACTGCCCGAGAAACACGCCAAGATCCTCGAACAGGAACTCAAAGAGGACATCACGGGCGACGAACGCGAGGCGCTCAGTCAGTACCTGGAGAAACAGCGCAACCGCGACCCCTTCTGGGGGAAGTAGCGAACGACGGCACCGTGACGCCGGCCGCCGAGTAATAATATTTAATTAGACGGCGAGCGACGACCCGCGTACGATGCTCTCGGGCGAACTGGCGACCGCGGATCTGGTGCTGGTCGCGATGGCGCTACCCCTGCTGGTGGCGTCGCTGGTCGGCGTCGTCTTCTCGGTACAGTTCGGCGTCGCGATGGGTGCCGGGAGTGTGCCGGCCGGCGGGACGCTCGGCTACGCGCTGTTTTACGATCCGCCGGCAAGCGAGTAGTAGAACGTCTACTGTGCCGTCGGCGCGGCGTCGTCGGTCATGGCCTGCTTGACCTGCAGCGCCGCCGACGCGGCCAGTCCGTGGACGAGGTCGTCGCGCTCGTCGTCGGTGATCTCGACTTTGTCTTCGGTCGGTGAGTAGCCCGCGCTGACGACCGAGCCAAGCGGCGGCTGGACGGCGATCGTCGCACGCGGTCCGCTCGAACCGCTCGTGATCTCGGAGCCGACCACGAACTCGCCGGGGAGGACCTCACGGAGTCCGGCCGCCACGTGGGTCAGATCGCGACGGAGCGACTGACGCTGCTCCGGCGTCAGGTCCACCTCCTCTACGTCTGCCCCAAACTGTGTGTTCCCGTACATTCGGTTTCCGGTGCATCTATGCGAACAGAGTTTAAAAGGGCGGCGATGGTTACAGCCCTAGCCGGCTTCTCCCGTAGGCGGCACAGACGACGGCGCTAGCGTACTCCTCGTCGGCCTCGACCGCCCGAACGACCGTCTCCGTGTCGACGAACGTCCAGTCTCGGAGCTGGCGGCCGGCCGCCAGTCCCGCCTCGATCTCTGCCCGCACGTCGTCGGGGTCCTCGCCGGAGACCTCGTAGAAGATGCCGCGGCCGGACTCGCTTCGCGACCAACCGATCCCCGCCGCCACACGTTCGCCGGGCGCGGCCGTCGCAGACGACTCGACGGTGTGGAGTTCCGCACCGACCGGCCCCAGATCCGGGGCGGTGCCGACGACTTCGATCTCCGGATCCGCCGGGATGACCGACGACAGCGTCACGAGGTTGTAGTTGTGGATGCCCGCGTCGGCCAGCGCGGCGTCGAACGACGACAGCTCTGTGGGGCCGCCGGCAGTCCCCCAGACGATCCGGATAACGCTCATACACGCCGTTGGACGACGCTCGCTGTAAGGGGTTTCGCTTCGCTGGGCCGAGGGCGTGCCCCTAGCGACACGCCAGCGTGAGCGCGCCCGGCCGCCCGACGGAATCAAAAACGATGTCTGTCACAACCGGATAGAGACAGACGATGTACAGCGATATTCTCGTTCCGACGGACGGCAGCGACTCTATCGAGCAGGTCTTAGAGCACACGATCGATATCGCCGACGGACGAAACGTCACGGTCCACGCGCTCTACGTCGTCGACGACCGGGCGTTCCTGTCGATGGACGACGACATGCAAGACGAAGTGCTAGAAGAGCTGAAAGCCGAGGGGCGAGCCGCCACCGCGGACGTGGAGGCGGCCCTCGAAGAAGCCGGCATCTCGGTCACGAAGACGATTCTGCGCGGTCGACCAGCGGATCACATCGTTGCCTACGTCGAGGACGCCGGGATCGATCTGGTGACGATGGGGTCGCAGGCGGGCGAATACGAGCAGAACATGCTCGGCAGTACGTCCCAGAAGGTCGTCACGCAGTCTCCCGCGCCGGTGCTGACCGTCGACGTCTCCGACGACTCGGAGTAGGTGCTGCAGGCGGAGTCGGACTGTCGGCCGTTCGATCGAAAGCGCGTCGCCGTCCCGTGAGATCGTCCGACGGCGACGGTCAGCGGCGTCAGGCGAAGGCGACGGGAACGCTGCCGCCTTCGGTGCCGTCCTCGATCTTCTCCAGGGCGTCGTCGAAGTCCGCCTCGGTGACGGTGGTCCGCTGGTCGCGGATCGCGAACATGCCGGCCTCGGTCGCCAGCGACGCCAGTTCGGCACCGGAGAGCCCGTCGGTCTTGCCGGCGATCGACGACAGCTCGACCGTGTCGGCCAGCTCCATCTGCTCGGTGTGGATCTCCAGAATGCGCGTCCGCCCGTCGAAGTCCGGGTTGGGGACCTCGATGAGCCGATCGAAGCGGCCGGGCCGGAGGATCGCCCGGTCGAGCATGTCGAAGCGGTTGGTCGCGGCGATGATCCGGATCTCGCCGCGCTCGTCGAAGCCGTCCATCTCGCTGAGCAGCTGCATCATCGTCCGCTGGACCTCGGCGTCGCCGGAGGTCTTCGATTCGGTTCGCTTGGCGGCGATGGCGTCGATCTCGTCGATGAAGATGACGGCGGGTTCGCGGTCGGCCGCCAGCTCGAACAGGTCGCGGACGAGTCGCGCGCCCTCGCCGATGAACTTCCGGACCAGCTCGGAGCCGGCCATCTTGATGAAGGTGGCGTCGGTCTCGTTGGCGACGGCTTTGGCCAGCATCGTCTTGCCCGTGCCCGGTGGACCGTGCAGGAGGACGCCCGACGGCGGTTCGATGCCGACCTCGCGGAACTGCTCGGCGTTGATCAGCGGCTCCTCGACGGCCTCTCGAACTTCGCGGATCTGCGCTTCGAGGCCGCCGATGTCGTCGTAGGTCACGTCGGGGGAGCCGTCGACCTCCATCGCCTGTGCGCGGGCGTCTTTCTCGCCTTCGAGGATCTCCTTGACGCTGAACGAGTCGTTGATCGCGACTCGGTCACCGGCCTCGAGCCGTTCCCGCATCGACGGCGAGACCTCGGTCAGCACCTCCTGGTTGTTGCCGTGTTGCTTGACGATCACGCCGTCGTCGGTGACCTCCTCTGCCGTCGCGATGTACAGCGACGAGGTCTTGAGCATCTCGTTTTCCCGCTCGATGCGGTCGACGTCGTCCGTCAGCGAGCGCCGACGGTCCTTGGCCGCGTCGAGTTGCGATTCTAGCTCGTCGTTGACTTCCACGATCTGTTCGAAGTGATCCCGGAGCGCTTCGAGGCGTTCCTCGGGCGTCATGTCGGGATCGAGATCCAACCGGGGCCGATCGGGAAGCGAGGGACTGCGCGACATCTGGTTATCGAACGTAGGGAACTGAACTATTAAGGGCCTTTGGGTCAGGTACGCATAGCCGAAGCGACAGACGACGAGCTGTCAGGTCAACTGATCGAACTCGTCGAGGTAGTCGCCGTAGGTGTCGATCGCGGCTTCGACGGGCCCCGAAGTAGACATGTCCACGCCTGCGTCCTGGAGCAGTTCCAGCGGGTACTCCCGCGAGCCCTTGCCGAGGAAGTCGACGTAGCGCTCCGCTGCGGGCTCACCTTCGTCGAGGATCGTGTCGACCAGCGCGACGGCCGCGGAGATGCCGGTGGCGTACTGGTAGACGTAGAACGATCGGTAGAAGTGGGGAATCCGCATCCACTCGCGGGCGATCCGGTCGTCGACCGCGGCCGGCGCGTAGTAGTCGCTCTTGAGGTCGTGATAGAGGTCGTCCAGCCGGTCCGGCGTCAGGGGTTCGCCGGCCTCGCTCATCTCGTGGGCGCGGTGCTCGAACTCCGCGAACATCGTCTGGCGGAACAGCGTCGACCGGAACCGTTCGAGGTACTCGTTGAGGACGTGCCGGCGGAGCCGCTCGTCGTCGACGACGTCGAGCAGGTGGTGGGTGAGCAGCGTCTCGTTGACCGTCGAGGCCACCTCGGCGACGAAGATCTCGTAGCTCGAGTAGACGTACGGTTGGGACTCGCTGGTGTACTCGCTATGGAGGGAGTGGCCCAGTTCGTGGGCCAGCGTGTACATCGACTCCACGTCGTCCTGGTAGTTCATCAAAATGTACGGCTGGGAGTCGTAGGTCCCGCCGGAGTACGCGCCCGACTGCTTGTTGGCGGTCTCGTAGACGTCGACCCACCGCGAGTCCAGCCCCTCCGAGACGCGAGACTGGTAGTCGTCGCCCAGCGGCGCGACGGCGTCGACGACGTACTCGCAGGCCTGCTCGTACTCGATCTCGGGCGACTCCTCCTGAACGAGCGGGACGTAGAGGTCCCACATCTCCAGTTCATCGGCCCCGATCGCGTCGCGCTTCAGCTCGGCGTGGCGGTGGAGAGCGTCGAGGTTGTCCCGAACCGTATCGACCAGCGTGTCGTAGACCGAGACCGGGACGTTCGGGCCGTCCAGTGCGGCCTCGCGGGCGGTGTCGTAGTTGCGGGCCTGGGCCATCTTCACGTCTGTCTTGACGCTGTTCTTGTAGGCCGCGCCGACGGCGTTGCGGACCCCATCCCACTCGTCGTAGAAGGTCTCGTACACGCGCTGTCGGAAGTCCCGGTCCGGGCGTTTCTGGAGCGTCGTGAAGTTGTTCAGCGTGATCGGCTGGGGTTCCCCGTCCGGGTCTTCGACGCTCGGGAACTCCATGTCGGCGTTTGCCAGCATGTTGTACACCTCGCCCGACGCGCCGGTGACCTCGCTCAGTTCCGCCAGCAGGTTCTCGACTTCCGGCGAGCGGGTGTGGTCTTTCATCCGGAGCACGTCGTCGAAGTAGTGCTCGTACTGTTCGAGGGGCGACTCCGCGTCGATCATCGCTTCGATGTCGTCCCACGCCAGATCCTGGAGGGCCGGTTCGAGGAAGCTCGCCGCGCTGGAGGCCTCCGAGGACAGCGACTGGGCACGGGCCGTCAACGCCTGGTACTGGTCCCGGGTGGTGTCCTCGTCTTTCCGCATCCGGGCGTAGGAGGCGACGTTGGCGACGGTGCGCATCAGCTCCTCGTACGTTTCGAGGGTCGCGAGCAGCGTCCCGGCGTCGTCGGTCGCACGCCCCTCGTAGGCCGCCAGCTCTTCGACGAGTTCCTCGGCCCGCTCGTACGCGGCTTCCCAGTCGTCGTCGGTCGCGTACAGCGATTCGAGATCCCACTTGTACTGCGTCTCGATCTCCGATCTGTCGGGCACCGAACTCATATGACGCCGTTGGCGTCTCGGTGCCGTAAGTCTTGCCGGGCGACGGGACACCTGGCGAGCGCGAACTGTCAGCAGTATCAGATCCCGTCCCGAATCGCACCGACGACGCGGGCTCCGGCGAGTCGCTCGACGAGGCGATCGGTGAAGACCGACCGCGTGCTCTCGCGGGCGTCGGCGTCGACGGAGAACTCGACACCGTAGTCGACAGCGACCAGGACCAGCGGGGTCGGCGACGCGGGACCGACGCCGGCCGCCCCGTCGATCGGCTTCGAGCCGAGCACGCGATCGACCTTCGACAGCGGAGCGTCGCCGCGGCGAATCTCGTCGACGAGACCGACGACCCGGCGGACGAGTTGGCGGCAGAAACCGCCGGCACGGAGCCGGCAGACGAGAAACTCGCCCTCTCGCGTGAGATCGATCGAGAGCGCTCTGACAGTGCCACTGTCGTCCGGCGTGAGGTTGTGAAAGTCGTGCTCGCCGGAGAGAGCGTCCGCGGCCCGGCGAGCCCGGTCGTCGTGGCGCTCGGGCGCGTACAGATAGTAGACGTACTCGCGCTCTCTGGCGTCGTGGGTCGCGTGAAAGTCGTCGGGCACGTCGGCGCTCGCCCACACGCGGACCGACGCCGGAAGTTCGCTGTTGAACGCTGCCGGAGAGAGCCACTCCGGGGCCTCGAAGGCGACGGTCTGGGCCAGTGCCGAGACGCCAGCGTCCGTTCGGCCGGCGGCGGCGTAGCCCGCTGGGACATCCCCAGCCGTGACACCGAGTCGATCCAGTGTGGCCAGTAGCTCCCCCTCGACCGTCTCGACGTCGGGCTGGCGCTGGAACCCGTGGTACGGCTGGCCGTCGTAAGCGATCCGATAGGCGCGCATACGCCCTCTGGACGCCCTGGGCACTTATCGACCGCCGTTCCCACGCGCCGACAAGCCGACGCGGATTTAGGTAGCCGGCACCACAATACCGGACAATGACAGACGAGGCGACGGCCGCCCACCGGTTCTCACGTCCGCCCCGTTCGTTCACAGACGGTCGCGACCGCGCGATCGAGATCGGCGTCGCCGACGACGCCGACAGCGAGGCCGTCGTCGAGATGTACGCTGCCTACACCGACGCCGACCGCGCGCAGGGGATCCCACCGCGCGAGCGACGCGACGTGGCGGAGTGGGTCGACACCATGCTCGACGACGGCATCAACCTCGTCGCCTGGCACGGCGAGGACGCGGTCGGCCACGCCGCGCTCTTTCCCTACGACGACACCGCCGAACTCGTGATCTTCGTCCATCCGGACTACCACTACGCCGGCATCGGTTCCCGCCTGATCCGGGCGCTGCTGGGCGCGGGCCAGCGCGCGGGGCTGGACCACGTCTGGCTCTCCGTCCAGCGAGACAACCACGTGGCGATGAACCTCTATCGGTCGGTCGGATTCGAGACGACCCGCCGGGAGCGCAACGAACACGAGATGGAACTGGATCTGTGACGGATGCACTCGGCCCCGAGAGGGGTTAGCGCTCCTCGTCGAGGAGGAGTTCCCGCTCGGGGTCGACTGATTGGCCGGCCGACAGCGATTCCGTCTCCAGCAAGTGATCGAGGCGCGACTCGAACTCCTCTTTCGAGAGTTCGCCGCGAGCGTACCGCTCGCGAAGCAGTTCGACGGGATCGTCCTCGACGGCGGGTCCCGACACCGTGTCCGTCTCGTCGTCGGACTCGGCGACCAGCGGGAAATCCGATCCGAGGAGAGCGATCAGCGGGAGGAGGAGGAAGAACCCGAGAATAGACAGCGCGGCGATCATCGATCCGGGGGCTCCGAGGACGGCGACCAGCGAGGTCAGGCCAAACGTCAGGATGGCGACGACACCGGCGAATCGCCACTTTTCCATGGGGAACAGGGCACTCATACGCCGCAGTACGACCACCGATCACAAAAATGGCAGCGATTACGCGAAGTCGCCGTAGGTCGGGCGCTCGTGATCGCCGGGGAATGCGTCGACGGGCGCGGTCGTCTGCTCGCCGCTGGCCATGTCCTTGACCGTGACCTCGTCGTTTTCGAGGTCGTTCTCGCCGACGATGACGACCGTCTCGGCGTTGATCGAGTCCGCGTAGCCCATCTGCGCCCCGAAGCTCCGGTCGGACACGTCGGCCTCGACGACGTGGCCCGACTCGCGGAGTTCCCGCGCGATGCGGGCCGCGACGGGGCGAGTGTCACCGACCTGCAGGACGTAGTAGTCCGTCGACACCGCCTCCTCGGGCCAGACGCCCGCTCGCTGGAGCAAGAGGGGGAGCGTCGAGTTCATGACGCCCGGCGCGAAGCCCACCGCTGGCGTCGGCTCGCCGCCGAAGCCCTCGATCAGGTCGTCGTACCGACCGCCACCGAAGACCGCCCGGGAGACCTCGCCGGTCGAGTCGAAACACTCGAAGACGACGCCGGTGTAGTAGTCGAACCCGCGGGCGGTGGTCAGCGAGATCGTGCAGTACTCCCGGACGCCGAAGTCCTCCGCGGCCGCGAGGACGGCTTCGAGGTTCGCGACGGCGTCTGCGACCTGCTCGGAGCCGCTCATCTCCGCGAGCGCGTCCAGATCGTCGTCGCCGGCCCGGAGCCACTCGTCGAACTGCTCGGCCTGGTCGAGGGAGAGGCCCGCATCGGTGAGCCCCTCGACGTACTCGTCGCGGTCGATCTTCGCCCGCTTGTCGACGACGCGAATCGCGTCCTGGGTGTCCACGTCGGCCTCGAAGGATTCGAGCAGTCCCGTGAGGATGTCACGGTGTGAGACCCGGAAGTCGAAGTCGTCGGCGCTGAGGCCCAGTCCCGTCAGCATGTCGGTCGCGACCGCCAGGATCTCGGCGTCGGCCGTCGGCTCGCTCGACCCGAAGATGTCGATGTTCGTCTGGTGGAACTCGCGGAATCGGCCCTGCTGGACCTGCTCGTAGCGCCAGAACGGGCGCGTGGAGACCCACTTGATCGGCTTCGAGAGCTCCTGTTGCTTGGCGACGACCATCCGGGCCACCGTGGGAGTCAGCTCCGGCGTCAGCGCAACGTCGCGCCCGCCCTTGTCCTCGAAGTGGTACAGCTCTTCGACGATCTCCTCGCCGCTCTTGTCGACGTACATCTCCGTGGCTTCCAGTGCCGGCGTCGTGATCTCACGGAAACCGTACTGGCGGGCCGTCGTCTCGATCTCGTCGATGACCTGGCGGTAAGCGGCCATCTCGGCGGGGTAGACATCTCGAAACCCCTTCAGCGAGTCGTACATGTCACCGGCTACAGCCAGCGCCCGCTTGAAACTGTCCTTCCCCGGCTAGCCTGCGAGACCTATCGCCGCCCGACGACGCGAGACTGCGTGTGCTCGGGGAACACGTCCGCGACGGTCTCCGCGCCGTGTTCCTCGCGCATCAGCGCTCGCAGCTCTGTCTCGTAGTCGGCCTTGGGAATCGCCTCGCTCGGCCCGGTCTCGACCCGGAGGTGCTGCTCGACGAGCGCGTCGATGGCATCGCGGCCGAACCCGGAAAGGGGAGCCAGATAGTCGACGCCGAAGCGGTCCTCGACGCTCTGGGCGACCGACCGATCGATCGTCGGCACGCGGTCGTCCCGTCGAGTCCCGTCGGCGATGGCCGGGAAACCGGCGTCGGCGATCGTCTCGACGGCGTGCTCGTGGACCCGCTGGATGCCCGTGCGCGGGTAGCCGTCGGTCACCATCCGCTCGACAGCCGCCTCGGCGATCGTCGGATCGAGATCGATCGTCTCGAAACCGAGTCCGACGGCCTCGGCTGCGCGCCGGCCGGGGGCGACCACGTCGGCGATCCCGAACGTCGCCGTGACGAGGGTGACCTCGTAAAACGGTTCCAGAACGAGTGCTGCCAGCGTCGAGTCCTTCCCGCCGCTGTACAGGACCCCACAGCGCATCTATCTGCGCTGGATGTCGAAGCTCTTCGAGTCGGGGGTCAGCTCTTTGAGCAACTGCTTCATCTTCTCGTCGTCGATCTTGCCCTGAATCCGGCCGCTCTGGGCCAGCGAGACGACCTGCTGCTCGATCTGCTCGCCGCGCTGTGGCTTGGACATCTTCAGGGTGTTGAGCCGCTTGCGGGCCTCGTCGGTGAGGTTCTGTCGCAGGACCGCCTTCTTCTGGGCCTCCCGCTGTTGCTTGGCCTCCTCGCGAGCCTCGGCGTCGCCCTCACCGCCCTGCTGTTCTTTCAGCTGCTCCATCTTCTTTTCGCGCAGTTCCTTGAGTCGTTCCTCGTCTGGTTCACCGCTCATACTGTCTCTACCACCACTACTGGCTTCGCGCCAAAATTTCTTTCCACCGAAGCCCTCGGCAGGTCGCTGGCGCGACTGCCTCGCCCTCAGTATTCCACCGGGAGAGCGAGCTCTCCCGAGCCCTCGTTCGCGGCTCCGCCGCTCACGAGGACACCAGGACCGCTGCGGGAGCGCCAACGACGCTGGCGCACCCTCTGATACGGATTATTGTAGCGATTTACCGGTGATTGTCTACTCCGTGGCGACGATCACCGGTAAGCAACTACAATAAACCGTATGAGTCGCCTGTCGGCGCTCTGTAGCGGCGCGCCCGAGTGCGCGCCGCCGACCGCACCGCCACCGCAGTCCCCGTGACTCGCGGGTCACTGCGTTCCCCGCTCGTCTTGCTGAGATTCCTATGGAATCTCACTTCCTCCCCGTGCGCTCGCGACGAGACGCGAGCGTCGGCATCCTGGCGGCTGACCGATCGGACACTCCGCGGGCTGTAACACACAGGTCGTAGAAACGTTCACAGTACAGTTATTCCGGCAGACATCGGCAGAATCATCTATTCACGGATTGTGCGTATTGACTACGAGCATTCGCGCGAACGAGCGGTTCGAAGAACCCGGCAGTTCGCGCGATTCACTGGAATCGCACGGCGATTCCGGCTTTTTCATCGACGTTTTTGCAAGCGGGGTGCGCTTCGCGCACCCCCGCTGGAAAAAGGTCGTTAGGCGTAGCGTTCGAGTTCCGGTCGGTCGAGGTCTTCGAGGACCTCACCGGCGAGTTCGTCGAGGAACGCGCGGCCGTCGGCGGAGACGCGGCGGCCCTCGCCACCGGCGGCTTCGACGTAGCCGACCTCTTCGAGCTGCTGGAGGATCGTACGGATGATGTTGCCGGAGGCGTCGGCCTTCTGGTGGGGACGGACCTGATAGCGGTTGGTTCCCTTCTTCGAGGTGCCGTAGGCGGTTCGGAGCGTCCCGACGCCGACGGGGCCGTCGGTGGCGACCTTCCGGAGGACGCTTGCGGCGCGGCGCTGCCAGAAGTCGTCCTGTTCGGGCGGCAGTTCGCGATCCTTACCGGTCTTGGTGAACTCGGCCCAGTCGGGCGCGTCGATGGCGTCCTCCTCGGCGAGCTCGACCGCGGCGGCCTCGATGAGCTCGTCCGCGGGCACGTCGTAGAGCGTCGTCATTGCACTCTGGTACCCGTCGGCGTCATTTAAGGCCATCGTTTACTACCGACCGCGGCCCGTGCGAGATGTCGCCACACGCCGTCTGGCGACGCTCTCCGAGAAATTACACGCAATGGCACACGGGAGAGACGGCCGTCGACTATCCGTCGCCAGCGGCCCGGTCGGCACCGAGGAAACTGGCGACGCCGCCGCCGACGAGGATGGGCAGCCAGTAGGTCGCGCCCCGGTAGAGGAGCGCGGCGGACAGCGCGACCGCAGAGGGAACCCCGGTCGTCGCGACCAGCAGCGTCGCCAGCACCGACTCGATAGCGCCCGAACCGCCGGGCAGCGGGGCGATACCGGCGACCATCGCGACCGGAATCGCCAGCATCACCGAGGAGAACTCGACCGGCTCGCCGAGCGCGTACAGCGACAGCCACAGCGCGACGCCGAGCGCGAGCCATCCCGCCGCGGAAAAGCCGGTCGCGACGAGGAGCGCTCGTCGGTCCCCAGCGATGCGGTCGATCGAGGTAAAGAAGCCCTCGATGCGGTGTTCGAGCGCCGCTGGTGACGGGGGCGTCCAGCGAGGGACGACGCGGCCGACCGTGCGGGCGACGGAGGTGAGAGACCGGACGACGGCCGCTTCGAGTTCGTACCGGTAGCGCCACCCCAGATAGGCAGCAGTCGGCAGCCCGACGGCGAGCGTCGCGATCGCGCCAGCGGCGAACAGCAGATTGCGCCCAAGCTGTACCGCGCCGGCAGCGACGAAGGTGAACGCGCCGACGGCGAAGCCGATCGAGGGCACGAAGTGAAGCGTGTCGACGCTGGCGATGGCAGCGAGCCCGGTCTCGTACTCGGTGTCGGCGGCCTCGGAGATGAGAAGCGCACTGACCGGCTCGCCGCCGGCCTGCCCGAAGGGCGTGACGTTGTTCGAGAACACCGCCGCCGAGAAGACGAGAATCGCGGTGTGAGACGCCACCGGCGCGCCAAGCGAGTCGAGGACGGTCTTGAGCGCCATCCCCCAGAGACAGAGCCAGAGGACGGCGACGGCGACCACGGCGGCAAGCACCGACCGGTCGGCTCGCGAGAGCGCGGCGAGGATGTCGCCAGCGCCGACGAACCAGACGAGCGCGCCGAGGACGACGAGCGTGCCGGCGAACCCGACGATCGTCGGGAGGCGATCGGCCATACCGAGGCGAGAAGCGGCTCGCGTTTCAAATCACCGATACCGGTGGCCGAAGGCGGGACCGCGACGGTTTTTGTGGCTGGCCGGCCAGACACAGCCATGGACGAACGCGCGGCACTCGCGATGATCGGCACACGGTTGCCGGGGGCGGGCGACGACTGTGCCGTCGTCGACGGCCAGGTGCTGACGACCGACATGCTCCACGAGACGACGGACTTTCCCGACGGGACGACCCGCTACACCGCCGGCTGGCGCGCCGTCGGTGCCTCGCTGTCGGACGTAGCGGCGATGGGTGCCGACGCGACCGCGGCCGTGGCGGTGTACGGCGCGCCGACGTTCGAGGCCGACGCGCTGACCGCGTTCGTCGAGGGTGCCAGCGAGGTGTGTGAGGCGGTCGGAGCCGAGTACGTCGGGGGCGACCTCGACGGCCACGACGAGTTCACGGTCGCGACGACCGGGCTCGGCCGGACGGACGAGCCGGTGTTGCGCTCCGGGGCGACCGTCGGCGACGTGGTCTGTGTCACCGGCACGCTCGGCCGGAGTGGCGCTGGGCTCCGGCTGTTCGAGCGCGGCGACGACGAGCGGGCCAACGAGCTGTTTCGCTTCGAGCCACGTGTCGAGGCCGGAACGGCGTTGTCCGGTATCGCGACGGCCATGATGGACTCCAGCGACGGGCTGGCCCGATCGCTCCACCAGCTCGCCGGGGCGTCGGACTGCGGGATGGCCGTCGAGACCCCGTTGCCGATCGACGACAGCGTCGACGACGTGGCCGACGGGAGCGACGAACGCCTCGAACTGGGAGCGTTCTTCGGCGAGGACTTCGAACTCGTTTGTACGGTGCCCGAAGACGAGGTCGAACGGGCTCGGACCGCGACGCCCTGTCCGCTCACGCCGATCGGCACCGTCACCGAAGCCGGAGTGACCCTCGACGGCGAGTCGCTCCCCGACCGGGGGTACAGCCACTGATACGGACGGTTGTCGGAATGTACCGGTGAGCGTCGCCACGGGGTAGACGCTCACCGGTAAGCAACGACAACTTTCCGTGTGAGACGATTTATCGTAGCGGCTCCGGGCGGTCACGTCACCAGTTCGAACGGCACCGGGGTGAAACAGAGGACCCCCAGGACGAACGTGAAGACGCCGAGCAGCGTCCGCTTGGAGTCGAGCGGCGAGTCCCGGATGGGGGTCGCCGGGCCGGCGTAGGCGAGTCCCGTCGCCAGCAGCCCCCACATGACCCAGATGCCGACGGCGTTAGTCACGTCCTGCAGGAAGTAGAGGTAGCCAGCCAACCCGAACAGCGCCGCGGGAACGGCAGCGGCGATCGTCTCCTGGCGCTCGCCGTACAGCGCCCGGACGATGTGGCCGCCGTCGAGTTGCCCGACCGGCAGGAGGTTCAGGAACGTGATGAACATCCCGACCCACCCACCGAAGACGACCGGGTGGATCGTCCCGGAGCGAAGCGTCTCCAGTGTACCGGTGGCGGCGGCGATCAGCTCCAGCAGGAGCGGGTTGTGAAAGCGGACGACCGGCGCGTCGGAGCCGGCGGCGATCGCATCCTGCGTAACGACGGGATCGAGCTGGAGCCCGATCGCCGAGACGACGACCGTCGCGACGAGGCCCGCCAGCGGTCCGGACGCTCCGATGTCGAACAGCGCCTTGCGATCGGGGATCCGTCCTTTCATGCGGATGACCGCACCCATCGTCCCGATCAGCGTCGGGAACGGGATGAAGTAGGGGAGGCTCGCGTCGACGCCGTGGTACCGGCTCGCGACGTAGTGTCCCAGCTCGTGGACCGCGAGGACGCCGAGGACGGCCGCCACGAACGGCCAGGCGCGGAAGACCCCGAGCGGGTTCGCGCCGAGGTCGACGTGGTACCACTGGACGGCACCGACCAGCAGCGTCGACGCGGTGGTCAACAGCGCCAGGAGGATGTTCGTCCAGGGGATCCCGTCGATCCCGACGGAGTGGGGACGGGCCACGAGGACCCAGCCGTGGGTCGGCATCGGCGTGTCGGCGTCGGTGTCGTACTCTCGCTCCAGCGAGATCTCGTAGCCCGACTCGCGAAACCGGTCCCAGAGCCGTCGCTCGACGGCGTCTGGCTGGACGCGGGGCCGTCCGACGTAGAGGAGCCGATCCCCGTCGCGGCGGACCTGGTAGACCTGAAAGACGGACGCGAGGTCCTCGACCGACGGTGCGGTCGTCGGCGAGTCGGTCCGATTCATCACGCGCTACTAGCCGTCGCGCGAGCATAAAACCCCGGACGGGGACCACGCCGTCGGGAACGAGCAGAAGAACGCACTCGGAGCGTCCTGCGAGTTGCGGGAACCGAGAGACCGACTAGGCGGGCTCGACTCGCCACGTCGTCGCGCTCGTGTACGACCACTTCTCGACCTCGATCTCGGACGCCGACTCCTTCAGCTTGACCATGAGCGCGCCGATCTCTTTGGGCGAGAGACCGACTTCGTCTGCGATGAACTTGCTCTTGAAGTAGAGTTCACCGTTGTTGGCCTTCTCTTTGAGGAAGGCAGCCAGACGCTCTTCCTTGCTCGGCTCGTCCGTGGAGGGCTGCACAGTTGTGCTCATCTTTGTAACCTCACTCGGTTGTACCCCCCGTAGGAGTATATAAAGGCGGGAAGCTTCGGGACGATTCGACCACTTTCAGCGTGAAGCGCCGAAAAACAGACCTTTTACGAGCGCCCCAGATCCTTCGAGACATTTTACGGACGGTTCTGAGCGCGTTTCGCCCAATATAATATCCAAGACATAGAAAATGAAACAATATGCGTTCAGCCAGTCGTTCCCGCTCAAAAATAAGAGCTTCTTGCCGCATTTCGGGAGCGTGTCTGACACGCGTCTGACCGCTGGCTGGAACTTCGTGATACTGCCGGCCGTAACTGTTTCAAGATATTCGCGACTACGGGGTCGCGAAATTCTGTACAGACGTACAGCCGGCAGTATGAAGAGGTTCGCCCTACTGGAGTAGCGAAATCGTTCACAGATGGACGCCGACGGTGTCAGGCGTCTTGACAACCCTTAAGCCTGCATCGGGGTTACGCAGGCACAATGAAAGTAGTTGTCTCCGTCGGCGGGAGCGTCCTCGCCCCCAATCTGGAACCGGATCGGATCGGCGAGTACGCTCGCGTCATCGAGACACTCGACGAAGCGGGACACGAGATCGGGATCGTCGTCGGTGGCGGCCCCACGGCGCGGGAGTACATCACGACGGCACGGGACCTCGGGGCCAACGAGATCGAGCTCGACCAGCTCGGGATCGCCGTCACGCGGCTCAACAGCCGGCTCCTGATCGCCGCGCTGGGCGAGGCGGCCGCGCCGGCACCGGTCGAGAGCTACGACGAGGGACGGGCGGCTCTCAGACGGGGCGACGTTCCCGTCATGGGTGGGACCGTCGCCGGCCAGACCACCGACGCCGTCAGCGCCGCACTCGCGGAACACGTCGGCGCGGATCTGCTCGTGTACGCGACCAGCGTTCCGGGCGTGTTCAGTGCCGACCCCAACGAGGACGACGACGCCGAGCGCTACGAGGAGATCGCTGCCGGCGAACTCGTCGACCTGATCGCCGGCATCGAGATGAACGCCGGGAGCAACGCGCCGGTCGACCTGCTGGCGGCGAAGATCATCGAGCGGGCCGGGCTCCGGTCGATCGTCCTCGACGGCACCGACCCGACGGCGGTTCGACGCGCCGTCGAGACGGGCGAACACGACGGCACCGACGTAGTGCCCGAGAATCTCGGTGCCGCTCCGACGGCGTGGGATCGAGCATGAGCGAGAGCGATCCGGGGGACGACAGCACACAGCAGACGACACCCAGAGACCCCTACGCGCTGGGCGATCACGACGGCGAAGGGGGCCCCGACGACCGGGCGGTGTTCTGGGCGGACGCCGTCGCCGACGAGATCGAGGCCCGAGAGCCCTCCGAGCCAGTCGTCATCAAGGGCGCGATCTCGCCCTCCGGCGTGCCCCACCTGGGCAACGTCAACGAGATCATGCGGGGCTACTTCGTCGCCGAATCCCTGCGAGAGCGCGGGTACGAGGTCCAGCAGGTGTTCACCACCGACGACCGGGACCCGCTCCGGAAGCTCCCCCGTAAGCTCGCGGACCTCGACGGCAACATCGTCGATCTCGGCGCGGTCAACGCCGGTGCGCTCGGACAGAACCTCGGGCGTCCCTACACGGACGTACCGGACCCCTTCGGCTGCTGTGACTCCTACGGGGAGCACTTCTCGAACCTGATCGCCGACTGTGCGGAGCTGCTCGGCGTCGACATCGAGATCGTCTCGACGACGGAGCTCTACGAAGACGGTTCCTTCGAGGAACTGACCCGCCACGTCCTCGACAATCAGGACCGGGCGCGGGACGTGCTCGGCGAGTACCAGGACAAGGTCGACGCGGACTACGTGCCGTTCAATCCGATCTGTGGCGAGTGTGGCAAGGTCACCGAGACCGTCACGGCCGTCGATACGGACGCCGGCACCGTCGAGTACCGCTGTACGGACATGGAGGCGGGCGATCAGGTCATCGATGGGTGTGGGCACGAGGGGACCGCGACGCTACGCGAGGGGAAACTGCCCTGGCGCTTCGAGTGGCCGGCGGGCTGGGACGTGCTGGGCGTCGACTTCGAGCCGTTCGGGAAGGACCACGCCGAGGGGTCCTGGCCCTCCGGCGTCGACATCGCGGAGAACGTCTTCGAGATCGATCCCCCCGTCCCGATGGTCTACGAGTGGTTCACGCTCGACGGCGAGCCGTTCTCCTCCTCCGAGGGCCACGTGGTGATGGTCCACGACGTACTGGAGCTGCTGGAGCCGGCGGTCGTCCGCTACTTCTTCTCGAAAGATCCCAGCAAGGCACGGGACTTCAGCATCGAGCGCCTCGACCAGCTGGTCGACGACTTCGACCGAACCGAACGGCTCTACTTCGGGGAAGAGAGCGGGACCGAGCGCGAGGAAGCGCTCGGCGAGCGGGCCTATCCCCCGTCGGTCAGGCCGACGGTCGCCGACCGCTTCGACGACGAGTTCGGCGAGGGATCGTGGCGGTCGGTCGCAAACGACCGGACGGCCCGCGAGACCGTCGACGAACTCCTCGAAGACACGTACGCCGATCGGGTCCGCATCCCCTACACCTTCGCCGCGGTGCTCGGGATGTTCGACGATCCCGAATTGCGAACGGACGTGGCCCGCAAGGAGGGCCATCTCGCCGACGACACCCCCGAGTGGGCCGTCGAGACGGCGATGGAGCGGGTCGATCTGGCCAGCGAGTGGGCCCGCCGGACGGACAACGAGTTCAACTACGAACTCGAACGCGCCACACTGCCCGAGGCCGACTTCGACGAGGCCACCGAGGCCGCACTGGACGAGCTGGCAGACTTCGTCGCCGAGGGCCACGACGGCGAGACGATCCAGGGCGAGATCTACGAGACCGCAAAGCGCCACGACGTGCCTATCGGCGACTTCTTCAGCGCCGGCTACCGGCTCCTCTTCGACGAAACTGAGGGGCCACAGCTCGGTCCCTTCGTCGCGAAGCTCGATCGGGAGTTCGTCGTCGAGCGGTTCCGTCGGAATCGGTAGACCAAACGCTCTTTGCCGGGTGGTTCCTGTATCCGCTCGAATGGTCAGTACGTTCACGTGGGTCCTCGTCGGAGTGGTCGCCTACTCTATTCTCGGGATGCTCCTGCGAACCTGGGGGGTGCTCCCGGAGTACGTCCACCTCTCGGGCCCGATCACGACCCTCCACACGAAGCGTGGCCGGCAGTTCGTCGACTGGCTCGCGACGCCGAAACGGGCGTGGCGAGCGTGGGGCAACGTCGGCGTCGGCGTCGGACTGGTCGTCATGGTCGGTTCGTTCTTCTACGTCGTGTTGGCCGCCGTCCTCGCAGTGCGAGACCCCGCACCGAGTGCCGTCACCGAACCGCGAAACGTCCTCGTCATTCCGGGCGTCAACGACTTCCTCCCGCTGTCGGTGGCCGGCGAGATCGTCGCCGGTCTCGTGGTGGCGCTGGTCGTCCACGAGGGCGGGCACGCGCTGCTGTGTCGGGTCGGCGACATCGAGATCGAGTCGATGGGGCTGGCGCTCCTCACGATCGTGCCGCTGGGCGCGTTCGTCGAACCGAACGAAGAGGGCGTCAGCCTCTCGGACCGAGGCAAGCAGATACGGATGTACGTCGCGGGCGTGACGAACAACTTCGCGGTGAGCCTGCTCTGTCTGGCGCTCCTGTTCGGGCCGGTGATCGCCGGCTTCGGCGTCGTCGACGGCGTCCACGTCGGCGGGACGCTCCCCGGCGTGCCGGCGGACCAGGCCGGCATCGAGAGCGGGTCTGTCATCACCGGAATCGACGGTCAGTCGGTCGCAAACGCCACGGAGATGCAACAGCGCCTCGACGAGGCCGGTGGCACGGTCGAGGTCACGCTCCAGAACGGAACGGTCACGACCGTCGACCGCGCGGTGGTCGTCGTCGGAGCGGTGTCCGGCGCACCGGTCCGGACCAACCGCACCATCGTCGCGGTCAACGGGACCGCGGTGAACACGACGACCGCGTTCAACGACGCCGTCGAAGACAAACCGATCGCACGGCTCACGCTGGACAACGGTGAAACCGTCGAGACGGCGATCGGCGGCTACACCGTCGTCGCCGAAGACGGCCCGCTCGAAGCCGAGGGCGCACCCGCAGGCGAGTCGTTCGTCGTGACGGCCGTCGACGGCCAGCGGACCGCGACGGCAGCCGATCTGGTGAGTGCTATCGGCGAGCGCGAACCCGGCGAGACGATCCGGCTCGCGGGCTACGTCGACGGTCAGCGTGAGACCTACGAGATCACGCTCGCGGAAGCGAGCCAGAGCGATCCGGGGATCGGCGTCGACTACGTCGCACGCGGGACCAGCGGGATCTCGGTGGGCGACTTCGGCATCGAGACGTACCCGGCCGAGCGGTTCCTCGCGATGCTGGGCGGTGACGTGCCCGGCCAGCAGCCCTTCGAGTCGACCCCGTTCCTCCAGCGGATCGGACTGGCGCTGGCGCTGCCCTTCGCGTCGATCGTCGAGGGACTCAGCTACAACTTCCCCGGCTTCACCGGGATCGCCGCGAACTTCTACACGGTCTCGGGGCCGCTGAGCGCACTGGGGACCGACGGGGCCTTCGTCGTCGCGAACCTCCTGTTCTGGACCGGGTGGCTCAACCTCGTCGTCGGCCAGTTCAACCTCGTCCCGACCTACCCCCTCGACGGCGGCCACATCCTGCGCGTGTGTTCGGAGTCGATCGCCGCTCGCCTCCCGATCGAGCGTCGTGAAGGGCTCGTGAAAGCGATCACCTACGGCGTCTCGCTGACGATGATCGGGAGTTTCGTCTTCATCATCGCGGTCCCGCAGCTGCTCGGGTAGCCCGCCCGTCGGCGGGTCGAGTTCGCTCGGCCCGGCGATCGGGACACTTCGTCAATGCTAAACGGACCGCTGGGAAAGGCCCGGTATGTTCCGCCAGACCCGCTCGGAGGTCGAGACGGCGCTCGAAGCCGCGCTGGAGGCGCTCGATCTCCCCAGTGAGGACCTCGGTATCGAGGAACCGCCCGAAGACGTGGCGGCCGTGCTCGCGTCCAGCACGGCGTTTCGGCTCGCGGGCGAGGTCGGTGCGCCACCGCCGGCAGTCGCCGCCGACATCGCCGCAGCGATCGACCCCAGCGACCTGACGTACGTCGACAGCGTCGAACAGCGAGGCCCGTACGTCAACTTCCTGCCCAGCGACGCCTACTTCAGCGAGACGCTGGCGGCCGCACAGGCCGAGGACTACGGGCAGCTCCCGGATCGCGACACGAGCGTCGTGGTCGAGCACACGTCCGCGAACCCGACGGGGCCGGTCCACGTGGGCCGGGCCCGCAATCCGATCATCGGCGACGCGCTGGCTCGCGTGCTCGACTACGCCGGCTACGACGTGGACCGCCACTACTACGTCAACGACGCCGGCCGCCAGATGGCGGTGTTCACCTGGGCCTACGAGACCTTCGACGAGGACGACCTCCCGGAGCCCGAACGGGACTCGCCGGAGTACGAGATGGTCCGGTACTACCGGAAGGGCAACAGCTTCCTCGAAGAGGCCGACGCCGACCGCGTCGAGGACGCCGAAAGCGAGATCCAAGCGATCCTGCAGGGCCTCGAAGCGGGCGACGAAGACGCCTACGAACGGGTCGGCGAGGTCGTCGACACCGTGCTGGGGGGGATGAGCGAGACGCTCGGTCGGCTCCCGGCCGAGTTCGACGAGTTCGTCAAAGAGACGCGGTTCATGCGCAACGACGCGACCGAGGACCTCGTCGACCGGCTCAAAGCCCTCGACCAGGCGGTGTACGAGGAAGACGCCTGGCAGCTCGATCTGCCCGGCTTCGAGAAGAACCTCGTCTTCCTGCGCTCGGACGGGACCTCGCTGTACACCACGCGGGACCTTGCCCACCACGAGTGGAAGTTCGACACCTACGACCGGGCCGTGACGGTGCTCGGGGAAGACCACAAGCTCCAGGCCGACCAGCTCGACACCACGCTGGACCTGCTCGGCCACGACACCGACCAGCTCAGCCAGGTGTTCTACTCGTGGGTGAACCTCCCCGAGGGCGGCATGAGTACCCGCGAGGGAACCGGGATCGACCTCGACGACCTGCTGGACGAAGCGATCGACCGTGCGCGCGAGGAAGTCGAGAGCCGAATCGACACCCGCAGCCGCGACGACGACCTCGACGAGACGGACGTCGAGCGGATCGCCCACCAGGTCGGCATCGGCGCGGTCCGGTACGACATCGTCTCCAAACAGCCGACGAAGGGGATCACCTTCGAGTGGGACCGCGCGCTCGACTTCGAGGCGCAGTCGGCACCGTACGTCCAGTACGTCCACGCGCGGTGCTGTGGCATCCGCAGCGAGGCGGAACACGCTGTGGAGGAGGGCAAAGAGCGAGAGCCCGAATCGACGGCCGCAGATCTCGACGCGGCCCCGCTGGCGACCGACGCCGAACGGGACCTCCTGCGAGAGATCGCGCGGTTCCCCGCCGTGATCGAGCAGGCCGCCGACGAACACCGCCCCCACGTCGTCGCGACCTACACACGCACGCTCGCCGAGCAGTTCAACACTTTCTACCGAGAGTGTCCGGTACTGGACGCCGATCCGGACACCAAGCGGGCGCGCCTCGCGCTCGTCGATGCGGCCAGACACGCGATTGCGAACGCGTTAGACGCCATCGGCATCGCGGCTCCCCGTTCGATGTGAGCGCGAGCGGCCGGAAAATCAGCTGAACAGACCGAAGACGCCGCCGGATTCGTCTTCCTCTTCCTCGTCGTCGTCGGTCTCGTCGACGAACCACGTCTCTTCGAGAACGGTCTCGAGGTCGGCCGCCCGCTCGCCCCGGAAGAACATCGCCGCCATCGACTCGGACAGCTGGTCGAACGCGCTCGCAGCGCGACTGTCGGGCGCGTTGAGCACGAGGGGCTCGACGGCGGTGGCCTCCTGATCGTCGGGGATGACCGCCAGCAACTCGAAGCCGAGCCGTTCGGAGATCTCGGCGATGTCGGTGTGTCTGGTGACGCGGTTGACGACCACGCCGACCACGTCCCCGTCGATGCGGTCGGCCAGCTGGGCCGTCTTCACCGTGTCACCGACGGCCACGTCGTCCGGTGTCGTCACGAGCAGGATGCCGTCGGCCAGGCCGAGCGGAACGGCGACCTCGTGGCTCAGGCCCGCACCGGTGTCGATCAGGACCACGTCGTAGGCGTTGCGCAGCGTCTTGATCACCTTGCGCAGCTTCGCCGGATCGGCGTCCGCGAACGCCTCCAGGGACTGCTCGCCGGGGATGATCGTCAGTCCGCCCGGTGCGTCGGTCAGGGCGTCACTGACCGCCGCGTCCCCGGCGAGGATTTCGTGGAGAGAAGCGCGATGCTCGATGCCGAGCATCGATCCGAGGTTCGCCATCCCGAGGTCCGCGTCGACCACGACGACGTCGTGGCCCGCCTCCTGGAGGGCGGCTCCGACGTTGACCGCCGTCGTGGTCTTGCCGACCCCGCCTTTGCCACCCGCGATGGTACACACGTAGCCCGCCATAGTTAGATACCGTAGCCCAAGGTTGGCTATCATATAAAGCCGCCCGTCACACGTGATCGACGGCTCTCGCTGTCAACAGTTACTTACCCGCGCTCAGCCAACGTTGACCCAATGAGCGAGTCCGAGCAGGAGCAATCCGACAAACAAAAATACGAGTTCAAGAAAGTCATCGAGAAGCTCAAGGGGTACGACGGATCCGGGACGCAACTGGTGACGATCTACGTACCAGAGGACAAGCAGATCAGCGACGTCGTCGCCCACGTCACACAGGAACACTCCGAAGCGTCCAACATCAAGTCAAAGCAGACCCGGACCAACGTCCAGGACGCCCTGACCAGCATCAAAGACCGGCTTCGCTACTACGGGAACGCACCGCCCGAGAACGGGATGGTCCTGTTCTCCGGTGCGGTCGACTCCAGTGGTGGACGCACCGAGATGGTCACGGAGGTCCTAGAGAGTCCGCCCGACCCCATCGAGTCGTTTCGCTACCACTGTGATTCGGATTTCCTGACCGAGCCACTGGACGAGATGTTGGCCGACAAGGGACTGTTCGGCCTGATCGTCCTCGACCGGCGCGAGGCAAACGTCGGCTGGCTCAAGGGCAAGCGCGTCGAACCCGTCAAGTCCGCCTCGTCGCTGGTCCCGGGCAAGCAGCGGAAAGGTGGTCAGTCCGCACAGCGGTTCGCACGGCTGCGCCTGGAGGCCATCGACAACTTCTATCAGGAGGTCGCCGAGATGGCCAACGACCTGTTCGTCTCGCGTCGCCACGAGATGAACGGCATCCTCGTGGGCGGTCCCTCCCCGACCAAAGACGAGTTCCTCGACGGCGACTACCTCCACCACGAACTCGGCGACAACGTCCTCGGGAAGTTCGACGTGGCCTACACCGACGAGTCCGGACTGTACGATCTCGTCGACGCCGCGAGCGAGGTGCTGGCCGAACACGAGATCCTCCAGGACAAGGAGGCCATGGAGGAGTTCTTCAAGGAGCTCCACGACGGCGATCTGGCGACCTACGGCTTCGGGCCGACCCGCGAGAACCTCATCATGGGGTCGGTCGACCGCCTGCTCATCTCCGAGGACCTCCGGAAGGACGTGCTCACCTACACCTGTGAGAACGGCCACGACGAGTACGAGATGGTCGACCGGTCGGCGTCGATCGACGACCACGACTGCTCGCGGTGTAGCGAGACCGTCCCCGCCGAGGAGGCCGAACGCGAGGACGCGATCGACCACCTCATGGAGATCGCCCAGCAGCGCGGCACCGAGACGCTGTTCATCTCGACGGACTTCGAGAAGGGCGAACAGCTCCTGTCGGCCTTCGGCGGCGTCGCCGGACTCCTGCGCTACTCGACCGGCGTCTAACGGACGCGTTTTTCGGTGCAAAGACGGACGGGAAGCGATGGCTGGCGCTTCGTGTGAACCGTCCGAAAGTCAGAGGCACGGTCGCCCGGGACAGGGCGACCGGGTGCGGCACGTCCAAGGTGGCATGGGAAGGATGATGTTGTGGTGGGGTGGGGATGGTGAGTGGGCACAACACCGCTGTGGCGTCGTGGACTGGAACGTCCACGTCCTGATGCCGCACATGGTTGTATAGCCCATACATATAAATAACCGATACCTTACTAGTTTGGTTCCGCCGACGATCCCCGCGAGATCGTCACAGCAGTTGTTCGAGCTGGTGGCGACGACGGCCGAGGTCGACCTCGCTCTCGATCCCGGGATCGGCGTCGAGTCTATCGATCACCAGCAGTGGATCGGTGCCGGCACGCTCGACACGCTCCAGCAGCGCGGCGATCTCGTCGCGATACAGCGCCAGCGAGGAGAGCAGGCCGAGCAACAGCGCCATCGGGACGGCGGCCCCGCCATCGGGAAACGCGTCGCCGAGGGGCGAAAAGTCCGGTTCGCTGGCTGGCGGCTCCACGGCGGGACGGACGGACAGACACCGCGGGCACAGCGACGCGCCCGGATCATCGCCGGGGAGGTACTCCCGGAGTTCGGGATCGACGGCGAAGACGACGGTCTCGTGGCCACACTCGGGACAGTCCATGTACTGACGTGGGCGTGGCACTGGCAAAAGCTCGGCGGCGAAAAGGGGCGTCGACGCCGGTCAGTCGTCGGCGGCGACGGCGGCGGCCTCTTCGGCCTCCGCGTTCTCTTCCTCGCGGGCTGCAGCCTCCTCTTCCTCTTTCTTGTTCTTGATCTTCTTCATGCGGAAGATCTCTTCGCGCTCCTGTTCTTCGAGCTTCTGCTCGATGTACTCCTTGTTGTCGTACAGATCGGGCAGCAGCTTGAACTCCAGCGCGTTGACGCGGCGTTTGGTGGTCTCGATCTCCTCGAGCATCTTCTTCATCGCGGTCTCGACCTCGGCCGCGAGGATGATGTTCTCGATGAGTTCCTCGTAGGCGTCGGCGGCCTCGTCGATCCGGGCCGACGTACCCATGACGCCGTATCCACGCTCGTCGAGGGACTTACGGACCTTGCTGGACTCGATCTGGGGGACGACGACGCCCATGATGTTCTTGGACTGGGTCGTCAGCTCAGGATGCTCCTTCAGTGCGGCCGCGGCACCGCGGACGGCCACGTCGCCGTCCATCGCCCGAGCCATGTTGATCGCGTGTTGGGCGCGACCGTAGGAGTCGTCGAGGTCGGATCGAACGTCCTGTGCCTGGTCGAGGATGTCCATGAACTCCATGATGAGGCCGTCGCGTTTCTTCTCCAGCGTGTCGTGGCCCCGTTCCGAGAGGTCGATGCGATCCTCGATTCGCATCAGCTCTTTCCGGGTGGGTTTGACGTCCTTGGCCATTATCGGGGCGTTACGGGCCCAGTCGGATAACCTTTTACAGTTCCCACGGCCGGGACGGGGCCGATCACCGACTGACGCGGTCGTTACCCCCAAATTCCCTGTCGCACGTCGAGCCAGGTGACGACGACGACGTGGGGCAGGGTCAGCACCGCGAGCAAGACGAGATACAGCCCGCCGACCTCGGAGACGCCGGCCACCGTCGTCGGAACGGCCAGTGCGAGGCCGCCAAACAGGACGACTGCGCCGACCGTCGCCGGAAGCGCGTCTCGCGTGAAGCGACCGACCACACGGGCGACGGCACCGCGGTCCAGTGCCGCCAGCGCGACCCCGTCGAGTTCGGTCAGCCGGGCGATGTGGCGTACCGAGTGCCACAGGGCGAAGTAGACCCCGATCGCGAGGACCGGCGGAACGACCGCGAAAAAGCCCCACAGCAGCGCCGTCTCGGCGGCGTCGAGGAGCCAGGCGCGTCTCGGACCGGCCACTGCGAGCCCGGCTGCCAGCGTCACCACCGTGATGGCGGCGAATCCGACCCCGGCGACGATGCCCGCCTCCTGGGTGAACAGCGGCGCGAGCGACCCGGTCCGACCGGGGTCGAACAGCGAGACGACCGTCCGGGCGACAGCGGCGTATCGATCCGGAAAGAAGACGAGCGGGACCAACATCGGGAGGCCGCCGCGGACGACTACCGTCAGCGCTGCGACGGCTCGATTGTCGAGGTGGCGACCGTCGGCGAGTGTCGCCAGCGGATACACGTCGCCCTGTCCCCAGTGAAACCACGTCAGTGCGACGAAGGCGACGAACGCGAGGGCCGGTGCGAGGAACCAGACGGCGGTGTACAGCACTGCGAGTCCGAGATACCCCGCACAGAACGCCGCGAGGAACCGAGGCGTGAGGTCGACGCCGAGCGTTCGTGCGACCGAGTGGTGGTCGGCAGCGCCGTGTGGCAGTCCGAAACAGAGCAGCGTCACCAGCAAGACGCCGTAGCGAACCGGAACGGCGGTCGACACGCCCAGGATGTGGGCGACCGTGACAGCACCGAGCACCAGCCAGGCCGGCAGAAAGGTCCAGCGAGCGAGGCGTCGACGGCCCGACCGCAGCCGTCGGCCCCGATCGGCGGTTACCTCGACCGCCATCGGTCGATCACCCACGGGTACAACAGCAACCCCTGTACGACGAAGACGTTTGTCACGAGGAAGAACGCGGCCTCTTCGAGTGGCAGGCCGAGGACGGCCAGCCCCGTCGTGTACTGCTCCGAGAGGATCCAGATGCCCGACTCCAGGGCGACGCGATCCGCGATCCAGAGGTACGCCGTCGGCGCGAAGACGGCTACGACGAGCGTCTGTCCCCGAGCGAGGAGGTACGGCCATCCGACGGCCCACTGGAGCGCGAGCACCGGGCCGCTCCAGGCGACGATCGCACCGAGGTAGAAGGTCGCGTCGCTCGTGAGGAGAGCCACGCCGACGAGACCGACGAGCGCTCCCGCCGCAGCCCCGACCACCCGATCACGAGCGGAGACCGTCGTCTCGTCGTTCGCCGGCATCCCCGGCGAGATCACGTGCAGCCACAGCGCGGCGACCAGTGGCTGCAAGAGGATAAACAGGTACTCCTCGATGGGCGCGTGCCAGATGACGGCCGCGACGCTGTCGGTGCCGTAGGACCAGACGCCCCGCAAGATGAGGTAGTTGTCCCAGGGCACGGTGTACAGCATCGCTACTGCGATGATGACGGCGACGGCGAGGGGGCGGACCTCGCTTCGTGTCGCGCGCGAGCGCATTCCCGCTACCCCCACGAGCACCGCAAGCGCCGGGAGGACGAACAGCGCGTGAAATTGGACGTATGTGAAAGCGGCCATTGTGACGTACTGAAACGCGGATGTACTGAGACGGCGCTGTGCGGACGGTGCGTCGGGCGGACCGCCGTGGCGACCACGGTCCGCTCGGTCACACTATCGGGCAGATCGCCCTGAGTGTTTCGACTGGAGTGGCGAGAGGGGAGCCGCGATCAGTCGGCGACGGCTGCGCCTTCCGACGCGGTCTGGCCCTCGTCGAGGACCGCGTGACTCTGGAGCAGGATGATACCGAAGCCGATCTTGGCGGTCAGGTCGAGCACCATGAACGCGGCCGTCTCGATCGGGAGGCCGACGAGTCCGAGGCCCTCGGTCCCGACCAACCACAGGACGGGGTACACGAGCCACAGGACCAGCACCAGGTTGCGCAGCGTCGAGAACTTCGACTGCAAGTCACCCGAGAGCTCGCTCGCTCGGTCGGTGAGGTTGCTGAACAGGAAGTACAGCAGGACCAGCAGGAAGCCGGTGCTGATACCCCACCAGACGAGGCGTTCGGCACCCGCCGGGAGGACGCCCGAACCCGCCGACAGCGTCGCGAGCGCGCCGGTACCGATCATCAGCACGTCCAGACCGACCAGCGAGTAGATCGTGTTCCGGTCGGCCCCCGCCAGCAGGGCGAGGTCGTACAGCAGCAACGGCGTCGTGAACAGCCAGTCGGTGTATCTCGCCCAGTAGATCGCCCGTTCCTCGCCGCCGAGTTCGATGGTCGTGACACCGAAACCCAGTGCCATCGAGAGGTAGTTCACGAAGGCGATCGCGGCGATCATGATCGTCGCGATGTAGAACTTCTGGCGACGCTGGTCGGAGACACTCCAGCCCCGGGCGATGAAGTACAACATCCCCAGGAACATTCCTGCCGTCCCGACCCACAGGAATATGCTTTCGCCGCCCGGTACGTACGTGCTCATGCCAGACTGTAACATGGTTCATGTTGTAATAACGGCCCGACACTTAAACAGCCCATGCCAACAGGGATTGGTACGCCTTCCCGAGCCCGGCGAGGAGACGCGAATCAAACACAGACACCGGGGAGAGCGGCTTCGTCCGTGCGGCAAAATCTGCCGAAAGGGAAACCACAGCACGGCGGTGGGACTCGCCGTCCTCTCCGAAGACGACCACTCGGCGCTCGAACGGGTCGCACCGAGACTGTCGCACCGAGAAAGTGCGGCCGCTGGCGACCAGATCACGACTGGCAAAAAATAGACGGAAACGGAGCGTCAGTCCGCGGTGACTTCCTGGGTCTCGTCTTCGCGGTAGTGTTCCTCGATCAGCTCCTCGTCGATACGGTTGAGTGCGTCCTTTGGGAGCATCGAGAGGAGGTCCCAGCCGAGTTCGAGCGTCTCGTCGATGGAGCGATCGGTGTCGATCCCCTGGTCGACGAACTCCGTCTCGAACCGGTCGGCGAAGTCGAGGTACTTGTTGTCCAGGTCCGACAGCGCCTCGCGGCCGACGATGTTGACGAGGTCGCGCAGGTCCTCACCTTCCGCGTAGGCGGCGAAGATCTGGTCTTTCACGTCCGCGTGGTCGACACGGGTCAGTCCCTCGCCGATCCCGTCGTCCATCAGCCGCGAGAGGCTCGGCAGGACGTTGATCGGCGGTTCGATCCCCTGGCTGTTGAGGTCCCGATCGATGTAGATCTGGCCCTCCGTGATGTAGCCGGTCAGGTCCGGGATCGGGTGCGTGTCGTCGTCGCCCGGCATCGTGAGGATCGGGATCTGGGTGACAGAGCCCTCGCGACCCTCGATTCGACCCGCACGCTCGTAGAGCTGTGCCAGGTCGGTGTACATGTATCCGGGGTAGCCACGGCGACCCGGGACCTCTTCTCGTGCGGCACCGATCTCGCGCAGTGCCTCACAGTAGTTGGTCATGTCCGTGAGGATCACGAGCACGTGATACCCCTTGTCGAAGGCGAGGTACTCCGCGGTCGTCAGTGCCAGCCGCGGGGTGAGCGTTCGCTCGACGGCCGGGTCGTCTGCGAGGTTCATGAAGACGACGGAGCGTTCGAGTGCGCCGGTGCGCTCGAAGTCGTCCATGAACTCGTTTGCCTCTTCCTGGGTGATCCCCATCGCCCCGAAGATCACTGCGAACTCCGACCCCTCGTCGTCGTCGCCTTCCTCCTCTTCCGGGACGCTGGCCTGACGGGCGATCTGGAGTGCCAGATCGTTGTGGGGCAGCCCCGACGCCGAGAAGATCGGCAGTTTCTGTCCGCGCACGAGGGTGTTCATCCCGTCGATACCGGAGACGCCGGTCTGGATGAACTCCTCGGGGTACTCCCGGGAGTAGGGGTTGATCGCCTTGCCGACGATGTCACGACGCTCGTCCGGTTCGATCTCGGGACCACCGTCGATCGGGTCACCGGAACCGCTGAGGACACGCCCCAGCAGGTCCTCGGTGAGCTTCATCTTCATCGTCTCGCCGAGGAAGCGAACGGAGGAGTTGCGGTCGATCCCCGTCGTTCCCTCGAAGACCTGGATCGCGACGTAGTCGCTCGTCGATTCCAGCACCTGGCCGCGGCGAACGTCGCCGTCGCCGGTGTCGATCTCGACGATCTCGTCGTAGCCGACCGGCTCGTCGACTTCCGCGAACACCAGCGGGCCGCTGATCTCCGTGATTGTCTCGTATTCTTTCTTCATCGTTAGTACAGCTCCTGAATTTCGCTCTCGATGTCCGCTTCGAGTTCGTCGATGTACTCGTTGTACTCCTCCTGGACACCGATCCGGTTGAGCCGCGGGACGGTCTCGAGATCCGTCAGCTCCTCGACCGGGACCCCGGCGTCGAGCGCGTCGAACGCCTCGTCGTTGTAGGTCTTGATGGCGTCGAGGATACGGTAGGTCTTCTCGGGCTCACAGTAGGTGTCCGTCGGGTGGAACGCGTTCTGCTGGAGCCACGCCTCACGCAGGTAGCGTGCGACTTCCAGCGTGAGCTGCTGGTCTTCCGGCAGCGCGTCCTTCCCGACGAGCTGGACGATCTCCTGAAGTTCCGCTTCCTCGTCGAGGGTGTCGATGCCCCACTGGCGCTTCTCGGGCCAGTCGTCGCGGACGTTCTCGACGAACCACGGGTCGAGCTGGTCGCGATACAGGGAGTACGACTCGTTCCAGTTGATCGACGGGAAGTGGCGGCGTTCCGCCAGGTCCGCGTCCAGCGCCCAGAACGTCTTGACGATACGCAGCGTGTTCTGGGTGACCGGTTCGGAGAAGTCCCCGCCCGGCGGCGAGACCGCCCCGATGACGGAGACCGACCCTTCGGAGCCGTTGATGTTCTGGAAGTAGCCGGCCCGCTCGTAGAACTCCGAGAGGCGCGCGGCGAGATAGGCCGGGTACCCCTCTTCGCCGGGCATCTCTTCGAGGCGGGAGGAAATCTCCCGCATGGCCTCGGCCCACCGGGAGGTGGAGTCGGCCATCAGTGCCACGTCGTAGCCCATGTCACGGAAGTACTCCGCGATCGTGATTCCGGTGTAGACACAGGATTCACGCGCTGCGACGGGCATGTTCGAGGTGTTCGCGATGAGGCAGGTCCGGTCCATCAGCGCGTTGCCGGTGGTCGGATCCTCCAGCTCGGGGAAGTCCTCGATCACTTCGGTCATCTCGTTGCCACGCTCGCCACAGCCGACGTAGACGACGATGTCCGCGTCGGCCCACTTGGCGAGCTGGTGCTGGGTGACCGTCTTCCCGGACCCGAAAGGACCGGGAATCGCGGCCGTCCCGCCCTTCGCGATGGGGAACAGACCGTCGAGCACTCGCTGGCCGGAGATCAGTGGCGTGGTCGGCGTCTGCTTCTCCTCGGAGGGACGCTGCTGGCGCACCGGCCACTCCTGGCGCATCTGGATCTCTTCGCCGGTGTCGAGTTCGACGACCGGCTCCTCGACGGTGAAGTTACCCGACTCGGCGGCGACGACTTCGCCGCCGTCGGAGTCGGGAGGCACCATCACTTTGTGGTCGATACTGGGCGTCTCGGGGACGGTCCCGACGATGTCGCCGCTGGAAACCTCGTCGCCGGCCTCGACTTCGGGCTCGAACTCCCAGGTCTTCTCTAAGTCGATCCCGGGAGCGTCGACGCCGCGGTCGAGGTAGGGCGATCCCATCTTCTCTTCGAGAACGTCCAGCGGGCGCTGGACGCCGTCGTAGATCGCGTCCAGCATCCCTGGACCCAGGTCGACGGACAGTGGGGAACCGGTCCCTTCGACCGGTTCGCCCGGAGAGACGTCGGAGGTCTCTTCGTACACCTGGATCGTGGTGATGTCGCCTTCGATCTCGATCACTTCGCCCATCAGCCCTTCCGAACCGACGTACACCACGTCGTTCATCCGGGCGTCGAGGCCGGTCGCCGTGACGACTGGCCCCGAGACGCTGTCGATGACGCCGTCTTCACGGACGTCGGATTCTGTCGCTTGACTCATATTAGTCTTCCTCCATCAGGTCGATTCCGATCGCGCGTTTGATCTGGTCGCGCAGGCCACCACTGCCGGTGCCGCCGCCGAGTGTCACCATCACCGGTTCGACGCTCGTCTCGGCGTCCTTGCGCACCCCGCGCGAGAGGTGCTCAAGGTCGTCGTCGTGCATCACGATGATACCGATCTCCTCGTCGTCGAGCATCTCCTCGACGGCAGCGTCGAGTTCCTCGTCTTTGTCGGCGTCCGGCACGTCGGCGAACTTCCGTACGCCGGCCAGCCGGAACCCCGTCGTGAAGTCGGGACTGCCGATGACACCGATCTCCTGACTCATAGTATCACCAGCTCCTGTTCGATCTCGTCGCTGTCGAGTCCGGCCTCGCGGCCCCGAGCGATCGCTCGGATGTTGTCGACCTCGCGCTCCTTGGCGAGGATGTAGGATAAGACCGGACAGACCGACAGCGGGTAGCGGTTCGACAGCTGATCGGAGTACTCGAGCAGTGCCGCGTCGAGGGCGTACTCGAACTCGATGAGGCTGTCGGCCGCTTCGAGGGTGTCGAGTGCCGCGTCAAGGTCGTCGCCGTACGTGCTCTCACGAACCCGCTGGACGAGCTGGTCGGTGCTCGTTGCGAGTGCGCCGATCTCGTCGGCGTCGAACAGGCGACCGCCCTCGATGTGGTACTCGGCCGGATCGATCTCCGCCCCGCTGCGAGCGAGTCGAAGGGCGTTCCGGAGGTTCCGGAAGTCGATCTCGGCCGTGAGAAAGGAGACGTACAGGCCAGTCGGAGAGTCGACTTCCGGCTGCGTGGGCAGCCCCGAGAGCAACACGTCGTAGAACGCCCGGTCGAGCGCGTTCTCCAGCGGGACGAGTACGCCGCTGTCCTCGTAGTCCTGGTACGCCTCGGCGAGGTCGTCGCCGAAGATCGTGCCGTCGAGGAGTTCGACGACCTCCTCGATCGAACCGGCGGCGACGAGCTGGTCGAGCAGCTGCTCGGACAGTTCGCCGGCACGAATCAGGTCGTCTTCGACCTCCTTGGCGTCGGCCTCGGAGTAGATCCCCCGGACGATCGTCTTGACGTTCCACACGTCGAACTTCCGGAGGTAGCGGGCGACGTAGTCGTACAGTCGCCCGTCCGACCAGCGCAGCAGGTCCTCGAAGTGCTTGGCGAGGTTCCGGTTTAGCGCGTACTCGACGAGGTCGACGCCACTGTATCGCGCTCCCAGGGCGTTCATCTCGGTCTCGTACTCCGTCTCCTCCATGAACCGGGAGATCTCGGAGGGACCCATACGGACGAGCTTCCGGTAGTCGTCGTCGTCGAACAGCTTCGCCCGACGAGAGCGGACACGCGTGATGACGTACTCGTAGTTTGCGCTTTCCCAGTTCTGTTCTTCGAAGCGTACGGTCATTGCTCCTCGAAGAGCCGTGAACTGATGTCTCGCAGGTTGTTCTCCCAGACGTCGTCGAGAACGGAGTCGAACGTGTTGTTCACGCTGATACGCGAACTCTCGCTCTCGACGACGACGCCGCCCAGACAGTCGTACTCGCCGGCCAGCTCGTAGCCGTCGTAGTCGGCGAGGATCGACTCCAGCAGGTCGGCGTCGTCGGCTCGCCCGTACACTTGCACACCGGCGTCGTCGTCGAACTCCGCCGTGGCAGCGTCGAGCAGCGTCCGCGTCAGCTCTTCTCGACGATCGCCCTCGAGGGAGGCGATCTCCGCTTCGACGCTGTCGCGGACCGATTGGAGTACGTCGCGGCGAGCCTCGAGTCGCTCCTGCTTTGCCTCCAGTTTCGCGCTGGAGAGTTTCTGCTCTCGCTCCTGCTCGATTTCGCGTTCGACCTCGGCCTGTCGCTGTTCGCGGATCTCTTCGGCGTCGGCCTCGGCCGCCTCGATGATCTCTTCGGCGCGCTCGTCGGCGTCGATACGAATCTCCTCTGCACGCGCGCGGGCCTCGTCTCGGATGTCCTCTGCGACTGTTTCAAGACTCATAAATGGGTTTGAAAGGGGTGGAGTCTACTGTCCCAGCGTGAGGAACACGACGACCAGTGCCAGAATGACGATGGTCTCCGGGAGCACTGTCAGAATCAGGCCACGACCGAACATGGAGTCGTCCTCCGCGATCGCACCGACTGCGGCGGCACCGATTCCACGTTCCGCGTAGCCTGCACCGATTGCGGCGAGTCCGACGGCCAGCGCGGCGGCGGCCAGCGGTGGGATTGCAGGTGCAGCAGCGGTACTACCGACAAACGCTTGGAGTAGTGCGGATGACATTGTTGGAATCCTGTAGTTGGTTCCGGACAAGCGCATATGGCCATACCGGAGTCATAAAGCTTCCCAAAACAGATGGTCACGGCCCTGCTCGGCTGGTTTAGGCCGTCTCGGCTGGGTCCTTGGGACGTGAACGCCTAGCAAGTACTCGGCCACGGACCGGGTGAAATTAGTTCGTACGAACGACCCGCGAGGCGACGCTGTGCGAAGAAATGGCGATATGAATTGCAGACCAGATCTTAAACAAACGATCATCCACAGAACGTGAGATATCTGTCCGTTTTGTAAGCACCGCCGGAGACTCGTTGGCCAAGCGACATTCCCGGAACGTCGCCGAGGTCCGACGGCGCGCACTCCCGATTGTCGCCGCCACAGCGTGTCAGACGACGACACAGTACCGGTCGCTGTCGAGTTCGCCAGAAACGGGACACCGTTCGATACTGTCTCTCGAAGAACGGACGACGCGCCGAGAAAACGCTGTTGGCCGTCGGTTACTCCTCGGTCGTGAACTCGCGATCGTACCCGAACGGCTCGTAGGCCTTGCCGCCGCCCTCGAAGAACTTGCCGAAGAACTCGACGTATTCGAGACGGACGGCCTGGAGGCCGGCAGAGGTGATCCCGAGCACGAGCACCAGCAGGTGCCCGAGCACCAGGAGGACGAGCCCGAACAGGAGGCCGACGATCGCCATCGACCCGTCGAGGTTCAGCAGCCCCTGGAAGACGACGTCGTCGGCGACTGGCTCCTCGGACATGAACCAGATCAGGTGGAACTCTCCACCGTGGAGGGTCGCACCGAACACGAGCAGGTTGACGGCGAGTGCCATCCCGGCCTTGGCCAGCAGCACCGCAGCGATCCGGGTGTAGGAGACGACGTGCCCGAAGCCCTGAGTGATCGACTCGATGAGACCGATCCCGCCCTCGGCGGCGATGACCATGATCAGTCCGACGATCGTCATGGCCAGCGCGACGCCGACCACGAGGTCGAACCCGCCAAGCGGGACCCGGAACAGCTCCAGCACGGGGAAGCCGGTGAAGCCGATCGGCAGCGCCGCGCCCTCACCGCTGCCGAACACCTCGAACATGAACGAGGGCTTCGGTCCCATGGCGGTCCGGGTGAACACCCACAGCCAGAGGCCGACGGTGAAGAGGATCCACGAGCCACTCTCCATGATCGCCTCACCGAGGCCGTGATCGAGGTTGTTGTAGAAGTCGAAGATCCGGCCGACGACGAGGTGAAGCACGCCAGCGATGACGCTGACGAGGAGCCAGGCCTGTCCGTACGCCAGGTAGTGTGGCTGGAGCCCCTTGTGGATCGGCGGATGACCGTTCCAGAGGATATCTCCGAGCTGGTGGAGACCGAACAGTTCACCGTACAACACGCCGAAGATGGCGGTAAACAGGCCAGACAGCAGGCCGACACCGCCCAGGCTCTTGACCACGTCGTTGTCGAAGGACTTCAACAGCCAGTAGCCAAGTCCCATGTAGAGGATCCCGTAGCCGAGGTCACCGATCATGAACCCGAAGAACGCCGGGAACGTGAGGAAGAAGACGACCGTCGGGTCGAGTTCGTCGTACTGGGGTCGGTTGATGATCTCGACGAGCGCCTCGAACGGCTTGACGACGCCGGGGTTGTCCTGGATGACCGGCGGGCGGCTGTCGCCCATCGTCACGAGTCCGCCGTCGGCGGCGACCTCCTGACTCTCGGTCTCGTCGCTGGCGGACGCCTCGACGGTCTCGCCGGTCGACGCGCCGCCCGAGCCGCCGGAGTCGTCGGTCTCGACCGTCTCGGTGGACTCCGGGTGGCCCTCGTCGCTGTAGTCTGCTCGTTCGAGTTCGTCGACCTCGATCGCCTCGCCGACGGCGTCGGTCAGCGCTTCCGCGAGGTCCGCGTACCGATCCGAGGGGATCCACCCCTCGGCGACGAAGGCGTGTTCCGTCGTCGCGAACGTCAGCGGGGCCTCGCTCTTTTGCACGTCGATCGCCAGCTTCTCCTCGGCCGCGAGCAGGAAACCGGCGACGTCGAGGCGAAGGTCTTCGAGTTCGTCCTCGACGGTCGTGAGCTTCGATTCGAGTTGCTGTTTGCGGTGCTGAAGTTCCTCGCGGTGGGACTCGGGATCGGCCTCGCTGTCGGGTACCGTCAGCTCCGTGAACGTCGCGCTGACGAGAGCATCCTGCAGCGTGTCCTCGTCCGTGCGTGCGGCCACCGCGATGACGTCGTCTTCCTGGAAGAACTGGTAGAGGTCGACGTCGCTGTGTGCGAGTGCGTCCCGGACGGTCTCGATGTCGCCTTCGCCGACGACCACGGACAGGTTCTCGTACCCCTGAAGGAGGTCCAGATCGATCCCCAGCGTGACGAACGGGTCGATCGTCTGGATCTCGTCTTCGATCGTTCGGAGTTCGTCCGTGAGTTCGTCGCGTCGGTCGTCGAGTTCGTTGACCGTCTGACGGATCTCTTCGAGTTCCTCGTCGAGTGCCTCGTCGGTCACCAGCCGCGTCGGGCCGGCGTCGGCCTCGTCGACATCGAGGATCGACTTGAGCGAGCGGACGGTGACGAGCTTCTCAGAGCCGTCTTCGGCTCCTTCGGCCGGGTCGCCGGGTTCGAAGTAGTCCCACGAGCCGTCGTACTCGGTGACGTGCAACAGACCCAGGTCGTGGACGGTCTCGATGACGTCGTCCATGACGCGTTTCGAGCCGGTCACCGAGACGCGGCTCATTCGCTCAGGTCTGAGCATGTACCGCCTCCTCGAACAGTTCTGTGACGTGTTCGATCACGTCCTCGGTGCGCTCTTGGGCGCGCGATTCGAGATCGTCGCGGGCCTGCTCGCCCTCTTCGAGCAGTTCCTTGCGATCGGCCTCGATTTCGGCACGAGCCTCTTCGAGACGCTCCTGGGCTGCCGATTGGGCCTCCTCTCGGGCCGTCTCGCGGATCTGCTCGGCTTCCTCGCGAGCGTCTTCGAGTCGTTGCTCACGGTCCTGTTCGGCCTCGTCGACAATGTCGTCGGCGTCCTGTTCGGCCGCTTTGATACGGTCGAGAACTTCTGGCCGTGGCATTCTCTAATCACCCTGACGTTGCTGTAGCGGCTATTTGGTAGTTGCGAAGTTGGCCCGGTTCTGTGGGGTGCGAGGAGCCGTGAAAAAACGACCGGTCGACCGCCACCGGTGCGGAGTGGGCGTGTCACCGCGACGACGATCCGGGGCAATTATGCTTGCCAAGCCCAAACCCTGAGCAATGGGAGTCCTCGAAAACAAGTCGCGTGCGCGGACGTTCTACAAGTACCTCTCGAAGGTGTACGACCGTGTCAACCCATTCATCTGGAACGAGGAGATGCGCGACGAGGCGATCGCGAAGCTCGACATCGAACCGGACGATCACGTCCTCGACGTGGGATGTGGCACCGGCTTCGCCACGGAGGGACTGCTCGAAGCGACCGAACACGTCTACGGGCTCGACCAGAGCGCCCACCAACTGGAGAAGGCGTACGCGAAGTTCGGCAAGCGCGGTCCGGTCGCGTTCCACCGCGGCGACGCGGAACGACTCCCCTTCCAAGACGACACGTTCGACGTGGTCTGGTCGTCGGGATCGATCGAGTACTGGCCCAACCCCGTCGACGCGCTCGAAGAGTGCCGGCGGATCACCAAGCCCGGCGGACGGGTGCTGATCGTCGGTCCGGACTACCCGAGCCAGAGTGTCTTCCAGAAGCTCGCGGACGCGATCATGCTGTTCTACGACGAGGACGAGGCCGACCGGATGTTCGAAGACGCTGGCTTCACCGACTTCGAGCACTTCATTCAGCAGAACAGACCGGGAAGTCCGAAGGCCATCACCACGATCGCACGCGTCCCCGAGTAAGATCTTCGGGACCGATCTACAATAGGCCGTACGAGACGGTCGAGGCGGCCGCCGAGAAACGACTCGCCGCGTCGGTGTGGTGACGCTCGTACAGGCCGTCAGCTCGCAGTCGCGCGGACGGTCCCGACGATCGTGTCACCGGCGAGGAGCCGGACCACGACGGTATCCCCAGCTGCCGGCAGCGGTGCGTTCGTCGACGCGATTCGAAACGATCCCCGTTCGCCGCCACTCCAGGTGCCGTCGTCGGCGCTGTTGAACGGGCCGGTGGGGCCGCCTCGAAACCCCTCGGCGGCGAAGAACGGCACCGGCGGCTGGGAGTCGAGTTCGTCCCCGCCGACCGTGACGACCAGCCGCAGTCGCTCGACTGAGACGGTGTCGCCGCCTCGGTGTGTCAGGACCAGCGTGTCGGTTGCGGCGTCGGCCGTCAGCGAGAACGACGCCGTCGGTGCCGGGGTCGGGGTATCGAGAGCGACAGCGGCGGTGCCGACCGCGGTCGCGGCCAGCACCGTCAGCGCGAGCAGTAGCGCGACACCGACGACCGGCGAGGTGGCCCGGTCCATACGGCCGGTGTGGCCCGTTCCGGTTTGAACGTCAGGGTGGGAGCCGGGCGTCGAAGACGGTGCCGTCGTCGGTGCGGACCGTCAGCGGAACACCGGGGCGTGGCTCGACGGTCCAGAGGGCCCCGTCCGCACCGGTCGTCCCGACGTACTCGCCGTCGATCCGGACGGTTCCGGACACCGGCTCGCCGGTCACACTGTCGACCAGCCGGACGTGCATCGGCCCGGTTTCGTACGTCCGATTGATCCGGAGCCGGAGCGAGTCGTCCTGTTCGGTCACCGTGTCGGTAACCGGAATCGCCGCCAGCGACTGGCGCTGGTGTTCCCGGAAGACGTTGGTGGTCCCGCCGTCGAGATACGCCGTGAGGTCGCCGCTGGTGTACTCGGCCCGGAACCGGTAGATGCCGGTCTCGCCGAGCGCCTGGCCGGACGGCGAGGTGTCGTTTGTCACCCAGGGGTACAGCTCGATGCCACGACGGTTGGCCGCGTTGACCAGATAGAGGTCGCTCTCCCGGAACTGATCGGTGGCCTCGGGCCGACGCTCGTCGGCGAGATACGTCTCGCGGTAGTACGAGTCGCCGTCGACCATCGCGAGCGTGTACCCCGAGTCCGAACTTTCGACGTAGACCGATTCGATCCGCCGGTCACCGGTGACGGCCTCGCTGGCACGTCGGGCGACCGGCCCGCGGAGCACCTCGACCTCGCCTCTGAGATTCTCGATACGCGTGTCGAGTCGCCTCGGAAGCGAGTAACTCGACCGTCTGGCGACGTCTTTGACCCGACCGATCGTCGCCGAGATCTGCCGTGCTTCGGTGTCGATCAGTGCCATCGTCCGAACGAACTTCGTGGTGGATATCGTCCCGGAGGCGTACGCCTCGATGGCACCGGCGCGTCGGACGCGCAACTCGTCGGACCTGGTCTCTGCCCAGCTCACTTCCGAGCGGATGATCTCGGACCGCTCGCTGGTCGAGGAGGTGTCGTAGAACTCGTTTTCGAAGGCGGTCGTCCGATGCTGTCCGCGGAGGGACGCGGCGTCGGTCGCGACTGCCGTCCCGGTGTTGACGTTGACGGCTCCGTGGTCGGAGACCGTCACGTTGCCAGGCGGAATCGTCAGGTAGTTGGCGAACTCTTGGATCGGGACGATCACCGGAGACGGATCGTCGAACTGCGCCGCCGTCCCCTGTTCAGCGGGGACAGGACCCGCAACTACGGCGGGCAGCGACAGCACGACGAAGAGGAGGGCGAGGATCGAGACGGTGGCGGGACGCATTGTTACGCCCTTCTCCCCCGTCCCACAAAAATCCCTCTCTTCCGTGGGATCGGTGTTCTCCGACGAGAGTCCGCGAGACGTTTCAACGACGACGCTGACGTTTTATCCCGTGATGGAAAGCGTTTTCCTCTCGGGCAGCACAGTCACGGGGTGAAGATGTCACACCGGTTACGAGCCGCCCACTTCGCCCTCCTGCTGGTGGTGCTCTCGGCACCAGTTGCGGCCACCAGTGGCGTGGTCGGCGGTGTCGACGCCCAGCAAACGCCCCCGCCGACAGCGTCGTCGACCGCCAGCCACACGACGATCCTGATACAGCTTCGGTCTGACGGTAACGCCACGTTTTCTGTCACCGCCAGTGGCTTCGACGTCGCGAACGAGCAGGAGCGAAACAGTTTCAAAACGACGGCAGAGCGGTTCACCGAGGGCGAAGCGGACACGCTCGGGCTGTCGGCGTTCCGGCGGGCGAACGCGGCCGCGAGCGAAGCGACCGGCCGCCCGATGGAACTGCGCGACGTACGACGAAGCAGCAATCTCACCAACGGGACGCTGACGCTGTCCTTTACCTGGACCAACTTCGCGCGCTCGGAGGGTGAGACCCGGTACGTCGACGACGTGTACAACACCACGGATCCCTGGCTGACCGGCCTGGAAGCGGACCAGACGCTCGTCCTCGAGTTGCCGCCGGGAGCCGGGATCCGGACAGTCCCGAAACAGGTGCGGGACGGCCAGATCGTCTGGGAGGGTCCGACGACGTTCACGGAGTCCGAACTCGAACTCGCCTACACTCCCGGAGCGGAGGGACCCTCTAACTCGCCGTCGTCCCCCGGTGGAGGCCCCGATGGGGACCCCGACGGCGGGTCGTCGCTGCTCTGGGGCGGGCTCGCCCTGTTGGGTGCCGTGGTCGCCGCCTCCGGCGTCTACGTGCTGTTGCTTCGGGACGACAGCGTCATCGACCGCGACGCGTTCGACGCCGGTCCCCTCGCGACCGAGTCCGAGGACGACGGGGACGAGCCGCCTGCGACCGTGCCGACGGCGGCCCCGGCAGAGACCGACGAAGCGCCCGACCAGGAAATCGACGAAGAGCTGCTCAGCGACGAGGAACGCGTCGAACTGCTGCTGGAGCGCAACGGCGGACGAATGAAGCAGGCGAACATCGTCAAAGAGACCGGCTGGTCGAACGCGAAAGTCTCACAGCTGCTCTCTTCGATGGAAGAGGACGGCCAGATCGACAAGCTCAGGATCGGACGCGAGAACCTGATTTCGTTCCCGGACGAGGACGTCACGGACATCGAGAACTGAGACCGTCGCGAACCCCAGGAGAACACCGCGGGGAGTGCCGGCCCTCCGAAAAAACTCTCGTCGCGTGGCCAGTGGTTCGGAAACGTTTATCGGGCGGCCGGCCCCACTGCGTGGTATGAAAGTCCTTGTCACGGTAAAGGAGGTGACCGCAGTCGACGACGAGTTCGAGATCGACGGACTCGACATCGACGATCGGTACGTCACGGCCGACCTCAACGAGTGGGACGAGTACGCCGTCGAGGAAGCCGTCCAGCTCTCCGAATCCCTCGACGACGTCGAGGTCGTGACGGTGACGATCGGCCCCAGTGACGCCGAGGAGACGATCCGACAGGCACTGGCGAAGGGTGCCGATCGCGCGATTCGTGTCTGGGACGACGCCCTCGACGACGACGCGATGCTCGATCCCGCGACGAAAGCGCGCCTGCTTGCGGCCGTTGCCGAACAGGAAGACCCCGACCTGATACTCACGGGCGTCCAGTCGGCCGACGACAGCCTCGGCGCGACCGGCGTGACGCTTGCCGACCAGCTCGGGACCGAGTGGGCGGCCGTCGTCAACGCGCTCGATCTCGACGCCCAAGCGGGCGTCGCACACGTCCACCGCGAACTCGAAGGCGGCGTCGAAGAGCTGACCGACGTGGAGCTGCCCGCCGTGTTGACGATCCAGACCGGGATCAACGACCCCCGCTACGCCAGCCTCCGCGGGATTCGACAGGCCCAGAGCAAGGAGCTGGCCGAGAAGACGCTCGACGATATCGGGCTCGACGCGACGGCGCTGGACAGCCCGATCGAACAGACCGCCCTGTACGAGCCAGAATCCGAGGGTGACGCGACGCTGTACGAAGGCACGCCAGAGGAGACGGCCGGTGAGCTGGCTGGCCTGCTCGCCGAACGGGGGGTGGGCCAATGACGGTCCTGGCCGTCGCCGAACACCGCCGCGGCGAGTTGCGAGACGTGAGCCACGAACTCGTGACCGCCGGCCGCGAGCTGGCAGACGCGACCGACGGGGACCTCCACGTGGCCGTCGTCAGCGGCTCGGTCGAGGAGTACGCCGATCGGCTCGACCGCGACGGCGTCGACGTGATCCACACGGTCGCCCACGGCGAGGAGTTCAACCACGACGTGTACACGCAAGCGGTCACGCAACTGGCCGAAGAGGTCGATCCCACGGTACTGCTCATGCCCCAGAGCGTCAACGGGCTCGACTACGCGCCGGCCGTCGCGAACCGGGTCGGCCTACCGCTGATCACCGACGCCGTCGATCTCGCCTACGACGACGGACTGACCGCCACCCGAGAGCTGTACGGTTCGAAGGTCGAGACCACGATCGACAGTCACGCCGACAGCACCGCAGTCACGATCAGACCCGCCGAGTGGCCCGCGGCCGAGGGCAACGGCGACGCCACGGTCGAGCCCTTCGAGGCGACGATCGACGAATCGGCGATTCGATCGACGGTCACCGGCTTCCAGGAGGTCGGCGGCGGCGACGTCGACATCTCGGAAGCCGACGTGCTCGTCTCGATCGGTCGCGGGATCGAGGAGGAGGAGAACCTCGATCTGATCCGCGACCTGGCCGACACACTCGACGCGACGCTGTCGGCGTCCCGCCCGATCGTCGACAACGGCTGGCTGCCCAAAAACAGGCAGGTCGGCCAGTCTGGCAAGGTCGTCACGCCGGACGTGTACATCGCCATCGGCATCTCCGGCGCGGTACAGCACGTCGCCGGGATGAAAGGCGCAGACACGATCGTCGCGATCAACGACGACCCCAACGCGCCGATCTTCGACATCGCCGACTACGGGATCGTCGACGACCTCTTCGACGTGGTACCGGCGCTGATAGAGCAGTTCGAGTGAGAACGCCGTCGCTCGTCGGTGTTCGAGAGACGGGGTAGGAAAGCCAGCGAGAACCACGCGTGGAAACCACGCGGGCCGAAAGATCGCTGGCCGACCGTGCCGTCGTGTGCTCGTCAGTGCCGCGGGTACAAGAGGGCTCCGGTGTCGAGGCCCGCAGAAGCCGGCACAGAGACGAGGCCAGAAGCAGACGGATGAGTAGGTACTTTTTGGGGTAGTCCTAAAGACCGATGATGGAGTACTTACAGCGGCGTCGGGACCGCGTCGAGGAACGGCTGGAGGCCGTCCTCGACGGGGTCGAACCCGACGAACTCGCCGACGAAGTCCGCCACGTGGCCCTGGCCGGAGGGAAGCGCGTTCGGCCGACAGTGACGGTGCTGGTCTGTGAGGCGCTGGGCGGAGAGCCCGCCGACGCGGTGGAGTTCGCGGTCGGGATCGAACTGGTCCACAACGCCTCGCTGGTGATCGACGACATCATCGACGAGTCCGACGTGCGTCGCGGGACGCCCTCGGCGTGGGCGGCCTTCGGCCACGGGCCAGCCATCATCGCCTCCGACGGGCTGCTCGGCGAAGCGTTCGCACTCTTTTCCAGCGACGAGCGAGCCATGCAGGCCGTGACCGAGTCGATGGTCGAACTCGGCGAGGGCGAAGCGACCGAGCTCGTCAGCCAACCGACCAACGAGACCGAGTACATCGAGCTGGCCCGCCGGAAGACCGGCGCGCTGTTCCGGGCGGCGGCGGAGCTGGGCGCGATCGCGGCCGACGCCGACGCCTACACGGTCGAAGCCTTCGGCCAGTACGCCGAGCGGGTCGGCGTCGCCTTCCAGATGCGCGACGACGTGCTCGACGCGACGGCCGACGCGGAGAAACTGGGCAAGCCCGCCGGCCAGGACGCCGAGATGGACCGCCCCTCGTTCGTCGAGGTGACCGATCTCACGCCAGCGGAGGCCAACGAACGGGCTCGCGCGGAGTCCGACGCCGCGCTCGAAGCGCTCGCGACCGTCGACACCGACGACAGCCAGGCGACGGAGTACCTGCAGGATCTGGCGGAGTTCGTCGTCGTCCGCGAGCGGTAGCTATCGCCCGTGGAATCGGTACAGCGACGTGACGTACGGAAGCCGGTTGAACAGCCAGATCGCGATCGGAATGCCGACGATCGTCATCGACAGCGCGGCGGCGACGTTGGCCCACAGCCACGAGAGCCACCAGCCCACGAGCACGAAGTAGATCGCCCGCACCACGAGCGACGGCTGTGACGCGCCGGTTCCCTCGGCCAGCGATCGGGGTTCGGCCAGCGTCAGCGCCGTCGGGACGAGGTTGATGAGCTTGATCCCGAACGGAAGCAAGATCACGGTAACGTTCAACAGCCACGCGACGTTGACCAGAATCGGCGTGAGCCACCAGCCGACGAAGACGAACCAGAGAGCACGGACGACCAGCGAGCGTTGAGCCATGTCGGGCGATAGATCGCGGGCAGGTATATGCTTGCGGGCGAGGAGAGCAGCATCAGCCACGAACGGAGTGAGTGGCTGCCTTTTTCATCGACGGTTTTGCGCGAGGGTCCCCGCAGCGAGCGGAGCGAGCGAGGAGACCCGACGCGGAAAACGGTCGTCGAAGACGAACCAGAGAGCACAGACGACCAGAGAGCGTTGAGCCATAGTCTGCGGTAGATCGCGGGCAGGTATATGCTTGCTGTCGCGGGTGGAGCACAGTGCTTAAGCGACGGCTGCGACTATCCCAGCACCATGAGAGTACTCGCGACGGTCGGGCTACCGGGCAGCGGCAAGGGCGAGGCCGCCAACGTCGCCCGCGAGCTGGACGTGCCGGTCGTGACGATGGGAGACGTGATCCGTGCGGAGTGTCGGGACCGCGGGCTGGATCCGGCGACCGAGCACGGCCGCGTGGCGACGGCGCTTCGCGAAGAGAACGGGCCGGCGGCCATCGCCGAGCGGTCGCTCCCGCTGATCGAAGACGAGCTCGCGTCGAGCGACGCGGTGCTGGTCGACGGCGTCCGGTCGGACGTGGAGGTCGACGCCTTCGAGGAGGCGTTCGGGGCGTCGTTCTCGCTGGTCAGCATCGAGGCACCGTTCGAGGTCCGGGAAGCGCGGCTGGCAGAACGGGGCCGAGACGGCGATCGCGACGACGGCGGTGAATCCCTCGAAGAGCGCGACGAACGCGAGCGAGGCTTCGGAATGGACGCGGCCATGGAACGGGCCGACGTACACATCGACAACACCGACAGTCTGGAGGCGTTCCAGTCGAAGGTGCGGACGCTGCTGGCCGACGGCATCGACGCCTACCGGAGCCAGTACGACGCCGCGGAGGGGGACGCATGAGCGCGGTTTACAGCGTCGACGTGCGGGTAACTGCGCCGGTCCACGACACCGAGGTGACGGATCGGGTCGCCGACGCCGTCACGAACATCTTCCCGACGGCCGATCCCAGCTACGAGGGCGACCAGATCGTCGCGGAGTGTCACGACATGAGCCACGTCTCGGAGCTGCTCCACCGCGAGGAGATCCTCGACACGGCCCGGGGCGTCTTCTTCGACACGCTCGACGACGACACGTTCACATTCGAGTTGAACAAGCAGGCGGCCTTCGAGGGGCGGATCAACTTCTCGGTGGGCGGGCCCGCAGAGCTCGGGGACATCCACGTCCAGGTGCGCGTGACCGAGCCGTCGGCCGAGGCCTTCATCGACGCCATCGCACCGCCGACCGAGGACGGCGCACCCATCGACACCGAATGACCACCACGACGGCGATCTGTTTCGACCTCGACGGGACGCTGGTCCAGTACGATCGTTCGTTCGACGAGATACTGACGACGGCCTTCGAACGCGAGATCGGGACCGCGACCGAGGAGATGGTCGAGGCCTACGAGACCGGTTTCTTCGATACGTTCGAGGAGTGTGAGCCGGAGCCGTACCACGCGGGGATGCGGGCCGCGCTGGCGGAGGCCGAGATCGACACCGACGACGTGAACGTCGACGCGCTCGTGGCGGCGCTGCGAGACGAGGAGCTCGCGGCGACCGGCGTGTCGTCGGCCGCGCGGGACTGCCTCTCGGAACTGGGCGCGGACGAGGCGACGACGCTCGTGGTCTGTAGCGACGGCGTCGGCGAGTGGCAGCGCGCGAAGATCGACCGCCACGACCTCGCAGACTTCGACGAGACGGTGATCTCCTACGACGTGGGCGGGCACAAGACCGACGGCGACCCCTACGACGCCGTCCGCGAGCGTGTCGACGCCGAGGAGTACGTGATGGTCGGCGACAGCCACGAGTCGGACGTGGTGGCCGCCCGCGAGGCCGGCTTCGTGCCGGTGCAGTACGAGGACGCCGAGACGGACCTGTTCGCGATCCTCACCGCGATGCTGTGATCACTCCTCGAAGCCGCTGACGAAGATCGCGACCGACTCGCCGATCTCGCGGCGGCGAGAGAGCCGGACCTCGTCGACCCACTTGACCCACTGGAGGCCGCGTCGTGCCGGCGCGACCAGTCGCATCGGCGCGCCGTGACCGTGTGTGAGGCGGTCGCCGTCGACGTGGGTCGCCAGCAGTGCGTCCTCGGCCTCCGAGATGGGGAGCGACCAGCGATAGCCCGTCACGGAGCGAAACTGGACCCACCGGGCGGCGTCGTCCGGTTCGACCGCCGCCAACAGGTCCGCGACCGCGACGCCCTGCCAGTCGTGCTCGGAGTACCAGCCGCTGGTGCAGTCGAGGACGGCCCGCCGCTCGTCGGCACCCTCGAGATCGTCCAGTTCCAGGTCGTCGACGCCGAACGTCGCGGGACTGGCGACCCGGCCGGTGACCGACAGGACCCACTCGTCGCTGTCGATCGGATCGGGGTCGTCGGCCATCCAGCTCGTCGGCGGGAAGGCGTTGCCCTCGTCCGTCCCGACCTCGCGAGAGCCGGTGAACCGCCGGTCCGCGCCGGCCGTATCGAGGGCGTCGTTGAGCACTCGCTGGCTCCGCCAGGTCAGGGCCGCGATGCCGGCGATGCCGGCGTACCGCAGTGCTGTGCGGCGGTCGCGGCTCGGCACGTTCCGTGGGTCGTGAAACCGATGGCGCAGGTGCAAGAGGAGGACGACCGGGACGACCAGCCCGACGCCGACGTGGAGGTTCAACAGCCCCCACGGGCCGATCGAGACGGAACCGCCAAGCACCCACCACAGCCCCGTCGCGAGCGCCGCCGCGGTGACGAATGCGAGGGATAGCGAGAGCACTCTGGGAGCGGTGAGCCGATCGGGCGTGACCCGTGGCGCGACTCTGCGGAGCTTGAAGACCAGGAGGACCACGAGCGCGAGCCCGCCGATCGCGTGGAGATCGAACACCCACGCCTGTCCGGGCCGGCCCGCGACGAGGCTGTAGACACCCGTCGCGAGAATGAGGGCGACCGCGGCCGCGAGGCTCCAGTCGAGGACTCGCGGGCCAGGTTCGAGTCTGGGGAGCGGCCGCGTCGGGAGCCAGTCCGGCCGGCGCATACCTGCGCTTGGGACTGGATCGGTTTGTGGGTGTCGCGCGGCCCGCGAAGCGCGCGGACGGTCAGTACGACGCCGCGGCGACGACCGTGCCGTTCGCGGCGCGCAGGGTGGCGGTGTCGCCGTCGTTGTTCCAGATCGGGCCGTTCCCGCGGTAGAACTCGGTGGCGGTGTCGGTCCCCGAACCGGAGTAGAGTCGGACCGAACCGTTCGCGGGCACCGTCGCGCCCGGCGGGAAGGTGTACCTGTGGCCGGCCTCGTCGGTGACCGTCCAGTTGCCGATCGCGAGCGGGTCGCCCCCGGAGTTCGAGACGACGACGTACTCGCCGTTGGGGTTCTCGCGGTCGTCGCCCGGGGCGTCGGCGACGACCCGGAGGCCGACGCCGCCAGTCGGCGTGGCGGGGTCCACACAGGCCCAGACGCCGCGGCCGGCGTCCCGCGCGGCCCGTTCGTGCTCGTAGAACCGGTCCGAGCGCGAGAACGCGCTGTCGTAGACCCGCGCGTGGCCCCGCTCGACGAGCCGTTCGTTGGCGTCGACGCCGTCGACGACGAGGTGAGCCAGCAGTCGATCGTAGCGATCCCGTCGGTCGGCTTGCGGGTCGACAGCGACGACGACCGGCTCGCCGCCGACGAGGGCTTCGAGGGCGCGGGTCGCGTTGCCGGCGGCCCGTTCGAGACAGGCCCGGCCGGCCGCGGTGTCGGGGACGCCCTCGAACTCCGCGGGGTTCGTCCCGCCGCGGGTCTCGGGGGTGTCGATCCCGAGCAGCCGGACGGTGTCGAACGTCCCGTCGTCGTATCGGATCTCGACGGTGTCGCCGTCGACGACGCGGGTGACCGTGGCGTTGACGGTGTCGCTCCCTGCCGGGACGGCGTCGCCGGGCGCGGCTGGCGTCTGTGGCCCGCCCGAGAGACAGCCGGCGAGGGCGGCCAGGGCCACCAGGGCGACGAGCAGTGAGCGCCGACGGTCCATCGTATGGCCGGTGGCCGGGGAGACCCAAAGCTCTAGCGTCGGGACGAGATTGATGTGCGAGGGGGCTGCAGTGACGGACGATGCCCTCCAGGCTCCGCGACCCTCGCGTCATCGCCGCCGTCGGTGGTATCGTCTACGCGGCCGTCGTGTTCGCGTGGCTGCGCGCGAACGGCGTGTACTGGGCGACCGACGACGTGGCCGCGACCGCCTTCGGCGTCGGTTACGCCCTCGTCGGCCTCTTCCTGATCGGTGCCGTCCCGCTGTACCTGCTCGTCCGACTGTCGCTGGTCACACCGGCGGCCGCGACGCTCTGGCTGCTGGGCAAGACGGTGCACCAGTGGGCCTACGGGACCCACCTCCATCCGCTCAGTTCGTACCTCGTCGTCTGGCCGCTGCTGCTGGGGTTCGCACTGGTGCCCGGCCTCGCCGAGGCGCTCGTCCGGTACGGGACCGATCGGTTCGTCGATCGGGGCGGACTGGGGCCGCTCGTCTAGGGGACGAGCAACAGGACCACCGCGAGTGCGATGAACACGATCTTCAGCGTCGTGTTGACGGCGATCACTTTCGAACCGAACTCCGCGCCCCAGATGCCGTACTGGAACGGGATCGAGCGCTTGAACGTCGAGACGGCGAAGGAGACGATCCCGCCGACGAGCATCGTCGCGACGGCCTGACGAGGGGTGAAGGTCCCGTTCTCGACGAACGGCGCGAGGACGATCGAGCCGTTGGTGGTGTCGATGGTGTAGACCGCGACGACGCCGACGGCGGCGCTTGGCAGCCCGACGGCGCTTGTGAACGTGCCGACACTTTCGGAGAGCGACGGGACGATACCCCCAGCGCTCGACTCGCTCAGCACCGCCACGAGCGTCACCAGTGCGGGGATCTCGCGCCACGCGACCAGCACCGCAACGATCGCGTAGATGACCAGCAGGCGCGGCAGGATGTCCCGGAGCTTCTCGGCGGTCGACGCCGCCGCGTCCCGGAGCTTCTCGCGAGCGGTGCCGTGCTCCTCGGTCGGGTCCGCCACCTCGGGCATCCGGCTGCGGTCGACGTTGCGATTCGAGAGCAAGAGTGCGCCTGCGAGAATGCCAACGAGCGTGATCGCCAGCGAGATGGCCGCGCGAGCGCCGACGTACAGCAGTCCCACTCGGAGCCCCAGAATCGGGATCAGGACGGGCGCGTAGAAGGTGAAGATGTGCTGGGCGAACCCGAAGAACGTGTTGATGGTGACGGCCACCAGCGTCGCGCGGTCGTCGAGTACGCCCGACTCGCGAAACTCCGCGAGCATCCCGTAGCCCGCGGTCGGCGAGGCCGTCGTCGCCAGGATCGCCGTCCCGACCTCGCGAGGGAGATTCGCCGGTTCGGTGAGGTACTTCGAGAGCGTCGCGATGTACTCGACGATCCCGAAGGCGACGGCGAGGTCGGCGAGGAACACGCCCAGCGCCAGCGTGACGGCGATGGTTCCCACCCGCGGGAGCACCGTCCCCCAGAGCAGATCGACGACCGGCCCGACCGACTGGAGGGCGACGTGTGACTGCACGGCGGTGCTGAGGACCTGACGAGCAAAGGCGCGTCAGTCCCGGCCGATCACGCCACGACCCGGTAGACGCCGAACAGCACCAGCACGCCCAGCACGTCACAGACGTTGGTGACGACGGGCACGACCACGTCGTCCGGGTCCAGCCGATAGCGGTAGGCCGCGTAGGTCGTGACGACGGTGACGACGACGGCAAGCACCGACAGTACGAGGCCGCTCAGGAGCGCGATCAGGACCACGGTGGCCAGTGTGAGCCCCGTCTCGCCGACGACGGCGGTCAGCCCCCACGCGCCGGCACCGACCAGCGGAAAGACCGTCAGCGAGAGCCCGATCGTCGCGACGGCGTTGCCCGCGAGGCGGTCGTCCGTCGGCGAAAAAGAGAGCAGGCCGAGGTGAAACGCCGTCGAGAGCCGCGCGGCGAGCACGCTGCCGAGGTTCCCGCCCATCCCGATGGTCACCGGGACGAGCAGGAGTAGCGACGGCGCGGCCAGCAGCGTCGCCTCGAAGGACTCCAGGACGAGTCCGCTGACCAGTTCGATCGCGGTCAACACGCACAGCAGCGGGAGCATCGTCCGCACGATGCCGGACACCGACCACTCGGCCGACCCCTCGACCATCTCAGCCACCCCCGACGGCGAGCACGATCCGAGCGGCCACCAGCATCGTCGCGATGCCGACCACGTCGCCCGTCGTCGTCACCACCGGCCCGGCGAGCGTGTCCGGGTCGAGCCCGCGACGGTAGCCGACGACGACGACCGTGACGACGGCCACTGTCAGCAAGAGCCCGGAGAGCAGGCCGGCGATCAGCGCGATCGCGACGAGCGTCGCGAGGCCGGCCGACTCGCTACCCAGCACGCGGAGCACGACCACAGCCAGCACGGCCGCGAACCCGCTGACGAGAATGCCGTTCGCCAGTGCCGCGGCGATGGCGGCGTTGAGCCGCTCGTCGCCAAAGTCGAGCGTGGGTTCGATGACACCCTGGTGGAGCGCAGAGCCGAGCCGCGCGCCCAGCGAACCGTAGACGTTGCCCCGCGTCGCGAGCAGCGCCGGCACCAGGACCAGCAGGCCGGGAACGGCCGCGAGCTCTGCCTCCATCCCCACCAGGACGAGCCCGGCGAACAGGCCGCCGATCGCACTCAACACCAGCACCGGGAGCGTCTCCCGGTAGGCCTCCGCGGCGACCTCGCGGACCGTCATTGACGACCGAACGGTTGGGTCCAACAAAAACACCCGTGGCTCGATACAGTCGACGATCAGACGGGCGGGAGGACAGGACTGTGATTCGAGCCTTCGGTGAGGGCCGTCTCATCCACGCCACGCATCGACGCACACGTAACGGCGATCGAGAGACAGCAATTCAAGAAGCACCCAGCATCTTCACCAACAACAAAACGACAGTCAAATGTATTCTATTGAGAGTTTCTATACATTTCATTCACACACTCAATTCACCTATTGTATCTAACGTATTTGAAAAAGGCATAGAACGAAAGCACAAAATATCCCATTGAGAGAGCCATGTCGAGTTTTGGTTCGTAGAGCGAAGCCAACCCTACGACAAAGAAGCCCAGACCCACGATAATAAGTATCTTCTCACTATTCATAGCGTACATTGTATTTCCGGGAGAATATATTTAACGCCTATTCGAACTATTCTTCAAATAATTTAGTATAAGTAATATAGAAGAATTAACTAGGTGGTGTTGAGTGTTTAATATTGAATTCCAATACACTATAGGACAATGATTGGACGCTCTTGGGTAGAAGATTGTTGGTCAGTTCTCACCAGTAACTGGAAGTCACAGCAGGCAAGGGTGACGTGACCGTATCACCCGACAAACGATGATGCCAATCAAGGCGTTCGTCTCGGCGCGACGGCCTATTTCCCACGCTACTGTGCCGATCTGTGATTCGGTACGGCAGTTATCGAGTGTTTCAGAGCTTCTATGGGATAATTGCGACCGCACATTCAACGATCAGACTGGCACAATCTTCGAATACTATACGGTCGCGCTCAGAAAGTGAGTTCTCGCCGTCTACATCCACATCTGCTTGAACACGAGTCTCAGGCAGCTAGACGCAGAAATTGACGTTTCTTACAAGACGGTCCACCGGCGTGTCAGCGCTTCCTGCAAGCGCTGAACGCGCTTGCCTCAACCATACCTCGAAAGCCCCGTTAAGACCGACGAGTTCTACATGAAAGTGGGTCTCAAGGGCCACGAGTGCGACCTGTTCACGAGCGGACGTGGAACATACGCTGAGGACAAGCTCCCGACAAGCTCTTGTTCGCGTTCTACTCGTTTCTTCGGTTCAACACGAGTATCCACCAGTTGGACGCTGAACTCCCCGTTTCGTATCGGTCACTATGGCGGCGCGTCGAGCAGTTCGCCAGAACGCTCGACGCGCCAGCCATCAGCCTCGTTGGCCCGGCCGAAATCGGCGAAGTCTACGTGACTGCGGGGCTGAAGGGCCACGAGCACGATCAAGAGTCGCGCTCGCGTGGTCTGTCCACGCGTGGACGAGGATCGTACGATGGTGACAAACCACCGGTGTTCACGTTGGTCGATCGTGGCAGGGGTGAGCGCTACGTTGTCTCGGCGAAATCCGCTGACGAATCGACCGTGCGACTCCTCCTCGGCGACTGCGAGGAAGAGTCGCTAACCAGCTATACTGATGGATTTCGAGCGTACGATCCACTCGAAGACGACGAGCACTACCAGCGAGAAGCGGTCATTCACAGCGAGGGTGAATACGTGGATGGAGACGCACACGTGAATACCTGCGAGGAGTCTCCAAAGACAAACTGACGCCGTATCTCAGAGTATTCCAACTTCGCTGACGAATCCTACGCAAACCCGGTGAAGAAGCGCTCAAAGAAATCGTTCGAACCGTCCTCTGATTTACCAACAACGTGCTTCACACGAGCGTACACCGTATTTCCAAGCATTTCAGCTCCGCGGTGAAGTGTTCTGAAAACCGGGAAAAAGAGCTCAACGCTCTTGCGAAGGAGATTGTTGATAGCGATGGCTGGAGCTGAAAGTCGAAGAGGGCAAGGGCACCGCGCTAGCGGTGCCCGATATGTTCCCAATAAGCCGGTTCGTGTCGGAATCGGCTGCAGCGGACCTGCTGGAACAGGTTCGCTGGCGTGATGGCGTCGAGTGCCCCCGCTGCCGTTCTGACCTGACGGTCAGAAACGGCAGCTACCGGGTGTATCAACGGTATCTGTGTAAGAATTGCGGTCGCACGTTCAACGACAAGACCGACACGATCTTCGCTCACTCGAAGCTGAAGCTCAAAGAATGGTACTTCACGATCTACGTGTTCTTACGGTTCAACACGAGTATTCGGCAAATCGAGGCAGAGCTTGATTGTTCCTACCGGACGGTGAGACGGCACGTCGAGCAGTTCGCCAGAACTCTCGACGCGCCTTCGATTACGCTGTCTGGACCGGTCGAAATCGACGAAGTGTACGTCTCTGCTGGTCTCAAAGGCCGCGAGCGTGACCAGGAGTCGCGCTCGCGTGGCCTGTCCACGCGTGGACGGGGATCGTACGACGGCGACAAACCGCCGGTGTTCACGCTCGTCGATCGTGGTTCGGACGAGCGGTACGTCGTGCCAGCGAAATCCGCTGACGAATCGACCGTTCGACTCCTGCTTGCTGACCACGAAGAGGAGTCACTGACCGTCTATACGGACGGATTTCGGGCCTACGACCCACTAGAAGACGACGACTCATTCACCCGCAAATACGTCGTCCACAGCGACGGTGAATACGCTGATGGCGAAGTACACGTCAACGGCTGCGAGAGCCACGCGTCGCTGACGCGACGGTGGCTCTCGCCCCCATCGAGGCGTCTCGAAAGACAAGCTAACGCCGTATCTCAGAGCCTTCGAACTCCGCCGTGAACTCTACAGAAAACCAGGTGACGAAGCACTCAAACATGCTCTCAACGCCGCACTCTGAAAATCAACAACGTGCTTCACAAGAGCGTTCGGGATATTGTACCGACAACGATGGGCTACTCGGTCCCGCCCCACTGCCACGCTCCGAGCTCGATCTTCTCTTCGATGCCGTCGAGTCGCTCCGTCGAGACCGGCGCGGTCGCGTACGTGTGCTGGCTCGCGAGCTCTCGTGCGCGGGTGAGCTGTCGTTTGGCTCGTTCGTAGCGGTCGGTCGCCTCGTCGCTGTCGTCGATCTCGTCGCCCTCGGCTTCGAGCGCGTCGCCGTAGTCGATGTGGGCGTCGATCAGGCGCTGGGTCACCCACGCAAGCTGGAATTCGAGGGCCTTGGCGCTGACGCTCGCCTCGCCGTCCCAGTCCGCAGAGAGCGCGGCCCGGTAGCGCTGGCGTGCCTCCCGCCAGGCGTCGACCGCGTCCGCGGGATCGTCCGTCGACTGCCCGCGGTGGCAGGCCGCCGTCGCGTCCTCGAAGGTCATCTGTACGAGCTCGTCGTAGGTCGATCCCAGTTCGTTGATCGCGTCGAGGACCCCGCCGTCGGTGACGGCCTTGCGCCCGTCGGCGATCGTCGAGTGAGCGCGAGCGAGCGTTCCGAAAGCCGTCTCGTGGTCGCCCTCGACCTTGGCCTGGCGGGCCTCGGCCAGCAGCGACTCGATTTGCTCGGTGTCGATGGCCACACAGAGCTGGTCGAGTCGGTTCTCGACGGGTTCGATCAGCTCGGTCATGCGCTCCGTGGGCGCGTCGTCGTCGTGGGTGGCGGCGTGGTGGGCGTTCGAGATGTAGGATCTGGCACCCTGGACGAGCCGCGAGGTCTCCTCGCCGCTGGCGAGTCGCTGTTCGATCTCCTCGATCGTGTTCCGTGCGTCCGTCAGAGCGGCGTCGAACTCCCCCCAGGCGGTGGCCATCCGTTCGATGTAGTCGGTGACCGTCGCCCCCTGATCGGCGTCTTTGGGCGTGAACCGGACGGAGCCGTCGGCGATCTTGACCAGTATCGTCGCGTTGAGGAGTCCGCTGTTGAACTCCGCACTCGTGATCTCCGCGTGGGGGAAGGTTACCTCGGCCGTCTCCGGGTCGTCGCCGAGCACGAAGTAGACGCGACGGTCCGTGACCACCATGTACGCCGTGTGGCCGCCGCTTGGCTCGATCGACGTCGAGCGTCCGTTGGTCGTGTGATCGAGCCCACCGTTCCCGGCGACGACGTGTTGCAGTGTCTCCCCCTCTCCCAGCAGCGACGCCAGCGGCCCACCATCGAGTTCGTCGGCCGACGGAGTCTCACCGTTCGACAGCGACTTATTCGACAGCTCACTGATTCGATCGAACATCGAAGTCCCTTGAGAACTATTAACAACGCTGTTGCAATTATACTCTTCGGTGATCGTCCGTGAACGTCTGTCGTCGTGTCGACAGATCCGACGGCTTCGCCGGACGATCTGGGAGGTTCGGGACTGTGGCGGCCCCGGAACCCTTTTGCCCGGGACTCCCCTACTCGCCTCCAACAATGGGTCTTGGCGGCTCCGATATGTACCGACAGCAGATCCTCGATCACTACAAGAGTCCTCGCAACTACGGGGAGATCGAGGAGCCAACGTTCACCCACGTCGGCGAGAACCCGATGTGTGGCGACACCATCGAGATGGACGTCGTCCTCGACGACGCCGAAGAGACGATCGAACGGGTGGCGTTCCGGGGCGACGGCTGTGCCATCTCCCAGGCTTCGGCCTCGATGCTCTCCGAACAGCTCCACGGTATGTCCATCGAGGAACTCGACGAGATGGACCGCGACGACGTCGTCGACATGCTCGGCGTCGATATCTCCCCGATGCGGGTCAAATGTGCCGTGCTGGCCGAGAAGGTCGCACAGGACGGCGCGGACATCTACTTCGGCGAACTCGACGTGGAAACGACCAGAACCGAAGAGGACGACGCCGACGTGCCCGACGACGCCCAGTAGCACCCGACTTTTCGCTCGCCTCGCTACAGGTAGCTCACTTCGCTCTCCTCGACGAACACCGGGACGTGGCGGGTGTGTTCTCGCCCGTCGAACTGGATCGTGGCGGAGACGCTCGCTGGCGTCACTGCCACGAGTCGCTCCAGCGGGACGCTCGGTTCGCTGACGACGGTCCCATCGCGGTCGCGTGTCGTCGTCGCCGAGACGGTGATCGCCAGCCCGAAGGACGTACCGCTGACTCCCTTCCCGATCCCGGTCGGTTCTCCGTCGACGCGATCCGCGATCGCCGGGAGCACGACCTCCGAGCCGACGCTGGCACAGCGCCGGTTCGCCCACAGCACGAACGGTTCCGACTCGTGTTCGATCGGCCCGTCGCTCCCGACCAGCGTCGGATAGCGGACCGTTCCTCGATCGGCGTCGTACGTGATCGACTCGTCGGTGATCGTCCGCGTCACCGAGACGGGGTCACCCCGACCGCGCCGCGCGCCATCGATCAGGCGCGGTCGATGCGTCGAGAAGCCACTGGCCGCGGCGAGGCCGCCGCCGGTCAGTGCCGCGAGGAAGCCGCGTCGGTTCATACACGCACGCACCGCCTCGACCGACAAAGTACGTTCCGTCGCTCAAAACGCGGTTAGAGTGACCGTGGTGCCCCCTCGCTATGCTAGGAAGACGTGGCGCGGACGGTCGGTCAGCACCGTCCGCCCCCAACTCCTCCTTTTTCCGCGTCGGGTTTCTTCACTCACTCCGTTCGTTGCGGGAACCCTCGCGCAAAAACGCGGTCCACGCGAGCAAAGCGAGTGTGGGCTCGGGAGAGCTTGCTCTCCCGGTGGCGAAAAAGCGGCCACTCGCGTCACTCGTGGCCGTTCTCAGGCGAGGAAGACGTGCCGAGGACGGTCTGCGAGCACTGTTCGGCCCCACTGGACGGTCTCGGCGAACTCGTCCGACCGGAAGAACGCCATCGCGTCTTCCTTGCTGTCCCACTGGCTCGCGATGAACATGTCGTTCACGTCGTCGCGGTTCGCCAGCAGCGTCGTCTCTCGGTGGCCGTCCATCTCGTCGAGTAGCTCGCCGACCTCGTCGAAGGTCTCGACGAACTCCTCGCGGTGGTCCGGCTCGACGGTGTAGAACATCCCCATCGTGCCGAAACCGTCGCCCTCGTCGGGGCGGCCGACGATCCCCGGGAGGTCGGTGAGGAAGCCACTCGCCGTGTCGGCGGCGCTCTGGGTCTCCCAGAGGCTGACGACGGCCGCTCGGGGCTGGTCGGCGTCCGCCGTCGCGGCGTCGAGGGGCTCGCCGGCCTCGTAGACCGCAGTGCCCTCGTGTGTGTCGTAGTGATCGAAACTCTCCGTGAGCTCGGTCACTTCGGTAGACAGCGTCTCGGGGTCGGCCTCGGAGTACAGCACCAGCGCGAACACGTCCTCTCCGTTCGGCTGTCCGGCGTAGACGTTTGCATCGGCAAGTTGCTGCTGGATCTCCTCGCTGGAGTTCGCCGTCGTCGGCTCGGGCTCGTCGGCGGCTCCCTCGCCGAGGCGGCCCCCGTAGGTGTCGCTGACCCCGGACACGTCGCCCAGGAACCCGGCGGCGGTCTCGGCGGCTTCCTGTGCGGTCCAGATGCTCACGACGGCCGCCCGGCCGCTCTGGGCGCGCACGGTCGTCGCGACGTGGCGGTCGTAGTGGTCGAAGCTCTCCCGGAGATCCGCGACTTCGTCGGCCAGTGCCTCGGCGTCGCTCTCCGAGTAGAACAGCAGTCCGTAGTCGCCAGCGTCGTAGTCCTCGCCCTCGGACAGCCCCATCGTGGCGAGGCGCTGTGCGAGGTCGTCGGTCTCCTCGTAGGACGCGTCACCGGGGTCTGGACGGCCGCCGCCATCGGGGTGGCCGTCGCCGCTCTCGCTCGCCTCGTCGGCTTCCCCGTCTCGGCTGGCCACGTCGCCGCCGTCGTGGGGGTGGTCGCCCTCGGCGGAACTGCCCGGATGGACGCCGCCGTGACTGCCCGCGTCGCCGGACTGGCCGGCCGTCGCGGTCTCGCGGGTACCGGGATGGTCTCCGTCGGTGGGCTGGGCGCGTCCGTCGGTCGTCGCTCCCGATGCGTTCGCGCCCGCGGACGGGACGCGCTGGCCGTTCATCATCGCCGGCAGGTCCGACGGCGCGAATCGGCGACCGACGTAGAAGCGCCCGAAGTCGGCGAACTTCGAGGTCGAGGGATCGAAGCGCATCTGAGTCAGCAGGTCCTTGACGTGGGTCATGTCGTCGCTCCAGAGCGTGATCCCCCACTCGTGGTCGTCGAAGCCGATCGAGCCGGCGATCATCTGCTCGACCTTGCCGCCGTACTGACGGCCGATGTCACCGTGGCGCTTGATGTGTTCGGCCCGCTCGGCGAAGGGCAGGTCGTACCAGTTCTGGTCCGGCTCGCGACGCTTGCTCATCGGGTAGAAGCAGACGAACTCCTCGTCGGGGATGTCGGGGTGTAGACGGGCCTGGATGTACTGTGCCAGCCCGGAGTCGTCGTCGACCTCGCCGTCGAAGTACTCGCGGGCCTTCTCGGTGTAGCCCGAGGCCTCCGTCACGGAGACGTAGGAGGTGGCCTGCTCGGTGTAGCGGGCGAACTCGGTCTGCTCGAACTGCCGCTCGGCGGCGTCCAGGTCGGCCATCGTCGGCCGCAGGTGCAAGATCATGAGATCGGCCTTGTCGCCCAGCACGGTGTAGACCGCCGACTGCCCCTCCGAACTGTCCTCGACGGCCTCGAAGTACTCCAGATAGTCGATCCCGTCGGTCAACGCTCGGTCGCGGTCCCGTTCGGGGGCCGCCCGCCAGGCGTCCCAGTCGACGTGGCGCAGGTCGTGCAACACGTACCAGCCCTCTTCGGTCTGTGGCGGCTCTCGTTTCATGACCGTAGCTACTGCTTCGATCCTAAGGAAGCTTCCCATGTCGAGCCACGGGTGGCCGATACCGGCCTCCGCCGTGGCCCGCTATCTAGAGGTTCGAGACGCCTTCGCCGGACTCGATCCGGTCGAGTGCGTCCTCGACGCGGTGGTGGGTCTGGCCGTCACAGGCCGGATAGATCCCCGCGACTTCGCCGTCCTCGCGCACGACCAGGCAGATCACCGGGAGGTAGAGCACGTCCGAGTCCGCGGTCTCGTGGCCCGTCGCGCGACGGAAGGCCGGCTGCAACGAGATCGACGTTCCATCGGCGGCGTCGAGCAGTTCCTCGACGATCATCGGACAGGAAGAGCCCTCGCTGTCGTCTGTCCCCGGCGTACAGACGCGCGTGCTCCACCACTCGTGGGTCACCTCCTCGACGAGGCCCTCCTCGGCCAGTTTCTCCACCCGTTCGAGGACGTCTCGTTGCCGTTGCTGGGCCGCGTCCGGTGCGAAGCGTCGCATGCAGATCTGTACGGATCCCGCCGCGGTGGAAACCTGACTCATTCCGGCTGGTACTACTGATACTCAATTGAAAAGTATTGCTGGAAATGTTGAATATCGCTCATGCCTGGCAGCGTCGAGTAGTCTCGACCGCGCGGTCCCGATCAGTCCTCGGACTCGTCGGCGCGACCCCGCCTGACTGCCTCCTCGATCCCGCCAAACAAGCCCCACGCGAGGAGAGCACTGCCGGCGAACAGCGGGACCGCGAGGAATCGACCGCTCAGATCGACCACGCCGAACGCGAGGGTCGCTCCGAGGGCGACCGTCAGGACGTTCTCCCAGTAGGTCATGCGATCACTCTCCCGTCCGGGCGAGTTCGCCGATCTCGGCCAGCAGATGTGAGACGTGGATCCGGTCGCTTGTCCCCTCGACGAGGTCGGCGTCGATCCGGCCGGCGATCCGATGGATCTCGGCGACGCGATCGCCCGAGTAGCGAGCCCGAACGACCGCGAGTACGTCTTCGAGCACGTCTCCGCCGCTGTGGCCCTCGTCGACGAGCAGATCGTCGAGGGTCGCACGCGCGTCGGTGAACTCGCCGGCCTCGGCGGCCGCGATCATCGACTCGACCTGGTCGTCGGCCTCGACGGCGTTGAGAGCCTCGTAGGCGGTGTTCATCGTGATCTCGCCCGCCTGTTCGTCGGTTGTCTGGGCGGCCAGCACCGCCTGGCGGAGGTCGCCGTCGGCGTAGCCCGCGACGTACTCCAGGCCGTCCGCGTCGTAGTCGACCCCCTCCCTCTCGGCGACTCGTTCGAGCGCGCCGACGGTCTCCTCGTGGGTCGGCGCACGCATCACGATCGGGAAACACCGCGAGCGGATCGGCGGAATGAGCTGGGAGGGCTGGCGCGTCGCGATCACGAACTGCGTCGCCTCGTAGTACTGCTCCATCACGCGACGCAGCGCCTGCTGGAAGTCCTCTCGCATCCCTTCGGCGTTGTCCAGCAGGATCGTCTTGTACGAGCCCGACATCGGCGTGTAGCTCGCCGACTCCTTGAGGACGTGGTTGATCAGGTCCGCCTTCGAGGAGTCACGTCGGCGCTTCGAGTCGATAAACGACGAGAACCGGGGGTCGTTGGCGACTTCCTTCTTGCTCAGATCGAACACGTCGGCGACGTTGATCTCGACGAGGTCGGCGTCGGGGTTCTCGTGGGTCTCCTCGGCCAGCGCCCGCACGGCCGCGGTCTTGCCCGCCCCGATCGGTCCGTGAACGAGGAGGTTCATCGGCTCCTCGATCGCGCCCTGGAGGTGCTCGCGAGCCTGTGGCTGGGGGATATCTGCGAGCGATGGGGCGTGTTTCTCGGTCCACAGGGGTGCGTCCATCGAATCGTCGTTGGCCAGCGACGGGTATGGATTTTCCGGATGCGCGCGAGGGGCGTGACGAACGGAGTGAGTCACGGCCCTCGAAAGCGGCGAGCGGGAGCGAATGAAGTGAACGACACGTGAGCAGCGAGGGGCGTGACGAACGGAGTGAGTCACGGCCCTCGAAAGCGGCGAGCGGGAGCGAATGAAGTGAACGACACGTGAGCAGCGAGGGGCGTGACGAACGGAGTGAGTCACGGCCCTCGGAAGCGGCGAGCGGGAGTGTCACCGCCCGCTCTCCCGCGGGTCGCCCTCCGCTCGCGTTTTCGAGACCGCACTTCGGTCGGCGTCTCGCTACTCCTCGAATCCGAAGATCGTCCGATGCTGGGACTCCAGTTCCTCGACGTAGCGCTCCAGGACGGTCTCCAGCTTCTCGTCGTCGACGACGATCGCGGTCAGGCGTTCGGTCGGGTCCTCCGGGAGGTCGATCCCGAACTCGCCGTCACCTTCGTAGACCGGTTCGGACTCGTTGAGGATCTGCTGGTCGATGGCGTGGATCAGCTCCGAGTCGTAGCGGTCGTTCATCACCTCGAAGGCCTGCTTGTAGGCCTTCTGTAGCTCTGTGAAGTAGTGTTCGTACTTGTCCTCGAACTTTTCGGGATCGAACGCGGTCATACCCGGAGCAAGCCGCCGACGCTACTAGTCGGCATCGAATTCCTGGTCGTCGTCACGACCGGACACAACAGAAAATTGATGGGTGTGTTCGGGGCAACTGACGGGTATGTGTCCTCGTCGCGGTAGCGACCACTCCCTCTGCGGCCGCCTCGACGCCCTCTTTCGGTTGCTCACGACTCCGTTGCACTATCCAGGCGTGGTCCGGCGCGCGTTCCGTGAGGGCCTGGTCACGACTGGCGTTTCCCTCGTCGTCTTCCACCGGTTCGTCTGGCCGGCACTCGTCGATGATCCGCTCGCCGGACGGCTTCCGGAAGCGACCGTTGTCACTCTCGGTACGGTCACGCCGTTCGACGTGCTGATCTCGAAGTTGTTGGTCGCCGGGGTCCTCGGCCTCTGTGTCGGGACGGTACGTCTCGCTTTCGAGTGGTGGCAGCGTGCGACGCTCCCGGGCCCGTGGCGGCGACGCCGCCGATTCGCCTCGTTTCTCACTGGTGGTGTCGTCGCGTTCGCGGGAGCGGTCGCGGTCGCGTACTGGCCGCTCACGTCGTGGCTCCTCGACGCCGCCGTCGTTCGGGCGGTCGTCCGTGGCGACCTGCCGCCGCTGCACCCGTTTCAGTGGCTCCTCCACGTCGTTCGCTTCTGTCTGGCCTGTGGCGTGGGCGCGGTCCTCGCGTACGGTATGGGCGTGCTCGGGGGCAGTCGCCTCGCGATGCCCCGGACGGTGATCGTTCGGGGAGGCACCCTCGCCGTCCTGTTCGCACTGCTCGGGCCAGTCATCTGGCGCTGGACGGTACCCGTGGTGCTGTCCTGGGCGGGACCGATTGCCGTCGGATTCGCTCTGGGGACGGTGCTCGCGGTGTTCGGTCATCGATTGCGTGGCGAGGGTGCGAGGACGTAGTTCGGCCGGTGCCGATCGGGCATCTGTTCGACAGTCTGTCCAGAAAGACTGGTGTGTCGGCTGGCGAACCGCCGCTACCGATGGTCTGGGGTCTCGTCGCGGGTCGCAACTGTCTCGCCTGACACGGCCGGAACCGACTTCGGCTCGCCGTCTTCGGTGACGCCGGTCGTCACGAGCAGGCGCAGCCCGGCCTTGACGCTCATGTCCGTCTCGTGGAGATCGCTCTCGGGGACGAGCGCGAGACGCCCGCCGGTGGGATTCGGGCTGTTCGGGAAGTAGACGTTGTACACCGATTCCCCGCCGAAGGCGTCTACGTCGACCGGGCTGTCGCCGGTGACGAGACCGATCGAGTAGATCCCGTCGCGGGGGTACTCCACGAGGACGACGCTCTCGTAGGCCTCGTCGCGGTCGACGAGCGAGTTGGCGACCTGTCGGACGCTGGTGTAGATCGTGTTCACGAGCGGCACGACGTTGACGATCCGCCCCACGTTGCCGAACAGCTGTCGACCGGCGTTGCGCTGTGCGAGCGAGCCGAGCACGACCACTGCGACGAGGACGGCACCGATCGCGACGAACTGGGCCAGCAGCTGGTCGTCGCCGGTGTAGCTCGCCAGTCGCGTACTGGCGACGATCGGTTCCACGAGCTGGAGCGTCCAGTTGGCGAGTGTCCGTATTACGTAGACGGTCACGACCAGCGGCGCGAGGAGGATCAGGCCGGCGACGAAACTGCGCCGCAACCGCTCACTCAGGCTCATACTGTGTGATTTACGACACCCCGGAAAAAAGTAGCGCCACTCGCCGCGCCGTGCCCACCCGCTCGGGACGCTCGGAGCGATGCAGTATCAGCTCCGATAATTTGACGGCGTGTCTTATGTCCCGTTAGTCACCTCCTTCTATTCGTATGCGTATCGCTCTGTCGGCCCGCTCACTCGCTTGGGCGGCGACAGGACCCGTTCGCCGTCGGTGGTCGAACCACGCCGTCTCGGGCACTAGTATCGGTTCTGATAGCCACCTGGGGGAGAGCGATGGCTAGCCGGCCACGAGGCGGTCGCGGTCGACTCGCCGCGCCCGTCGACGCCGTGAGCGTGGGTCCGATCCACGTCGTCACCGCCCTGCTGGTCGTCGCAGCGGTCGCCAGCGGCACACTGGCGGTGTCGGTCAGCGACGACGAGACGCAGGTCCGCCCTGCCGGCGGCGCGACAGTGGCCGAGCGGCTGGTCGACGCCGACGACGCCGAAACCGACGGAGCCGCGATTCGACGACAGCGCGTCGGCGGTACCACCGAGCCCGACGGTTCGACCGCGTCGGTGAACGCGACGGACACCGACGCCGACGGGCTGATCGACGAGCGGGAACGCAGCTTGGGAGCGGACCCGACAGATCCCGACACGGACGGTGACGGTATCCCGGACGGTACCGAGGTCGACGACCCGCTGTACCCCGACGCCGACCCGCTCGAACACGACATCTACGTCGAGGTCGACGCGACCGGCGAGAATCGGTTGAGCGAGGCCGCCGTCGACCTGATCGAGCGGACGTTCGCGGACGCCCCAGTCGAGAACCCGAGCGGTGGGTCGGGGATCGATATACACGTCCTCGTTGACGACCGGGGGCTCGAAAGCAACGCCACCGTCTACTCTACCGACAGGCCCGGACCGCGCGACGACATGTACGACTTCCGCGAGGACCACTTCGACGCCAGCGGCTCGGCGTACTACTACGTCGTCCTGGCCGACGACGTGGCCTACGACGGACAGCCCCGCTACGTCGGTGCCGGCCGCCCCGGCATCGTCGCGATGCAGACCTTCGACGCGCCGAAACTCACCGCGTCGCTGTTCATGCACGAACTGGGACACGCCTTCGGCCTCGACGGCCGAGCCGAAGGCGTCGACAGCAAGACGTACTCCACCGAGGAGTACGACAGCGTCATGAACTACAACGGGCTGTACGACCAGCTCGCCTACTCGAACGGCACGGATGGGCTCGGCCGGGACGAGTGGCAGTACGTCGCCCGAGAGCGCCACCAGCCCGGTGACGGCGGCTGACGCCGCCCTCAGGCCGGCGGCCGCTGCCTTCGCCCACGGATCGTGTCACCTCGCTCGCGGGACCGCGACTCGTGAGGGGGACCACTCGCTACGCGAACAGCTCGCGGGCCTGATCGAGTGCGTCGACCAGCGCGTCCACTTCCTCGCGAGTGTTGCGAGACCACCTTTTTGCTCTGCGGGTTCGCTCGCTGTACTCGCGAACCGCTTGCGCAAAAACGTCCTCAGAAATCTTCGATCTCTGATGAGCTCGCAAGAGCGGCGCTCTTGCGAACGTGGGCGAAAAACGCCGGACCTCCTGCAGTCGGACCGGTGAACCGCGCCTATGGCGCGGATGCTCGTCCGCTACGCGAACAGCTCGCGGGCCTGATCGAGTGCGTCGACCAGCGCGTCCACTTCCTCGCGAGTGTTGTAGATGTAGAACGAAGCCCGCGTCGACGCGGAGACGCCGAGCTTGTCGTGTAGCGGCTGCGTACAGTGATCGCCCGCGCGGACGGCGACGCCGTTGGCGTTGAGAATCTCCGAAACGTCGTGGGCGTGGACGTTGTCCATGTCGAACGAGACCAGCGCGGCCCGTTCGTCGCCGCCCGGCCCCAGAATCTCGATGTCGTCGAACTCCTGGAGGCGGTCGTAGGCGTACGCCGCCAGTTCCGTGCCGTGGCGGTGGACGCGCTCCATCCCGATCGAATCGAGGTAGTCACAGGCCTCGGCGAGTGCGATCCCCTCGCTGATGACCGGCGTGCCGGCCTCGAACTTCCAGGGGAGTTCGTGCCACGTCGAGTCCTCGAAGGTCACCTTCTCGATCATCATTCCCCCGTAGAGGTACGGCTGCATCGCGTCGAGCAGGTGCTCTTTGCCGTAGAGGACGCCGACGCCGGTCGGACCACACATCTTGTGGCCCGAAAAGGCGAAGAAGTCCGCGTCGATGGCCTCCACGTCGACGGGCATGTGTGGCACCGACTGCGCCCCGTCGACGAAGATCAGCGAGTCGTGATCGTGGGCGATGTCGGCCAGCTCGGAGACGGGGTTGACGGTCCCCAGCGTGTTCGAGACGTGGACGACGCTGACCATCTCGGTGTCGTCGGTGATCAGCTCGCGAGCGTGGTCCATGTCGAGGCGTCCGTCCTCGTCGACCTCCACGAACTTCACCGTCGCGCCGGTCTTCTTGGCGATCTGTTGCCAGGTCACGAGCGCGGCGTGGTGTTCCATCTCCGTGAGGACGACCTCGTCGCCGGGGCCCAGCTCGGCGAGCCCCCACGCGTAGGCGACCGTGTTCATCGACTCCGTCGTGTTCTTCGTGAACACGACCTCTTTGCGCCCGCCGCTCGCCCCGATGAACTCCGCGACCCGGTCGTGGGCCTCCTCGTAGGCGATCGAGGCCTCCTGACTCAGCTGGTGGAGGCCGCGGTGGACGTTGGCGTTGTAGTGTCGGTAGTAGTGACTGATCGAGTCGATGACCTGGTCCGGCGTCTGGCTCGTCGCCGCGTTGTCGAGGTACACGAGCGGCGTTCCGTCGAACTCCCGGTCGAGGATCGGGAACTCGTCCCGGATGGACTCGACGTCGAGGGCCTCTGTCTCACTGTGACTCATTACTTACAGCGTAGGCCCCGACGGGGAACTTTCCTTCGGTTCGTCGGTTCGTTGCCACGTTGTGCTGCCGGTTCGCACTGTTTCGAGGCGTCCGCGACTCCGGACGCGAGATGCCGCCCAGACGGACGGACGGCAGTACGAGCCGCCGCCGGCCACCCACTCGACGATCCCTGTCCCGTCACATCCAGAGCAGCTGTGCGTGCCGCGTCCCGTCGATGTCCAGCACGTTCTCCTCGTCGATGAACCCGTGTTCGACTGCCAGCGTGACGGTCTCGGTGCCCACGAGATTGGCGACGGTACACTGCGAGAGGCTGTCGAGGACGGTCTGCTCGTCGACTTCCTCCCCGTCGTAGAACCCCTCGTCGACGGTCAGCGAGATCTCGCCGTCGTCGAAGGTCTCGCCGATGATGTCGGGATCGCACACGGAGACCAGCGTCCCCTCGTCGGTCTCGCGTTCGTTGAGGATCATTCGAGCAGTTCTTGTTCGGCCTCTTCGCGCATCTCTTCGGCTTCCTCGACCAGTTTCTCGGCGCGCTCGTACTCTTCCATCTCCTCTAATGCGCGGGCCTTCTCTTCGAGGATGTCGGGGTTGCGAAAGCCCAGGCGGGTGGCGTTGTCGAAGGCGTCGACGGCGTCCTCGGCCAGCCCACGCTCCAGCAGGAAGAAACCGCGGTTGTACCAGGCTTCGGCGAACCGTGGATCGATCTCGACCGCCCGCTCGGCGTGTTCGAGCGCCTGTTCGGTCCGCCCGGACTCCCACAGCGCGTACGCGAGGTTCGTCTCGGCCGTGGCCGCGTGCTCGTTGCTCGCGCTCGGCGCGTCGTCCCCGAGCGCACCGCCAGCGTCGCTCTCTTCCTCGACGTTGAGGGCTTCCCGGTAGGCACCGATGGCGGCGTCCCACTCTTCCATCTCGGCGTGGGCCGCGCCCTTGTTGGTCCAGGCCTCCTGTTCGATCCGCTCGTCGTCGGCGAATCGGGCGGCCCGTTCGAAGGTCTCGGCGGCCTGTTCGTGGCGGTTGATGTGGACGTACGAGACGCCCACGTCGAGCAGTTTCTCGGCGTCGACCGCGTCGGTCGGGACGTTTTGCTCGTCGAGGATGTCGGTGACGACTCGGGAGTCGACCGGATCGACCTTGTCCGTGTCGACGGCCAGCTCGGGCGGATCGATGTCGAACCCCTCGTAGGGCTCGTCGAAACCCTGCCCCGAGGAGAACTCGTGGTCGTCGCGCTCTGGATCAGTCATACTCCGGGGTTGGCGGTCAGGATGGTTAAGGGCTACGTCACTCGCCGTCCGCGGCGGTCGCGTCGGGCTCGGCGGCGTCTGGCGAAACGTAGACGGCACTCACAGCGAGGTACAGGAGACTACCGACGACGAGGAGCGCGGCGACGGGGACGTTTCCCGGACTGACGGCCCCGACCAGGAGTCCCACGGCGACCACGACGACTGCCGTACAGCGGCGGACGGTCCGTTGCAGGGCGGCAACGTCTTCCATATCGGCTCGTGTGCGGCGGGCGAAATAGTGGTTGTGGAAGACTCAAGTCAGCGACGCCCGATCGTTCCGTATGAGCAAGCGACTGTTCGTCAGCGTCGGACTGGACGGGCTGGCCGAGGCGGTCGCCACGGTCCAGGAACCCTTCGTCGACGCCAGCGGCCTGAACCACGTCGACCCGGAGCAGGCCCACGTCACCCTGCAGTTCCTCGGAGAGACCGAGCCCCACCGCGTCGACGAGCTCGTCGAGGAGCTACACGCGGCCGTCGCCGACAGCGGCGTCGGTCCGTTCACCGTCAGCTTCGAGGGGCTCGGCGTCTTCCCGAGTCTGGACTACATCACCGTCGTGTGGCTGGGCGTCGACGCCGGAAGCGAGCAGCTGACTCGCCTCCACGACGCGATCGAGGACCGGACCACCGCGATGGGGTTCGAACCGTCCGACCACGAGTTCACGCCACACGTCACGCTCGCCCGGATGAACCACGCCGGTGACAAGGAACTGGTCCAGGAGCTCGTTCGCGAGCGCGATCCGACTGCGGGCACGCGCCGCGTCGAGGAGATCCGACTGACCGAGAGCGTCCACACCGACGCGGGGCCGCTGTACTCGACGATCGCGTCGGTGCCGCTGTCGTGACCGGCCGATCAGGGACCCAGCCCGAGTGGTGCGCCCGGCTTGATCCGGGTCGCGATCCACTCCTGGCCCGTCGGGTCGGCCGGTGCGAGTGCGAGCCTGACCGTGGTGCCGACCGGCCGGGCCGCCAACTTCTCGCGGACGAGCGAGTCGGCGTAGTCGACGACGTGGTGCGTCGTGGTCGTGCCGGCCTCCCGGACCGTCACCGAGCCGTCGTCTCTGACTGCACTCTCGATAACGAACGTACCTTCACTATTCGGCGGCTTCACCGTAGACATGTTTCTGAATTCCACGAAATCTTGTATAAGCGTTCTCCAATAGGGGGTTAGTACAGTTCGATGTATTATACCGGGATCCACCAGTACAAGGACGACGTAACAGTTGAAAGTGTATTAGGACTGCCGCCGGATTTAGGGCTCCCAAAAACATCGGATTCGTGATAGGTCTTATGGCGTCGTATCCGCAAGATCCGATATGGCCCTCGTCGAGAATCTCGTGTTGGTCTTCGTCGCTGGATTGCTCACGGCGCTGGCCACGGGGCTCGGCGCGATCCCGTTTTTCGTCGTCGACGACTTCAGCGATCGCTGGAACGTCGCGCTGTGGGGCGTCGCTTCCGGGATCATGGTCTCGGCGTCGCTGTTCGGACTCGTCCGGGAGGGGCTCGCCTACGGGTCGCCGATTCTGCTGGTGCCCGGACTGCTGGCGGGGGTCGTGCTCGTGGTCGTCGGTCACCGCGTCGTCGACTCCTACGACCACCACCCCGAGGCGTTCGAGGAGGCCGACTTCAAGAAGCTCGTCCTCATCCTCGGGGTGTTGACGGTCCACAGCTTCCCGGAGGGCGTCGCCGTCGGCGTGAGCTTCGCCGAACTGGGGCTGGCCGGCGCTGAGACCGTCACCGTCCTCGGGCTCGGACTCCCGGTGCTCGCGGTGTTCATGACCGTCGCTATCTCGATCCACAACGTCCCCGAGGGCGTCGCCATCTCGATCCCGCTGCGGACGCTGGGGGTCAGCGAGTGGAAGATGGTGTGGTGGGCCGTCTTCTCGTCGTTGCCCCAGCCCATCGGTGCGGTCATCGCCTTCGCGTTCGTCCGACTGGCACGGGAGTTTCTGCCCTTCGGCTTCGGCTTCGCAGCCGGGGCGATGGTGTATCTCGTCGTCACGGAGTTCGTTCCGGAAGCCCTCGAATACGGGCGCGACCTCCCCGACGGCGGTCGGAAGGAACTCGTCACCGGAGCGGTTGCCGGCGTCCTCCTGATGGTGCCACTGGCGTTCGTCTGAGACGGACGGTCGTCGGAATTTGGCCGGTCGACCACACGACGGCGAGGGCCGCGATTTCGGCGACTCCCGTCGCCTAGATGCGATTCTTGACGACTTCGAGGTCGACGAACGCGCTGAGGGGCTCGCCGTACTCGTCGACGCGGTTCTCCATCCGATAGTTCGAGTGGTCGACGACGAAGTAGTACGGGCCGGCCACGTCGAGTGACTCCCGTGCGCCGTTCTGGGTCGACGCCTCGTAGGTCGACTCGTCGTCCGGCTTCGGGACCGCGGCCTTGCTGAACTCCTCGTGGCCGCCCGGGGTCTCGGTGGGCTCCTCGTCTTTGACGTACGCGTCGTAGTGCTCGTACTGGTCGTCGCCCACGAACAGATACACGTCGAAGCGGCGGTCGTCCGACCGGACCGTGTACGAGACGGCACCGCCGGTGTCGGATACGTCCGGTATCTTCTCGACCCAGCCGCTACCGGGCTCGACGCGGACGCTCTCCTGAACGCTCACGATCGCTTCTCCACCCAGTCCCAGACAACCGGTGGCTCCAAGCGACACTGCGACGCCGGTAGAACGCAGAAATCTCCGCCTTTTCATTGCTGATACTATCACGATCACAACAGCATAATACTGTCTGGCCAGTTTCCATCTCTGATAACTCCCTGCACAGCGCCGTGGCAGTCGACGGTGGGACCGACGCTGACCGAAAAGAACACACATTTAAGCTACGGCGCGGAAGAGACGCACATCATGAGCAACAAATCGAAAGCCCAGAAGAAGCGCCTGGCAAAGCTCGACCGCCAGAACAGCCGCATCCCCGCGTGGGTCATGCTCAAGACCGACCGCGATGTCCAGCGCAACCACAAGCGTCGCAACTGGCGACGAGGCAACACTGACGAATAATGAGCGCTAACGACTTCGAGGAACGGGTCGTCACCGTTCCGCTCCGCGACGCAGACGCAGAAGCGAACCACAAGAAGGCAGACAAGGCGATGTCCATCGTCCGCGAACACCTCGCGAAGCACTTCGCCGTCGACGAGGACGCCGTCCGCCTCGACCCATCGATCAACGAAGCGATCTGGGAACGCGGTCGGTCGAACCCGCCGAGCAAGCTCCGCGTACGCGCCGCCCGATTCGACGAAGAGGGCGAGAACGTCGTGGAAGCCGAGACTGCAGAGTAAATCTTGCTCCGCGCGGCCTTCTCGGGTTCGTCGTACGTCGGTGTCTTCGCACGGGCGACGGACGACTGTCTGCTGGTTCGCCCCGACATCGAGCAGTCGCTACAGGACGCACTCGGTGCCGAACTCGACGTGCCGGTCGTCCCGACTAACGTCGGCGGCTCCGGCACCGTCGGAGCACTCGCGACCGGCAACGAGAACGGACTCCTCGTCTCCAGTCGCGTCCGCGACCGGGAGATCGACCGGATCATCGACGCCGTCGACCTCCCGGTCTACGAACTCCCCGGCCGGATCAACGCCGCCGGGAACGTGGTGCTCTGTAACGACACCGGTGCGTACGTCCACGCGAATCTCTCGGACGAAGCCGTCTCGGTCGTCGAGGACGCACTCGACGTGCCGGTCGAGCGGGGGACGCTCGCCGACGTCGAGACTGTCGGGACCGCCGCCGTCGCGACGAACCGCGGCGTCCTCTGTCACCCCAAGTCGACGGACCCGGAGCTCGACGCCCTCGAAGCGCTCCTGGGCGTGCCCGCCGACATTGGAACGGTCAACTACGGCGGACCGCTGGTGGGCTCTGGCCTGCTGGCAAACACCAACGGCTACGTCGTCGGCGACGACACGTCCGGTCCGGAGCTGGGTCGGATCGAGGACGCACTGGGATACATCGACTAGTTTTCCGTCGGCGATCGGCTCTGCCGTTCTCTTGGTGGCGCTCTGGCCACACCGTTTCGCACGTACCGTCAGTCTCAGACGAACGCCGTGCGCTGGGCGCGAATCGATCGGCGACGCCCGTTCGCTGTCGCGCAAGGAGAAGATACTTCCCTATCCCCGCCGCATCCAGAGGCATGAGTGAATTTACGGTCACCGGGACGTTCGAATCCCGTGACGGCAACCAGCCCTTCGAGAAGACGGTCGAAGCACCGAACGAGAACGTCGCGCGAGACCGAGCGTTCGCCGCCTTCGGCTCGGAGCACGGCCTCAAGCGCACGCAGGTCGAGATCAGCGAGGTGGCACAATGATGGGCGGTGGCGGCGGTGGCGGCCAGATGCAGCAGATCCAGCAGGAGATCGAACAGATCGAACAGGAGCAGGAAGCCATCGAAGAGGAGATCGAGTCCCTGCGCAACGAGCAGACCGAGATCGACGAGGCCATCGAGGCCATCGAGACGCTCGACAGCGGCGACACGGTGCAGGTCCCGCTGGGTGGCGACGCCTACCTCCGCGCCGAGATTCAGGACATCGACGAGGTCATCGTCTCGCTCGGTGGCGGCTACGCCGCAGAGCGCGCGGAAGCCGGAGCCATCGACAGCCTCGAAACGAAGCAAGACACCATCGACGACCGCATCGAGGACCTCGAATCCGACATCGCCGAGCTCGAGACCGAGGCCGAGAAGATGCAACAGCAGGCCCAGCAGATGCAACAACAGCAGATGCAGCAGATGATGCAACAGCAGGAAGAAGGCGACGACGAGTAAGGGGCCGATGTTCGACGGACTGAAAGACAAGCTCGGTAGCTTCACCTCCGACGTCGAGGAAGACGTCGACGACGAGGCACAGGAGGCCATCGAGGAAGACGCTGCCGAGGCCGACAGCGCGGCACCCGAGAGCGGTGCCCAACAGACGGACGCCGCTCCCACAGAGGACGCGGCCACGGCGGACGCTCCGGCGGCCGACACGGACGATGCGTCGGAAGAGGACGACCGTGGCCTGACCGAGAAAGCCAAGATCCTCGCCACCGGCAAGTCGATCATCGACGAGGAGGACCTCCAGGACCACCTCGACGATCTGGAGCTCGCTCTGCTCTCCAGCGACGTGGAGATGGGCGTCGCCGGAGAGATCCTCTCGGGCGTCGAGGAGAACCTCGTCGGCGAGACGCGCCGTCGGCTCTCCAGTACGGGGAATCTCGTCCGTGACGCGCTCCGCGAGTCGCTGTACGACGTGATCAGCGTCGGCCAGTTCGACTTCGAGCAGCGGATTCGAGCGGCCGACAAGCCGGTCGTCATCATCTTCACCGGCGTCAACGGCGTCGGGAAGACGACGACCATCGCCAAGCTCTCAGAACGGCTCGAAGGACAGGGGCTCTCGACCGTACTCGCCAACGGCGACACCTACCGCGCGGGCGCGAACGAACAGCTCCAGAAGCACGCCGACAACCTCGATCGGACGCTGATCTCGCACGAACAGGGGTCGGACCCGGCCGCGGTGATCTACGACGCCGTCGAGTACGCCGAGGCCAACGACACCGACGTGGTGCTGGGCGACACGGCCGGCCGGCTCCACACCTCGGACGATCTGATGGCCCAACTGGAGAAGATCGACCGCGTGATCGATCCGGACATGACCATCTTCGTCGACGAGGCAGTCGCGGGACAGGACGCCGTCAACCGGGCCCGCGAGTTCGACGAGGCCGCCGAGATCGACGGCGCGGTGTTGACGAAAGCCGACGCCGATCCACAGGGCGGGGCGGCGATCTCGATCGCACACGTCACCGGGAAACCGATCCTCTTCCTGGGCACCGGCCAGGGGTACGACGATCTCGAACGGTTCGATCCGGAAGAAGTCGTCGACCGGCTGCTCGACGCCTGACGCTGCCGGCACTCTGTCTTTTACGCGGTCTCCGCGTCGACGAGAGCCGTCGGCGATCAGTTCCGGGCGTCTTCGACGGCCTGGACGAACTCCGCGGCCTGCTCGCGGACGCCGTCCATGTCGCCGGCCTCGATGGCCTCGTAGTTCACCAGCGCGGAGCCGGCACCGACCGCGACCGCACCGGCGTCGAAGTAGTCGTCGACGTTGTCCGCGGAGACGCCGCCGGTCGGCATGATCGGCACGTCACCGAGCGGGCCCTGGAGCGCGCCGATGTGGTCCGGGCCGACGGTCGAGGCGGGGAACATCTTCAGGATGTCCGCACCGGCGGCCATCGCCGCGTCGGCCTCGGTCGGCGTCATGACGCCGGGGATGGCGACGACGCTCTCGCGGTTGCACACTTCCATGACCTCCTCGTTGAGATTGGGTGCCAGGACGAACTCCGCGCCGGCCTCGATGACGTTGCGCGCGGCGGCGCCGTCCATGACGGTGCCCGCGCCGATGACGGCGTCCGTGCCCGCCAGCGCGCGGTCGACCTTCGCGATCATCTCGCTGCAACGCTTGGCGTCGGCGGTCAGTTCGAGTGCGGTGACGCCGCCCGCGTGGATGGCTTCGGCCACGTCGACGATGTCGTCCTCGGGAATCCCGCGCATGACTGCGGTGACGCCGCTGTCGACGATGCTGTCCATGACGGCCTGTTTGTTCGTCATGAGCGAGGATGTGGGGGGCGGCGACTAAAGCCCATCTCTTTGCCCGCCGAATCCGAGAACCCCGGACGCTTCACTCCGCGTCGTCGTAGGGGATCGCCGGGTCGGTCTTCGGCGCACCAGTCCCCATCACAGTCACCGACTCGTCCGCGTCGTCGGGGTTGTACGCCCGATGAGGGCTCTCGGGCTCGGCGAGGAACACCTCGCCCTCGGGGACGACGAACGCCTCGTCGGGCGTCTCGACGTGGAGGGTCCCCGAGAGCACGACGAACGCCTCCTCGCGCTGGCGGTGTGCGTGGTAGACGCGAGGGAGCTGCTCGCCGGGGGCCATGGTGTAGCGCGCGAGGTGGAGCAGCGACGTGTCCACTTGGTCGGAGACTGCTCGTCGATCACAGGGGTAGTCCGGGGTCGCGTCGATCTCGTCGGGGTCGATCTGGTGGTAGGCCACGCCCGGCGACACGGCCGGCGCGGGTATGTAGGTGTCGAGAGGGCGACCCAGCAGACAAAGGCTTTAACGACGGGGTCGCGTATCTCCGTCAAATGGTACTCGACGATCTGGGCAGTTCCCTGCGGGGGACGCTCGACGATCTCCGTGGCAAGTCCCGCATCTCCGAGGAGGACATCGAGGACATCGTCAAGGAGATCCAGCGGTCGCTGCTGCAAGCGGACGTGGACGTGGGGCTGGTCCAGGACCTCTCTGACGGTATCAAATCGCGAGCGTTAGACGAGGAACCGCCCGCCGGCACGACCCCGCGAGACTGGGTCTTGCGCATCGTCTACGAGGAACTGGTGGATCTGGTGGGAGAGTCCACCGAGATCCCGCTGGAGAACCAGACGATCATGCTCGCCGGCCTCTACGGGTCGGGGAAGACTACGACCGCGGCAAAGATGGCGTGGTGGTTCTCGAAGAAGGGGCTGCGGCCGGCGGTGATCCAGACCGACACGGACCGTCCCGGCGCGTACGACCAGTCGAAGCAGATGGCCGACAACGCCGAGGTCGAGTTCTACGGCGACGAGGACTCGAACGATCCCGTCGAGATCGCTCGCGAGGGGCTGGCGGCGACGGAAGACGCCGACGTGCGCATCGTCGACACCGCCGGTCGTGACGGGCTCAACGAGGAGCTGATCGACCAGATCGAGCGCATCGGTGCGGAAGTCCAGCCCGACCGGAACCTGCTGGTGATCGACGCCGCGATGGGCCAGTCCGCGAAGGACCAGGCCCAGGAGTTCGAGGACGCCATCGGCATCGACGGCGTCGCGATCACGAAACTCGACGGCACGGCGAAAGGTGGGGGCGCGCTGGCGGCCGTCGACCAGACCGACTCCACCATCGCCTTCCTCGGGACCGGCGAGACGGTCAAGGACATCGAGCGCTTCGAGCCGTCGGGGTTCATCTCGCGGCTGCTCGGCATGGGCGACCTCAAGCAGCTCACCGAGCGCGTCGAGCGCGCGATGGAGGAGACCGGCGAGGAGGAGGGCGACTGGGAGCCCGAGGACATGATGGAGGGCTCCTTTACCCTGAAGGACATGCGCAAGCAGATGGAGGCGATGAACAACATGGGGCCCTTAGACCAGGTGATGGACATGATCCCCGGGCTGGGCGGCGGGCTCATGGACCAGCTGCCCGACGACGCCATGGACGTGACCCAGGAGCGGATGCGTGACTTCGAGGTCATCATGGACTCGATGACCGAGGAGGAACTGGAAAATCCCCGCGTCGTCGGCCAGTCCCGCACCGAGCGCATCGCCCGCGGATCGGGCAAGCCCGAGGAACGCATCCGGGAACTGCTCCAGCAGCACAAGCAGATGGACCAGATGCTCAACCAGTTCCAGGGGATGGGCGAGGGCGACATGGAACGCATGATGCAACAGATGCAACAGCAGGGCGGCGGCCCCGGCGGCGGCATGGGCGGAATGGGCGGCGGTGGCGGCCCCTTCGGCGACTGACTCCTCTCTCCCGCAGCGCCAGCAGACACGCCGTCTCGAAGAGGACGTAGAGCTACGGCGACTGGACGAACAGCGGCCGCGTCATACCCCCGACTACGCCGGCCGGAAAAAAGCGATTCCGCTTTCTGGCGTGGCATTCGATAATGGGTCAATATCGGGCACAGGACACCGAAAGCCCTCGTGCAGTTCCGCCACCGAAAGACTCGCTACGCTCGTCTTTCGAGGTCTCGTTCGCTCCGCTCACGAGACTCCCGGGACCCACACTGCTCTCCTCGTTCCTGCGGTGCTTGTGAGGTCCGGGTTCCCGGAACTGCACTCGCCCTTCCATCCGCCAGGAGTCTCCCGGTTTGGCGTACTACTTGCCTGGCGGATGGAAGGGCGAGTGGCGATTGATCCCTCCCAGACGAAGCAAGCACCTGCTGGAGCGCAGCGAGTCTCGGAGCGGTCAATCGCCGCGAGGGCTTTCGGTGTCTGCAATCGATCAGTTGCTGCTTCTGGACCGGGTCTTTCCCTGCTGTCAGCCCTCGCCTTCACTTCTGGCCGCCGCGAGCGACCAGAAGAAGCCGTAGTAGGCGAGGACGCCGGCTCCCATCGTGAGGTAGTAGGCCCACTGTGGCCCGGCCAGCAGATCGAACAGCAGGGTCACGACCGTGACCCAGATCACGGCGAAGGCCAGGTCGACCAGCATGCCCGAGCGGTGTTCCCGGACGTGTTCGCCGATCGTCTCGAGGACGCCCATCAGGCCTCGTCGCCCTCCCCGTGTGCGTCGACCACGAGGACGGGCAGGCGAGTCCGGCGCAGCACCTTCTCGGCGACGCTGCCCAGGACGACTCGCGAGAGCCCCGACCGGCCGTGCGACCCCATCACGACGAGGTCGATCTCGTTGTCCTCGACGAACTTCCGGATCGCTCGGGCCGGCTGGCCAGCCGTGACGTGTTCCTCGACGGTCAGACCGTGCTCGGCCGCCCGGTCGACCACGTAGCCGGTGGCCTTCTCGGCCTCGTCGGTGACTTCCGTCATCTCGTCGAGGTCGCCCCGACGGATGCGGTCGATCTGTTCGGTGCCCAGCGAGTAGTTGGTCGCGTCGATGTCGACGACGTAGAGCGCGTGTAGCGTCGCGTCGTACTTCGCGGCGATGTCGATCGCGTGCTCGACTGCGCTTTCGGCCGTGTCGCTACCGTCCGTCGGCACGAGGATGTTGTCGTACATCAGTCATCACCCGGCGTTTCCGCACCGCTGACGACCTCTTCGGCCGTCTGCTGTTGTCCCATCGGTTCCGGACTGTGACACTGGCGAACCATCCGCTTGGTCTCCAGTGGCGGTTCCTCTGTGGCCATCGAGACGGCGATCGTGACGACGAACACCAGCGGTGCGGCGACGAGCGCCGAGCCGATCGCCGGGAGCCACTGTGCGAGGGTGGCCGAGAGCACGCCGTCAGAGCCGGCTGCACCCGCGAGGAGCCCGTAGCTCGGGACCACCTCGTTGACCATGGGGATGAGCCAGACGACGAGGCCGGTCGACATCCCGGCCAGTGCGCCCTGTCGGTTCGTGTTCTCCCACCAGAGCCCGAGGAAGAACATCGGGAAGAGCACGGAGCCCGCGAGCGAGAACGCGTAGGTCACCAGCGCGGCAATCGGTGCTGCGGGATCCAGCGCCGCGAGCGTCGTGATGACGCCCAGCGCGACGATGCTCAGGCGACCGACCAACACCTGCTGGCGCTGAGTCGCGTCGGGGTTGATCAGTCCCTTGTAGATGTCGTGAGAGATCGCCGAGGAGCCGGCGATAAAGAGGCCGGCGGTCGTCGCGATCGCGGCGGCGATCCCGCCGGAAGCGACGAGGCCGACGAACCACTCTGGCAGTCCCGCCAGCTGGGTCGCCAGCACGACGATCACGTCGCCCGCGGCACTGGACATCCCGGGATCGCCGTAGACGGCACCGATCTCGTTGGCGTAGAGGTCGGTCCCGAAGGCGGCGAAGGCCGGCGCGCTCAGGTACAGCAGGCAGATGAAAAAGAGGCCCCAGACCGTCGACCAGCGGGCCGTCCGCTCGCTCTCGACCGTGTAGAACCGCACCAGTACGTGGGGCAAGCCACAGGTCCCGACGACGAGCGTGAAGGCCGTCGCGATCCACGTGTAGTAGCTCTCGGTGGTGAACGGCTCGCTGAACTCGGCGCTGAGCGCGCCGATCAGTCGACCGTACTCGAGCTGGGGCAACACCGTCGAGTACCCCTGGGTGTACCCGACCGCGTAGAGGCCGGCCAGGAACGCGACGATGAGGATGACGAACTGGACGGTCATGTTCTTGGTCGCGCCCAGCATGCCCGACAGCGTGAGGTAGCCGACCGTGATCGCCATCATCAACACGACCATCGACTGGTACCCCGAGAGCCCGGGGATGCCGATGTCGCCGAAGATGTACAGTCCGACCAGCCCCATTCCGCGGGCCTGACCGATCGCGTAGACGAACCCGATGAGGAACGTCGTCACGGCCGCCATCGCGCGTGCGCTGTCGGAGTTGAACCGGTCGCCGACGAAGTCCGGCGCGGTGTACTTCCCGAACCGGCGCATCTGGGCGGCCATGAAGATCAGGAGGATGAAGTAGCCCGTCGACCAGCCGACGACGAAGGCCAGTCCGTAGAAGCCAAACAGCGCGATCGTCGCGGCCATCCCGAGGTAGGAGGCCGCAGACATCCAGTTCGCGCCGATCGCCATCCCGTTCTCGACGTTGCCGATCGAGCGGCCGGCGACCCACATGCCCTCGGTGTCTGCCACCTTGAACACGTAGCCGACCGCCAGAAAGAGCAAGAGCATGGCCGTGACCATGATCCCGGGGATGAGCTTGAAGGAAATCTCCAGCCCCTCCGGGAGCAGGCCCGACTGGAGGAGGAGCCCGCTCATTCGGCCGTCCCTCCGTCGGCCGCGGCCGCGACCTCCGTCTCCGGCTCGGGCTCGGTCTCGTGGCTGATCCCGTACTCCTCGTCGAGGGCGTCACGCTTGCGGGCGTACCAGATCGACAGGAGCAACGCGCCGACGGGCGCGCCGATCCCGACCAGGAAGTAGTGCAGCGGGAACCCGATGACCGGGATGGGTGCCGTCATCACGCCGGGGATGATCGGCGTCAGCGACACCGGGCCGAACACGATGAGCAGCCACGCGACGAAGCCCGACCAGATGATCCGCAGGTGGTCGCGCATGAACGGCGTCGACGGACTGAAGATGTTGACTTCTGCGTCGAGGTACGCCACCTCGTCGCCGGTCGCGACGCCGCCGTCCGGCCGCGGTTCCGAATCGGTCGTTGACTCGTCGGCCGACGAGTCGACTGTCCTGTCGCTGCCAGCATCACCATTTTTCATGATGTACACTGGGCCGGTACTAACGCCTGTTTGAAAACTCTATGGTCGAAATGGGTGGTAGTGTTCAAACAAAGGTCATTGAACTGGAGACGCTGAAAGGGCGGGGGTGCTCGATTCTTCTCGGGTGAAATCTGTGAATGGCACACAGACCACCACTGACTCGGGAAAATTCGACGACATCTCGCCGAAGGAGTGTGTTAGCGACTCGTACAAGTTGGTCCGGCTCGAACTTCGTCCGGAGATGGTAGAGAACCGTATTCGTAGGCGGTGAGTTCTCACTGGAACCACACAGCGTAGAGACCGAGGTCCGTCGGTGTATATCTCGATGAGAACCTCGTAGATCTCCTTAGCTTCGATTTCAGCCTAGCGCCGATGTCAAGTCAATTTATCGCTGAGCGTGTTGATGAGAAGGATATGGAGTTGGTCTTCGTGGATTTCACCTGCTTGCTTGGTCTTGAATCCACCATCAGCAAGCAGACGTTCTATCTAATCGGCTTTGTGATATAGTGAAATTTAGATAGTAGGTGCCTGTCATACAATAATTCCCACCAAATATTATTCATATATCTGAGGTTGTATAGAATCGTCGGATGTCGAAAGCACGGACTTAAGCGCGAATTTAGCTGTACAATAGTTGGGCAGAAGGCGCGAGGTATATACTCTAATAGGCCTTGTTTAGACGCGTGATTTCACGGTCATGAGTGGCTGACGCTGAGTTCGATGTTTCTGACAGCACATTTCAGAACGAGTTCGCGGAACTGACCGAACCAGGTTCGAGCCCGAACGATCTCGCCGTATTTGCGTCGCAGCGCGAAAAACGTGGATTCGGCGTTCGAGCGTTGATGGTAGATCGTATCATCTTGCAAGAAATTGTTGGCGATGCCGTGCCAGCCGAATTCGCGGTGCTTGATCACCGGTTTAACGCCTTCTGCACGCAGTCTTTGGCGAAGTAACCACCAGTCGTAGCCTTTGTCGGCGGTGAGAATATTCAGTTTGTCGAGATTGCGTTTGACCATCTGCCAGCCGATCTTGGAATCGTGCGGTTGTTTCATCGAGCAATGTATATCTAGGATCGCACCAGTCTTGCAGTCACTCAGAAGGGTCGTTTTCACCGCCTCGAACGTGTAGTTCGTCCGTTTTGCGTAGTGTTGGCTGGCAGCAATCCGATCCATGCCGGTTGCGTCAATTGCCTGAACATCACCGAGGTCGTGCAACTCCGCCGACAGCCGCAGCAAGACGCGCCAAATACGCATTTCCAGATCCTGCTTGCGCGCACACACGGTCGTGAAATCAGGCAGATCAGCCACCGCTAGGTCGAGTTTAGCGACAATTCCATGCATCTCGTGGAGCACGTCCAGCAACCGCCGATACGTGTGATCAAGATACTCGCGGAGGCCGTGAATCGCCACGATCACCCAATCTGCGTAGCCGTTTTCTCCTTCTTCGTACGCTGGATCTGGTTCGCCGACGACGGCTTTTTGAGCAAGCGAGACAACCCGATCAGTGAAGCGGGCGAGTTTGCTGGACACAAACTCGTCTTCCCGCTTCACTCCCTAGTAAGTTAGACATTTAGCCGCTCTTACTAGCGTCTAAACACGCCCGAACGCATGCGGTGTTAGTATCCTAGCGACCTACCGGGAGCCGGACGCGGGCTGAAGCTGCCCGTGTCCAGCGGTGGGCTCGTGAACAGAGTGCCAAGCGAACAAAAATATCTGGGTGTCCCAGCACTCTCAGTGTATGCAAGCTGTCGTGTTAGCTGAGGGTGAGGTAACGTGACTACGGCCGCTCACCGAGCACGGTGCTGACGAGTTCGTCGTCATCGTCGTGGGGTATCTTAACGAGAAGATCATCGACCGCTACGGCAATACGTATGAGAGGATTCCGATCATGTACGCCCACTAGCGCGAACAGCAGGGGCTCGCGCACGCACTGTTCACCGTTGAGGAGCACGTCGACGACGACTCATGCTCGGCGACAACGTGTTCTAGGCGAACTTCGAAGCGTAATGAGGCGCCAGCACGAGAAAGAACAGGTGACTCAGGTCCGGTTAACTGGCGATGCTTTGTGAGGTACTGAGATTAGCTAGGCGATGACTTGTTGATCCAGAGCGGGGGAACGATTGATGATATCGGGCTTGAGGCGTGACGGATCGACGAAGATTATCCCGAGAATTGGGTCAAGGCTGAGTGACGGTTACAGGAAGGGGAAGTATGGGCGTAACATACGCCACTGTCCATAGTTCAAGGCTTCGTCGTCGTACTCGTCGTCAGTAGTCAAGATCGTTCAGATAGCGTTCGACGTATGGATGGTATTTGTCGAAGGGAGGGTGAAACACTTCGAATGCGCTGTGTTGGTCGTCGCTGCTGATATCTGAATTATTAGATTCGATATGGCATCGGTACGCGGTCACCACGTAGTGTTTCGAATCGACGCCGTTGATCTCGGACGCATCGTAGAAGTGTTCGTATGTTCCGAGACACTCGTCAATGACGACTTGTTCTCCAATTTCCTCGTCGGCGACGCGATGGACTGCATCGGTACGCGTCTCATTTTTCAGTACAGTTCCTCCGGGCACGAACCATTCTCCTTTGGCGGGCTCGTTTTTCCGCTTTCCAAGGAGCACACCGCCATCGTGTTCGACGACGAGATCGACAGAGACTATGGGGACGTTCTTCACGATTGCTTGCCACTCCATCGGAGGGATTGGTTTCTCTGTGTCAGCCATGATCAGTTGAGGTAGTAGTTAACTGTTCGTTCGAGACCCTCTTCGAACGTGTACTCCGGTTTCCAACCGAGTGCTTCAATCTTCTCGGTTTCGAGTGCGTACCGCTGGTCGTGGCCAGCGCGGTCGTCCACAAATGTGATCAGGTCGTCGTCTGCATCGACGGCGTCCAGAATCGCTTCTGTGACTTCGAGGTTCGTTTTCTCGGCGTAACTCCCGATGTTGTAGACATCGCCGACATCACCCTCTCGGAGAATAATATCAAGTGCTCGGCAGTTATCCTCAACGTAAATCCACTCACGGACGTTCAATCCATCGCCGTATACAGGCAGCTCCTCACCACTGTCGGCGTTCTGGATGAATTTTGGGATGAGTTTCTCGGGATGTTGACGCGGGCCGAAGTTGTTGCAGGTACGCGTGATGAGGACGGGAAGATCATGGGTCGTCTGGAAGCTCTGTGCGAGGAGGTCCGCACCGGCCTTCGTTGCAGCGTACGGGTTTCGAGGATTGAGCGAGTCGTTTTCGGAAAACTTGCCGTCGAGAATCTGGCCATACACTTCATCCGTCGAAATCTGGAGGAAGCGATCGATATCTGCCTCGTTAGCTGCGTCGAGGAGTGTCTGCGTCCCCTGAACATTCGTCGTCACGAAGGGTTTCGAACCTTCAATTGACCGGTCAACATGGGACTCTGCCGCGAAGTTGACGATTGCATCGATATCGTCGACGAGATCAGTGACAAGATCGTGGTCGCGGATGTCTCCTTCGACAAACTCGTGGCGTGGATCGTCGAGTACGCCATCGAGATTGTCCTTCGAGCCTGCGTACGTCAGCGCGTCTAGCGTGATCACTTCATCATCCTCGTGTTCGTCGAGGACGTGGTGGACGAAGTTCGAGCCGATGAACCCAGCACCACCAGTGACGAGTATTCGCATGTATAGCCCATGTTCGCAGCACCTATTTACATTACTGTCGGAACACTACAGTATGCGACTCCTCGTCGTCGGTGCAAATGGACTCCTAGGCAGTAACGTCGTACTGGCAGGTCAGCAACGCGGGTGGGACGTCTGTGGAACCTATCACTCGACACAGCCAGCGTTCGATATCCCGCTCACGCAGTTCGACCTCGGTGAACACGACACATTTGACGAGACCCTCGCTGAACATGACCCGGACGTGGTCATCAACTGTGCTGCAATGACGGATGTTGATGGGTGTGAAACAAATCCTGAACAGGCATACGTACTCAACGGTAATGCACCAGGCGAGCTGGCCACAGACTGTGACGCCAATGGCGTCGACTTTATCCACGTGTCAACGGACTACGTATTCGACGGGACACAGCGTACACCGTACAGTGAGTCGGCGGATCCTGACCCAGCCCAAGTATACGGGCAGTCGAAGTTAGTGGGCGAGCAGGCAGTCCATGGTGAAGTGCCAGAGACACTTATCGCTCGCCTTTCGTTCGTCTGGGGTATCCACCGGAGTCGTGGTGACCTTACTGGATTCCCAGCATGGATTCGTAATCGTCACCAGTCGGACGAGACCGTTCCGCTGTTCACTGACCAGTGGGTGACGCCGACACGTGCCGGTCAGGCCGCCGAAACACTGCTCGATCTGATTGGGCAGGACGCCACTGGGCTCTTCCACGTTGCATGTTCGTCGTGTGTCTCCCCCTACGAGTTTGGGGAGATGATCGCCGAGTACGTCAACGCTGGTGAAGATCTGCTCAGCGAAGGGTCGATAGAAGATGTCGAACGAGACGCCACACGACCAACGTACAGCTGTCTTAATGTTGAACATGTAGAGTCGACGCTGGGGCGGTCCCAGCCGACGATACGCGAGGATGTTGAAGCAGTCCGGGACGCATTCCGCTAGATCTGGTAGCGCTCTCGGTACTCGAGGAAGTGCTCACGTGCGTTTTCGGAAAGCTCCTCGAAGCGGAGCACTTCCTGACAGCGGAGTCCCGGACACTTCATCACGCGATTGTCCTCGAGTTCGTTCGCCGCGACGACGGTATCACAGACCGGACAGGTGTGAGTGATGATACGCATCGTTAGAGTTTGAGCTGAGAGTTTTCACCGATGACGAGACGACGCCCCTCCGGGAGGAGTTCCGCCGCACTCTCGACGTTCGCCTTGCGCCCGAGGAGACTATCGACGATCCGACCGTCGGCGGTGATATCGGAGTCGCCGATGACGACACTGTTTTCGATGTGGATGTCTTCCAGGGTGGAGTTTGCCCCGATCGAGGTGTACGGCCCGACGTACGTTCCGTCTTTGATCGTCGTGTTCTCGGCGATTGAGACGGGTCCACGGACGACCGCATCCGCTTCGATGATCGCGGAGTCCGCAAGTTCGATCTGGCCGTCAGTCTCTGCGCCGTCCTCAATAGTACCTGATATATTCAGTTCCTTGTCTTTCAACACGAGACGGTTCGCTTCGAGGATGTCCTCGGGCTTGCCGGTATCTTTCCACCAGCCCGTCACGACGTGCGAGTCGATCTCGTACCCGTCGTCGAGGAGGCGCTGGATGGCGTCCGTAATCTCGAGTTCACCGCGCCAGGACGGTTCGAGTTCCGTGATAGCGTCGAATATCGCCGGCGAGAAGACGTACATCCCAATCAACGCGAGATCCGTTGGCGGTTCGTCGGGCTTCTCGATGAGTTTTGTGACGTTGCCTTGGTCGTCGATGTCGGTGATCCCGAACGCCTGCGGGTCGTCGACTTCTTGCAGCGCGATCCCGGCACCGTAGTCACCCGCCTCAAAGCTTTCGACGAGATCGGTGACGCCCGATTTGAGGATGTTGTCCCCGAGATACATCACGAAGTCGTCGTCGCCGACGAAGTCACGCGCGCAGCCCGCAGCGTGTGCGAGGCCGAGGGGGTTTCCTTGGACAATGTACGTGATCTCAACGCCATAGTCGGAGCCGTCGCCTAGCAGTTTCTGGATTTCGTTACGGCCTTTGTTCCCGAGGATAACGCCGATCTCGGTGATACCTGCGCCCCGGAGGTCTTCGACCGCGTACTCGAGAACGGGTTTGTTTGCTACTGGTACAAGTTGCTTCGGCCCTGTATGGGTGATCGGGCGCAGGCGTGAGCCCGTGCCACCTGAGAGAAGGACGCCTTTCATTGGTCACTCGCTGGGTTTTTCGTCCCAGTCCAAAGGTATTTTGTCTGTATCATATGGGAGCCGTTCTTCGTCAGGGTTTTCGTAGTCGTAGAGCTTTGATGGGAAGTTAATGAGGAATGCCGGTTCGTCACCGATAGCCTTGAATCCATGCCAACACTCACCCGGAATCCGGATGACTTTCTGGTTGTGCTCACCGATAACGAAGGTATCGAGCTCGCCCTGCGATGGCGAGTCCTCGCGGTCGTCGTAGACGCCGACCTTAATCCGTCCTTTCGGGCAGACGAAATGATCTATCTGGCCGTGGTGGTGTTTGTGCCACGCGCGTGTGACGCCGGGATAAGTCATCGAGTAGTAGGACATTTGTGGGGATGGATCGTACTCATCCCAGTCTTCCCGGTATACCTCAACCAGATGACCACGTTCATCTGTGTTTGTTTGTAGGTCGCGAAGGGTTACACCGCTTATCATCACTAAAGGTTTGCTCCGGCATACATATTCCTTTTTTGGTCGATATACTATCTCTGCACTATCTAGTTGAGGGACTGAGAGGTGAACTAGCTGTAGCGAGTGGTGTTCATAGCACTTGCAGACCCGCTCAGAGAAGCGTTGGAAACAGACAGTCCAGACATTAGTAGAACGAGTGCACCCCGACACACATTCGGCTATTTGGGGTTCGTCCCTCACACGGCAGGGCCGTCGATCAGGTAGACGATCGCTATCTTAGAATTACTGGGTGTCGATCGTATTCACGGCGCGGTCTTGAATTAGGTGTATGCAAGATGCGAATTGAGTACGTTCATTCGTCTGGTGGGCAGTCAATTCAGCGCGAGACGGTGGTTGCGACGGTTTCGATACCATTACAACCACAAAGACCGAATCAAGCGCTTAACGGGTGAACGGCAGAAGAGGAGGTGATGAACTATATACAGCGACTTCATCGCTTGTCTTAATCCCAATACTTCGTCGTTGATGCTGTCCTAGAGTCTGTCTGTATTGGAATCAACTCAATTTAATTATCAATTCTTTATCTAGCTCATTTATTCCCAAACTATATATTATGCTGTAGAATATTATCGTTCCGATAATAGCGCCAACTATCATTGAGACAAATAATGGTAGAATACTTCGAATAATAATAAGAGATACTACCGTCGCTAAAAACGAAACCACCGGTTTATAATATTCTCTTGAGTATGGGTGGACCCCCTCTAACACCCATATTTCTACAACACGTATCATATTAACAAGTCCAAGAACTGCTGCTGTAGCAATTGCTGCACCAACAAAACCAACTCTTGGGATTAGAATTATATTAAATGACAAGTTAAGAATTGCTAATATGACCTGGTTAGCTAAGGTAACATATTGATTCCCACTCATTGCAAGTAAGTATCCGCTTGGTCCTGCGGAAGCATTCAGTACCTGACCAATAACAAACAGAAGAAGTACTGTTTTACCAATTATAAAATCCTGGCCGAACAATCCAAGGATATCACTACGGAATACTATTAGCCCGGCACCCATCCACAATGATAGTGTGAATGCCCAACGAGTGACTGCTCTATAGACATTCTCCAGTTCATCAAGATCTCCTTGCTGATAAAGATCAGAAGAAACAGCGGGAAATAATTGATTCACCGCCGTAAGCGGAAGAGTTAATATATCACTTAATACTGCAGCGATATTATACACGCCAACAACTTCACTAGTTAGATAGTACCCAATAAGAAGAATATCAACACGCTTCGTAAGGAGAGATCCAATCTCTGTGAATGTCAATGGAAGTGATATGTTGAGGAACTTTTTTATTGAGGCTTTGTCCGATGTAGTTGATAAAGAAACCCCGGAATGACTCCCCAGAATGAAGACCGCTACTAAGAAACTTAATACTCCTGAAAACATCCATAAATAAACTACATCTAATAATGAACCAGAGATCATAAAAGCAACTCCTACAGCTAAAAGGCGGGAGCTAGGAACAATAATATGTTGAATTTTTGCCTGTAGCATGGGTTTCTTGAGACTGCGCGAAAAGTCAATAAATAAATTTGTAATCATATGGAATGGTAAATAAGCTGAGAATATTCTTATACAGGCAGTCCCAAAATCATGATTTATTGATATTTCATTGATGGCTGGAGCGGAAGTGTATAATAAAACTGATATTGATATACTTGAAAAAATATTTATGGCCAGTGACACAGTGAAAATCCAGTCCCGGTCCTTTTTCGATCTATACATGGGGATGAAACGAAGGATCGATTTATGTGTGCCGAGATTGCCTATTCGATAAGAAAAATTGATTATGGTTTTCACAAATGAAAACACTCCATACAAAGATGCACCCAAAAGACTAGTTAGGAGGAGATTAATTATAAAATATGTAAGTTTTGATAGTACCTTCCCAATTGTATACACTCCTACTCCTTCAAGTATTGTTGCCAAATAGCTATTTCTATTATCACTCATTATTGGTTAACAGACTTATTATCTGTATCCAAGGTTTGTTAAACGTGATTCGATGTCCGCAGTAACTTCGTTAGTTTGTTTTCTCGCCACATCAGCATCTTGAAGTTTGGTAGCATGTTCGAGAATCTGTTTGTCTGGATGTCCATCACGAAAAGAATACGTGCCATCTATTTTTACAAGAGCAGATCTGTTTTCCCATTGGATATGTTTTCTAATTCCATCACCATTTTGCTCATAGATTGCGTATGCCCAACCTTTATAAGTTGATGCGTTTGGTGCGTGTGTTTCTAGCCTGTCAATCATACCATCAGACCGAGTCTGATAGCTAGGCATCGCTGAAATTATTGGTGATTCATCTAGTAGCCTATCAACCATCCCAATATCGTCTCCGGGATATTTAATTAATTTATATAAGTCAGTCAATGATACTGGCTTGTGTACGTGTCTTTCCTCATTTTGGTGTGGGTATTTAATAACAAGTGGAACGTGAAGTAAACTCTCATGAATACCGATACTATGGTGAACTAGGTTAAGCTCGGGTTTGACTCGGCTTTGATCGTTGAATGCCTCCCCATGATCGGAAGTCACGATAATAAGGGTATCATCATACTTTCCCTCCTTTTTAAGATGATTTATTATTCTTCCAATTGAGCTGTCTATCTGACTTATGCTGGCATCATAGAGGGGAGTTAGTGCTTCAAATTTCCAGGAGGATTCTTCCTTAGAAATAAAATCCCATGGCGGATTTATCTTGTCTTGAATCTTCCAGTGGTATCTTTCAGACCAATTATCAAATTTTCTTTTTGGGAAAAACGGTGTATGTGCATCCATGAAGTTTATGCAAGCGGCCCACGGTTCCGATTGGTCCTTAACCCATTTAGTAAATTCAGATGCAAAGATACTCGCTGGCCGATCATTATAGTGCGGTTCAATAAGAAGTGGGGAAATTTCATCTGCTTTCATCACTAATCCGTTACCTATCGAAGATAGTGGCCGAATCTCTCTTATAGAATCATATAGGAAATCTATCCATCTCTCGTCACCTTTATTTGTGTATTTCCTTGGATTAAGTCCCCGCCTAAACGGCAAGTCGTAGTCTTTTCCGAAGAACTTCTTATCGAACCCTTCTCCAAGACCGATATCTCTATCGGAAAAAAATGGGTTTGGCGTAAAAAGCGCAGTCTCAAAGCCATCCTTCGTAAGATATTCCCACGCGGAATGGCCCGTTTTGAGTGTATCTTCACCCGATACAACTTGATGTTGTGGGACATCGTAACCAGTAAATATGGATGTATGAGATGTCGCACTATCCACTCCAGGAGCTTTAGCCTCTTGATAGGTAGTTGCTCCATTAGCGAATTGTTTAAGATAAGGAGTTGTCTCTCTCTTATATCCGTGTAATGAGGTATTCTTCGCTCGTACACTGTCCATCACAATTAACAATATGTTCGTCATGTTTTATTCAAGACGGATATAGCCTTTTGTTCGCACATACATTCTGAAATATGTACGCTATCTCAGTACCTTCTGATAAGTGTACTTCACAGTATCATAAGTATCCTAGGTTTTCCAACTGTTCTTCAACCGGCCTATTATTTATCTGAATATTGTTTTTTGGTGTTATCGTTTTATTATCTTTTCCAGTTGTTGTTACCCAGGGGACCTTCTTCAATTTCGGATGGGGTACTCCTTCTGGATGACCAAATTCACCAAGCTCTCCCAATAACTCACCATGATCCGCACTTATAACTACTTTTTCAGCATCGATATTTTGGAGTAAGACTCCAACATTGTCGAGGACATACCTAAGATTATCGAGATATCTATCCCACAATTCGGAACGAGTGATCACACCGCTCCGGCATGAGTCGTATGGGTACTTATTAATATCGCTTAGTGTACCATCCTTTACAGCATTATGAATATACGGACGATGGGGTTGAAAATAGTGAATAATCAACCGTTCCAGATTCTGTTCTCTTCCTGCTATTACACCTCTTTCAGTCATGTGTTCCGCGGGTGGAGGGGAAAAACTATCCTCAAACTCATGTGAATGGCCAAAACACCATTCTGTAGAGCCAAAGTCTTGCCTCTCAACCGTATTCCATGATGCAATATCAAACAGAGTGGTATAGTCATGTGGAGGGTGGTTCCTATCGTCGAAAACGCGGCTTGCAAATGGGTTGGATGTAATAAGTCCAGTACCACGAATATCTTTTAAATATTCTTTTCTGAAAGTATTGGCCATCCATTCATGAGAAGAACTACCGACTGACCAGATCTCGTCAGTACCGTTTAACCAACTGTATTCATTTTCAATCGACTTAAGCGCATCAACTCGACACGCATCAAGGATAACTAACACGTCCCATTCATGCTCATATATATTTGTTCCTACTGGCCACCTACTTGTGGCCCCAAACCAAAAGGAATTGAACACTTCCCTGATAAGTTCTTTCGTCTCTTTCATTTCGAAAAATTTATCCGTTGAGTTGCATACACGCTAATACCATGCTGTCCATTTTCAATCATACACATGATTGGACATCCAAATAGAAAATGCTGACGATCGCATTAAAATGTCACTCCATCCGTTCTAGTGTGGACAATCCAGCTGCTATCTGTTGATTAGATACCATTCCAGCTACTTGATCTAGGAACCCGATGGGAGTTATGGAAGTGATCCGCGAAAGGTTGACCCCAATGGAAGCGTATTGTTCTTGATGAATGCGATATAGTTTGGATAATTGAGATGACTGCCGTGTTGAATAGCGGACTCTGGGCGAGTGGTGATTGATCCCCGTTCTGAGACAATGCAGCTTACCAACTGACAGGCCAACTCAGACCTGGTATGTCCAGCAAACCACGTTATTCAACAGAGCAGATGCGACATGTGTCGGAACCAAACTCGATAAAGCGATCGTAGACGCACAGTCGCAGACGAGAGCCATCTCGTTCGGCGGCCCTGTTACATCAACTGCTCTTGTGAAGTAGATTGTTGATAGCGAGAGCTGCTGGTGCTGAAAGTCGAAGATGGCAAGGGCACCGCGCTAGCGGTGCCCGATATGTTCCCAAAAGCCGGTTCGTGTTGGAATCGGCTGCAGCGGAATGCTGGAACAGGTTCGTTGGCGTGATGGCTTCGAGTGCCCCGCTACCGTTCTGATCTGACGGTAAGAAACGGCAGCTATCGGGTGTATCAGCGGTATTTGTGTAAGAATTGCGGCGGACGTTCAACGACAAGATCGGCACGATCTTCGCTCACCTCTAAGCTCTTGCTGACAGAGTGGTACTTCATGATATACGTGTTCTCACGGTTTAACACGAGTATTCGGCAGATGAGGCAGAACTCGATTGTTCCTACAAAACAGTGAGACGTCGCATCAAGCGCTTCGTCAGAGCGCTCGACGCGCCTTCGATCAGCCTGTCTGGACCGGTCGAAATCGACGAAGTGTATGTCTTTGCTGGCTTCAAAGGTGCAAGCGCGATCCTGGTCGCGCTTGCGTGGCCTGTCCACGCGTGGACGGGAATCGTACAGCGGCGACAAACCGCCGGTGTTCACGCTGGTCGATTGTGGTTCGGATGATCGGTACGTCGTGCCAGAGAAATCCGCCGATGAATCGACTATTCGACTCCTGCTGACGAATCCTGAACAGGAGTCTCTGACTGTCTACACAGACGGACTTCGGGCCAACAAACCGCTAGAGGACGACAACGAATTCACCCGCAAATTCGTCGTCCATGCGACGGTGAATACGCTGATGGCGACATTCACGTCAACACTTGCGAGAGCCACACGTCGTTGGCGCGACGGTGGCTCTCGCCCACCGAGGAATCTCCAAAGACAAGTTAAAGCCGCATCTGTGGGCGTTTCAGCTCTGCTGCAAACTCTACAGAAAACCGGAGACGGAGCACTCAAACAGGCTCTCGGTGTCGTTTCTGAAAATCAACAATGTGTCTCACAAGAACGTATCCCGAATTTTACCTACCGGATCGATAGTTATAATCGGACAGCAACGGGATTGCACTTCGGGGGCCACTCAATGCTCGACCGAATCAGCGAACTTTCGAGGGAGACCGTCCGGGGGGAACCGACGATCGCGGAGCTCGGTGCCGGGCCGCTCGAATCGCTCCTCAGGGACGAGGAAACCACACAGTACGTCCTGGCAAGCACCAGCGCGATCGAACACACGGTCGACGGGCAAACGACGAGCATCGAGCCCGACGACAGCCACGGTGCGTACGTGGTCGTGACGGACCACCGGCTGTACGCGCTGCTGGGCGACGAGCCGACGACGGCGATGGTGACCCTCGCCCTGGGTGGGGTCACACAGTCGACGTTCGACGACGGGCTGCTACGGACGACACTGACCGTCCGGACTCCGGCGGAGTCCGTCGTCTTCCACCCGATCGACGCCGAGCAGGCCGCGGCCGCCGAGGCGTACGTCGACCGCGTCGGCTCGTGCTGGTCCGAGCTGTCGACGGCACTCGACGACGCACGGGCCGGGCTCGACGCGCTGCGCGAGGCGATCGAGGCGTCGGAAACCGTCGACCGGCACCGACAGCACGCACGCGCCCGGCTCTCGAAGGCCTACCACTGTGCGACCCAGGAGGACGACGCGCCGACGGCGGCGATGCGGGCACAGATCGAGCCCGTCGAAGACGAACTGGACCGGCTCTGTGCAGTGGCGACGGCCGACGAGGTCGAGACGCGACTCGAAGCGGCTCGCAGCGCCCACGAGGACGGCGACTACGAGACCGCCTTCGAGACACTGGTCGCGGCCGGCGAGTCACTCGACGGGGCCAGCGAGATCGACGACGCCATCGAGGACCGCTTCGAAGCGCTCCGTGAGACGCACGACGAACTCGCGGCGACGGTTCTGGAGCGCGCAGAGCAGCGCTGTCAGGACGCGCTCGATGCGGCGACGGCCCCGGAGCGGGTCGAGGCCTGGGAAGACGCGCTCGATCGCTACAGGGCCATCGCCGCCGTCGGGTGGACGGCCGCCGGGGGCGTGACCGAGGAGATGGTTCGGTTCCAGCTGGTCTGGGTGGTCGATCGCTGCGTCGATGCGCTCTCGACGGCGGCCGCCGAACTGGCGGCTCAGGGCGACGAACGGGGCGAGGGACACGCGGACGCCGCCGACTACTACGAGCGAGCGCTCGAACGCCTCCGCCGGGCCGAACAGCTCTCGGACGCACACCCGGAGGCCGGCGACAGCTTCGCGGACAGGATCGACGCGCTCGAAACGAAGGCCGAACGCGCCCAGTGGCAGTGGGGCGGCGAGGACTGACCGGACGGTATCAGTAACTCACGACCGGATCGCGCTCCCAAAACTCGCTGCTCTTCTCCAGTTTCGGCACCCAGGTCTCGTCCTCGCGAGCCAGTAGCGTCACGTGAGACTCTTCGACTTCCTTCATGGTGTCGTGCTCGGGGAGGAACCCGCCGACCTCCTCGGTGAACGCCCGCACCTCGTCGTGGCTGGGCATCGACTCTCGGTCGAGTCGCCCGCGGGAGTGGCCGACGTGCATGTACGCCTTCATCTCGACGTAGTCCGCGTCGGCGCGCTGGCACATCGCGGCGTACCAGGCGGGGTGGTGCATGTTGTGGCCCTTGACGAGCGTCGTCCGGATCACGGTGCGGGTGTCGTCTTTGTCGGCCAGCACGTCGAGGGTGTCGATCAGCGAGTCCCAGGCGCTGTCCTCGACGGCCTTGACGGTGTCGTCGAAGGTCTTGCGGTCCGGCGCGTCGACGGAGACGTACAGTTGCGTGGGGTCACAGCGGTCGAGCACGTCGGGGTTGGTCCCGTTGGAGACCAGGAAGGTGGTGATGTCCCGGTCGTGGAACTCCTCGATGAGTTCGGGCAGGTAGGGGTACAGCGACGGCTCGCCGTCCAGCGAGATGGCGACGTGACGGGGCTCCATCGCCTCCTCGAAGCGCTCCCGAGGGACCTTCTCGTTGCCGCCGAACCCGGAGAGCAGTCTCTTCTGGAGTTCCAGCGAGGCGTCGGCGACCGCCGACGGATCGTCCCACTGCACGTCGCCCAGTTCGTAGGCGTGGCCCGCGTGGTCGCGCCAGCAGAAGACACACCGCTCGTTGCACTTGACGACGGGGGTCATCTGGATGCAGCGGTGGGACTCGATGCCGTAGAAGATGTACTTGTAACACTTCCCCTCGCCACGCAGGGCGTTGGCGGTCCAGCCACACGTCTGGGCGGCCGTGTGGTTCTCGCTGTGGTAGTCCGGGTCGTCGACCTGTTTTGGCCCGTCCGATTCGCTCATTGTAGAGCCGATAGACCGGGAGCCTGAAACATCCTTCCGTCCACAGCCGTTCGAGGCGGCGTCACCGACGCGTTTTCCACTCTCCCGGCCGAAGGCGAGCTATGACAACCCAGCCCTGTGACGGCTGTGGCGTCGAAGTGACCATCGCCGGTGGCATCGCCAACATCTGGACCCAGGAGCACACCCCGACCGGCGGGATCACGCTGGAACTCGTCGACGACACCGAGCACTTCCTCTGTTTCGACTGTATCGACCGGCTCCCCGACGAGGACGTGACCGCCGACGACGTGGCGGCGCTGTAGCCCCGGCAGTATCAGGCCTCGGGACCGCTCGACGAGCCAAGCGTCACGCCGCGGCCGGACTCGGGCGAGTACAGGACGAACAGACGGTACGTCGGTGTGACACCGACGACGACGCTGTCACCGGCGACGACCGTCTCGTCGTCACCGCTGGTCTCGCCGTTCCACAGTCCGGACTCGCTCTGGTCGGCGCTGTCGCGCTCGGCGAAGCCGTCGCCCCGGAGTTCGAGCCGCGTGGCTGGGACGCTGTCGCCGCCGTTGTGGGTGACGGTGACCGTCCCCGCGTCGGCGTCGTAGTCGAAGTCCAGCGCGACCTGCGGTGCCGCGTCGGGCGACGAGGAGAGTTCGAACGGCCCCAACTCGCCGGTCGGAACGTCGGCCGTCGCCGAGACGACCCGGCCATCACTCGCGGTCGCTGGCGCGGTCTCACCGAAGGGGCCCGACGCGGCGGCCCAAGAGGCCACGGCGTCTTCGTCCGTCGCGTCCGCGCTCTCGAAGACCGTCGCGGCGGTGACGGCCGTCGTCTCGCTGTCCACTCGCCAGCGAGCGCCCTGAGCGACGCCGCCGTCGCCGTCGAGTGCCGTCGACCCGATCCGGCCGGTGCGGACGTGGCCGGTCCCGAGCGCGTCGAGCAGCGTCGCACAGTCGTCGCTCACGTCCTGGTAGCGGTCGCCCTCGCCGGTCACCGCGTCCAGGGCCGCTCCGGCGACGCTGTCGGCGGTCACGGAGAGGTCGCCACCGCGGAGGTCGACGAGCAACACGTCGCTCTCGCCGACGGCGACCAGGCGCTCGTCGTCGGGCGTGTAGCGGTCGAAGCCGTGAGTGGCCCCGATCTCCTCGAAGCCCGCTTCAGTCAGTTCCGCGACGAGGGGATCGCGGTCGAACGGACCGTCGTAGACTGCGACGCCCTGCCCGAACTGGTAGAGGCCGTCGAGCGAGCCGATCGTGTCGAAGCCGCTCAGCCCGATGTCGGACTGGAGGTTGCTGACTCGCGCCTCGGGCAGCGCGTCGGCGTATTCGAGCATCGCCGACGGGTGCAGCGTGACGAATGGGTAGTTGTCTCGTTCCAGCGCCGACGGCGGGAACAGCCACTCCGTGGCCGACGAGTCCCCGTCGAGGACCGGCTCGGGGGTCGGGGTGTCGGTCGCCGTGTCCGTCGCCGGTTCGTCGTCGCCAGAGAGGGCCGAACAGCCGGCGAGCCCGGCCGTCACGCTCAGCGGGACCGCGCGGAGGAGGGCGCGGCGTGTCTGATCCATACTGTGGGCCATCGTCGCAGGAGGCAAGTACTTGTTCGTCTCGACGGCGCTGCGCTGACCGGCAGTTTTACGAGCGACGCACGGTTGCCATCCCTCGTGGATCCCGCCCGTATCTTCGACGAGTTTCCGGCCCCGGAATACCGGGGGAACCAGGAGGAGGCGCTGGCCGACATCCGTGACGCCTTCGCGGCCGGCAACGACGTGGTGCTGGTGCGCGCGCCGACCGGGAGCGGCAAGTCCCTGCTCGCGCGTGCCATCGCCGGCTGTGCCCGGACAGCGGGAGAGGCCGGGGCCGAGGAGGTCATCGACGCCTACTACACGACGCCGCAGGTCTCACAGCTAGACGACGTGGCCGAGGACCCGCTGCTCTCGGATCTCGAAGTGATCCGCGGGAAGAACAACTACGACTGCATCCTGCCGGGCGAGACCGACACGCCGGTCGATCAGGCACCCTGTGCCCGCGAGCGGAAGTTCGACTGTCAGGTGAAACACCGCTGTCCGTACTTCTCCGACCGCGCGATCGCCTCGAACCGGCCGGTCGCGGCGATGACGCTTGCCTACTTCATGCAGACGGCCGGTTCGGACGTGTTCGGCCCGCGCGACGTGGTCGTGATCGACGAGGCCCACGGGCTGGGCGACTGGGCGGAGATGTACGCGACGATCGAACTCGGTCCCGAGACGGTGCCGGTCTGGGAGGACACCAGGCCCCAGGCGGTCGACGATCTGGAAGACGCCGCGGGCTACGCCCAGCGACTCGCCGACGTGGGCGAGCGCCGGGTGCAGGAACTGCGCCAGCAAGAGGAGCTGACCGCCGAGGAAGTCGCAGAGCGCGACCGACTGAACAAACTCCGGCAGGACCTCTCGTGGTTCGTCGAGGACTACCGCGATCCTGAGAGCGTGACGACGTGGGTCGTCGACCAGCCAGACGGCGAGGGCGGGAGCGTGACGATCAAACCGCTGGACCCGGAGAAGTACCTCAAACACACGGTCTGGGGTCGGGGCCACCGCCACGCCCTGCTGTCGGCGACGATCCTCAACAAGGAGGCGTTCTGTGCCAACGTCGGGCTCGATCCGGACAACGTCGCGCTCGTGGACGTGGGCCACACCTTCCCCGTCGAGCACCGGCCGCTGTACGACGTGACCCAGGGGAAGATGACCTACGAACACCGCGAGGAGACGCTGCCGAAGATCGCCCGTATCGTCGTGCGGGCGATGCAACACCACCCCGACGAGAAGGGGCTGGTCCACTGTCACTCCTACGCGATCGCAGAGCAACTGGACGAACTACTGGTCGACTTCGGCGTCGGATCGCGCCTGCGGAGCCACGACAGCGAGGACCGCGACGGGCAACTCACCGCCTGGAAGCGCAGCGACGACCCGGACGTGTTCCTCTCGGTGAAGATGGAAGAGGCGCTGGACCTGGAGGGCGATCTCTGTCGCTGGCAGGTGATCTGCAAGGCACCGTACCCCAACACCCGCGACTCGCGGGTCGCCCAGCGCCTGGAGGACGGCCAGTGGGGGTGGTACTACCGCACGGCGCTTCGGACGGTCATTCAGGCCTGTGGCCGCGTCGTCCGTGCCCCGGACGACCACGGCGCGACCTATCTCGCGGACTCGTCGCTGCTGGACCTGTTCGAACGGGCCCGCGTCGACATGCCCGACTGGTTCGCCGATCAGGTCGATCGGATGGCCCCGCCGGAGCTGCCCGCGTTCGACCCCGCGAGCGCGCTCGGTGGCGGCGGCTCCGGTGGTTCGACCGACGACGGAGCCGGTAGCGGGCGGTCCCGTTCGCGGTCCCGGCGACGCTCCAGTAAGAGCCCGATGGCCGACGTGTGGGACACGGAGTGAGACGGACGGTCGTCGATCCTACTGAGAGTCCGCCTCCGGCGGGTACTGCAGGTCAGTCCAGTAGACGGTGCCCTCGTAGCGAGCCAGCCACGTCCCGCCGTGTTCGGTGGTGTCGATACCCGCCCGATCGCGGAAGCGATCGGCCAGTGACCGAAACGCGTCGGGCACCTCGCCGCCGTCGGGGAAGTAGCTCCCGTCTATCGCCTCGGCGACGATCTCGCGCTCGGCCTCGGAGAGCCCCGAGAGGGTAAACAGGTACTGCTCGCGCAGTTGCGCGCCCAGGTCGGTGGCGCTCTCGGCGACCCGCTCGGCACTGTACTCGTAGGTCTCAATCGTCACCTCGCCGCCGTCGGCCACCCTGACGCGGTACGTCGCCCCGTCGTGAGAGATCCCCTCGTAGGCGGGATCGGACGCCAGGACGCTCTCGGAAACGTCGTCGTACCGGTGTGTGCGACCGACGTCGAACCCGTCGTTGTCCGGATGGTCCGCCATCGGCGGGATCAACTCGCCCAGCGCCGTCTTGTCGGCGTCGGGGAGGTCCTCGTAGGCGATCACCGACGACGGCGTCGTGGCCGGATCGTAGTCGATATCGATCGTGTATCGGGTCTCCGTACGGCTGTCGACGACCTCGTGAGCGATCCGGTAGTACGCGCCCTCGTGTTCGACCGGACGATCGCGTTCGTAGGGCGGATACCGGCCCTCTCGTGTCGGTTTCTCACCGGCGATGGCGGCGTCGATCAGTGCCGTTCGTTCGGGCGGTAGCCCCTCCGTCTCACCGGCGTATCGCTCGGCGATGGCGCTGTCGCTCGTCAGTTCGCTCATCGAGAGCGAACCGTCGTAGGGGTGGCCACAGCCTGCGAGGGGGAGGGCGACGGCGGTCGCTGCGGTCGCGAGGAATGTTCGGCGGCGCATACGTCGGAGAACTGTAGGGGATGGTGAATAGTTTGTGATACGCCAGCGACAGTCGGCGCGGCGACCGAACGGCCGGCCCGATCAGAACATCGAGAGTGCGTAGGCGGCCGACGAGCCCACCATGAGCAAGACGAGGACGATCGCGAGGAGTTGCTGTCGATCCATACCCACGCGTTGCCAGTGAGGACGGATAGGCGTTTCGAGGTGCTACGGCGTCGTCTCGCCCGGCGTCGACAGTTCCGCCCAGTACACCCGACCGTCGTACCGGACCAGCCAGTGGCCGGTGCCGGCCGTCGAACGGACCGGCTCGTGTGCGCCGAGCCGTTCGGTCAGCGATCGGAACGCCCGGCTCGGGCTGTCGGGGTAGTAGCCCTCTGCGGCGGCTTCCAGGACGATCTCTCGTTCGGCCTCTGGGAGTCCGCTGAGCGTGAACAGGTACCGCTCGCGCAGCTGACGGCCCAACGCCGCCGGGCTGTCGGCGATCCGCTCGGCGCTGTACTGGTATCGGTCGACTTCGATCTCCCGGCTCCCGCCGACGCCGACCCGGTAGGCCGTGCCGTCGTAGGAGACCGCCTCGTACTCCGGCTCCGGGACGAGGACGCTCGCGGTGTCGTCGAGGTACGTGTCGGCAACGTCTACGTCGAAACCCCTGCCGGTCGGAGAGTCTGCCGGCGGCGGCAAGAGCCGAGAGAGGGCACGCCTGTCGACGGCCGGGAGGTCGGCGTACGCGACGACCGACGACGGCTCCGCGACGGGATCGTAGTCGATCCGGAGATCGTACTGGGTGCCAGCGCGGCGCTCAACGACTTCGTACCCGATGTCGTAGTACGCGCCGTCGTCTTCGAACGGCCGGTCGGCGTCGAACGGGGGACCGGTGTCTGCTCTGGCTGGCGTCTCGCCGTCGATGGCGTCTCTGACGAGGGCACGCGAGTCCGGCGGAAGGGCATCGAGGTCCTCGGCGTGACGGCGGGCGATCGCGGCGTCCGTCGCCATCGCCGTCATCGTCAGCGAGCCGTAGTCCGGGCGCATACAACCGGCCAGCGGGAGGGCGAGGGTCGTCGTGGTCGCGAGGAACGAGCGACGGCGCATACGTGTCCGATCCGAGACCAGCGACGAATAGGTTCCGGAGACGGACGGGCGGCAGTCACCGCTGGGAGCCGTTCGCGACCCCGAGCGGACGCCGACACAATCACTCGATCCGGGCGTCGACGACGACGTGTGCGACGCCCTCGCTGTAGCTTTTGACCCGGCGAGTGTCGAGGATCTCGACGCCCCGGCCCGCGTCGGCGGCCGCGGCCTCGATCCGCTCGATCGGTCGCTCGAAGACCAGTCCGTCGGGCGTCGCCTCGTGCATGTGGACGACCCCGCCGGGAGCCAGCGCCGGCAGTGCGGCGTCGAGATACTCGTGGGCCTCGTAGTAGCCCATCACGATCCGGTCGACCGGGTCGGCGGCGAGGTCCGGAGTCACGTCCCGGCAGTCGGCCCGGTAGGGCTGGACCCGGTCGGCGACCTCGTTGAGCTGGACGTTCTCGATCAGGTACCGGAAGGAAACGGGGTTGCGCTCGACGGCAGTGACCGTCGCCCCGGCGCGGGCCATCGGGAGCGTGAAGTAGCCGATGCCGGCGAACATGTCGAGCACCCGCTCGCGTTCGCCGGTCGCGTGTCGCGCTGCTCCCGCTCCCGTTTCCGAGGGCTCGCTGCGCTCGCGGGCCTCGCGGACGACCGCGCCCATGTGGCTCCGCTCGGCCTTGTTGCCCGGCGAGAACATCACCTCGGCGAGGTCCAGCGCGTAGGCGGTCCCGTGCTCGCGGTGGACGGTCTCGGTGTCGCCGGTGCCGGCGATGACCTCGACCGCGGGCTCGCGGTGTTCGCCGGTGATCGGCCCCCGCGAGAGGACGGTGTCGGCCTCGCCGTGGAGCTGTAAGAGTGCCGCGCCGACCTCCTCGGGTCGTGGCGCGTCGCCGACATCCACGAGGACGACGCTGCCGACGACGGCCCAGGAAGCGGGTGCCAGGTCGATCTCCGCGTCGGTCCACCCTCGTTCACGGAGGTAGTCGTCCAGATCGCGGAGCCTCGGCTCGCCGACCTGACGGACCACGTCTCGAACGGCGAGGTCGGCGGGGACGCTGGTCACCGGGACGGCGACGCTGTCGTCGTCCCACGGCTGGACCGTCCGGTCGTCGTCGTAGGCGTCCAGTTCTCGGAGCCGGTCGATGACCGTCTGGGTGCGGTCGCGGGCGACGACGACGGCCAGTCGATCGTCTGCGCTCATCGTGGGACGACAGGCGGTCGGGACGGAAACCCGTTTCGTGTCGACCGTTCGGCCGTCAGGCGGGGCCGAAACCGTACACGGCCCCGTCCTGTTCGAGGAAGAGGCCGTCACCGGCGACGAGGGGCTGGCCGAGCGGGTAGAGATCACGCGGCAAGAGACCGTCCGGCGAGAGTGACCACAGTTCCTCACCGCTGGCCAGGTCGTAAGCGAAGCAGTCGGCGACGTGGGCGGCGTAGACGACGCCGTCGGCGAGGACCGGCACGTGGACCGTCGTGTCGTTGCTGTCGGTGGGTACGACCCACTGGCGATCGCCGGCCGCGTCAAGGACGTCGACGCGGTTCATCGGTTCGACATCGGGAAGCCCGCCGAGGACGACGTGGTTCGAATCGGCCGTGAGCGTGACCTGTGTCGGTGGTTCGTGCGTCCAGGCCGTCTCGCCGGTCGCCGCGTCGAGCGCGAAGACGGTCGCATCCCGCGTCCACGTCGTCGCGTAGACGCGCTCGTCCGCCCCGGCAGCTGCGACGAAGCTCGCCTCCGACCACAGGTCCTCGCGTGCCCACTGCTGGCTGCCGTCAGTCAGTGAGAGGCCGTAGATCCCCACTTCAGTGGCGACCACGACCAGCTGCCCGGCGACGCCACACAGCGAGTGGGGCCTGTCGAGGTGCCGCCGCCACCGCGCCTCGTCGGCACCGGGTCGCCCCGCGACGACCGCGTCCTCTGTCACGTAGACGAACAGGTCCTCCAGGAGGACGAATCGGTCCTGTTCCGGCGACGATTCGGGATACGGCGTCACACTGGCCGTTCCCGGATCCCGTTCGATCCAACCGTCGGGCAGAAAGAGGTGGTCCGGCCCCACGGCGAGCCAGTCGTCGTCCGAGTCGACTGCCGCGCGCCAGCGTTCCGTCCCGCGGCTCGCGTCGAGGGCAACGACGGTGCGACTGCTGGCTGCGAACACCGTGTCGTCTGCGATAGCCATCGGTTCGAGGTGGCTGTCGCCGTCCGAGAACCGCCACCGCGACTCGATGGCTCCGCCTGGTCCGGCCCCTGCGGCGGCGTACGCGCGGCCCGGCCCGCCACCGGGCTGATTCCACGTCTCGTCGACGGTGATCGGTTCGTCACTCGTCGGCGCGAGCGGACTGGAGAGCTGGCCCACGCAGCCGGTGGTGCCACCGAGAAGCGTCAGGCCGGTCGCGGCGAGGAACTGGCGGCGTTGCATCCGTGCGAACGGGGCCAGCGTCTGCCGGTAAGTATCTTCTGTCTGGACGACAACAGCAGGCGGGGACGCGTCCCGAACTCTCTCGTCAGCTCTCGTCGGGCACGACGTGCAGCCCCTCACGGTGTTTGAGGACCGCCACCTCGTCGGCGTCGGTGTCGAGGTAGTCGGGCCGGGGGATCGTCTTGGCCTCGTATGTCTCGGGGTCGAGTACCTGAACCGCACGCTCGTCCTCGACGGCGACGAGAGTGGTCCGTTCGGCGTCGGCGTCGCTCCCCAGGCGACGGGCGTCGGGGGCGTTTTCGTCCTCGAAGGACGCTTCGAAGGGGTCGCCCGTCGCGAGGCGCGTCCCTTTGAGGTTGCCCTGCACCGAGCGGACCAACACCGGACCGTCGCCGTCCGCCGGATCGATCACCTCGCCGGGGCGATAGCGCGGCAGCCGGATCGCGTACGTGACCCGATACACCTCGTTGCCGTCCGAATCCTCGGTGACCAGCGTCTCGTTGTCGGTGAACGTCCCGCCCAGCTCGGTCGTGATCTGGCGGGCGACTTTCATCCCGATCTTGTTGGTCGAGACCTTGATGTTGACCCCCTCCTCGGGCTCGGAGATTTCGGTGACGAAGGCGTCCCGGTCGCCCGTCGCCTCCATCTCGTCGACGACCTCGTGGGCGATCTCCTTGGCGCGGTCGGCCTCGTCGTCGGTCGGCGTGCGCTCGTCGGCCCGCACCTGCACCGTCGAGGCGTACGAACCGCCCGCGATCTTGCCACAGCGCGTGCAGGTCTGGCGGCTGATCTTGACCGGGACGACCACGTCCTCGGTGACCGGCGTCTCCCGGATGACTCCGGAGAACTCCGCGTGCATCCGGATCGTGTTCTTGTCGACCTGTTCGGGCGCGACCTGCCAGGCGACCGACTGGGCGTCGACGTGGACGCCCAGGGCCTCGCTGACCTCGTCGACGGCGATGTCGGTGTAGTCCTCGGCACCCACGTCGACCCAGCGGTTGCCCCGGTGGACGGCACCACACTGGGCACAGACCCGGACCTCGATGCGGTCCGGCGCGTCGACGAGATCGAACTCCTCGAAGTAGCAGCCGTCACAGAGCACGCTGTCGGGGTCGTGCTGGCCCGCGACGCTCGGGCGCTCGCGCTCGTGGTCCGGTATCTCGTCGCCACAGCGCGGGCAGAAGGCTCCGGATCGACTCATTGGGACGCCGTTGGTGGCTGTCGCGGTTAAGTCGTGCGTTCCGGAGTCGGGACCGAATCCTCAGGCGTTCAGTACCCAGAACCGGTAGTTCAACAGCGCGGCGAACAGGACCCAGACGAGATAGGGGACCAGCAGCGCCGCCGCCCGGCGGTCGACGCGATCGAAGGCCCACATCGTCGGGACGATCAGGACCGCCAGCGCGACGATCACCCCGAGCGCGGCCAGCGGTCGCTGGAGCGCGAAAAAGACCGGCGTCCAGGCGACGTTGAACGCGAACTGGAGGACAAACAGCCCCAGTGCGACCCGGACGCGACGCTCGTCCAGCCCCACGCGGGCGACCAGGAAGACGGCGACGCCCAGCAGCGTAAAGAGCACCGTCCAGACGACGCCGAAGGCCCAGCCCGGCGGATAGATCGCGGGCTCGACCAGCCCCTCGAACCACGCCGACTCCGGACCACCGAGCACGGCCGGGACGCCGCCGACGACGTTGACGAGGACGACGGACGCCAGTGCCCAGCGGAGATCGCGACGATCGAACCGATCGGGAGCAGCGTCGGTGAACGACATACAGATAACACAGCCAACAGAAACAAAGCAGTTGTGGTCGAATCGGCTCCGTCGGTACCGTTGCGTGCCAGAAACCGGGAGACGGCGCTGAGAACCACTCGCACTCCGTCGAACAACCCTTTTACTCGTCACCCTCGTAGCACGGGTATGGAGTGGCAAACAGACTGGGGTCTCCGCGCTCGCATGATCCTGACGATGTTCCTGCTGTTCGCGCTGTACATCGTCTTCGTCGCGGTGATGACTCAGACTCGCTTCTTCGGTATCGCGATCCTGGGGATGGGCGTGTTCCTGCTGGGACAGTTCTTCTTCAGCGACAAACTGGCGCTGTACTCGATGGGTGCCCGCGAGGTCGAACCCGACGAGTACCCGGAGCTCCATCGCTCGATCGAGCGCCTCTCCCAGCAGGCCGACCTCCCGAAGCCGACGGTCGCCGTCGCCGACTCTCGGGTCCCCAACGCCTTCGCGACCGGCCGCTCGAAGAAGAGTTCGGCCGTCTGCGTGACGACAGGTATCATGGAGACGCTGGATCAGGAGGAACTGGAGGGGGTCCTGGCCCACGAGCTGGCCCACATCAAGAACCGCGACGTGATGGTGATGACCATCGCCTCGTTCCTCTCGACGATCGCCTTCCTCGTCGTCCGGTGGGGCTGGCTGTTCTCGGGCGGGCGGGACCGCGGGGGCAACGGCGGCGCGCCGGTGCTGGTCGCGATCCTCGTCTCGCTCGTGGTGTGGATCGTCTCGTTCCTCCTCATCCGAGCGCTGAGCCGCTACCGGGAGTACGCCGCCGATCGCGGCGGCGCGTCGATCACCGGCAACCCCTCGGCGCTCGCGACGGCGCTGATGAAGATCGACGGCCGAATGGACAAGGTCCCCAAAGAGGACATGCGCGATCAGGCCGAGATGAACGCCTTCTTCATCATCCCGATCAAGTCCGGCTTCGTCGGGAAGCTGTTCAGCACGCACCCCTCGACGGAACAGCGAATCGATCGACTACAGGACCTGGAGCGGGAGCTGGAACAGCGGTAACTATCACCTTCACGTAACTGTCGATTTCTCGTAATTAGGAATCAGACAGAGTACACACCGAAATCCGAGAGCGCCGAGCAGGTTCGTCTTCGGGACCGCTTCGAAGTTCTCGGTCTGCGAAAAGAGAACGGCGCGTTCTCGAAGCGCGACGCCGGACTCCGAACGCAATTCTCCCCAGCATACTGTGTATAGCCCACTTGCGCTTCGATATACCACAGTTGAGGCGAGCGAAGAGCTACTGACGCGTTACTGTTTGGAGACAGCCAGAAACACAGAACCATACGCGAGCTGTTTCGTCTCTGTGCCGACCGTCGCGGTGTGACGTGGCGGGGGCGTCCGTGTCGACGGTACGGACCGTCCTCCCGTGACGAACGCGGGCGGGACGGAACCGGTGACGGTCCCCATCGCCACCATTATTGGCGTCGGCGTCCTTCGATGGACGATGAGTGATTCGCTTAGCCACGGTGTCCTGACACACGACATCGAGTCAGTGTCGGCCGACGAGGTCTCGGCGGACGTACTCCGGTCGGGACTCGAACACGAGACGAACCTCGTTCGCACCCACGCCGTGCGGGTCGCCGCCGCCGTCGCGGACGACGACCCCGCGACAGCGGTCGAACACGCCCCGCAGTTGATCGCCAACCTCGAACACGAGCGGACGAACGTGAAGCTCCACAGCGCGCTGGCGCTGGCCTCGCTCGTCGGCGAAGCGCCCGAGGCCGTCGAGGACGCGGTCGGACCGATCGTCGACCTGCTCGATCAGGACCCGCCGATTCTGCAGCTGGCGGCCGTCCAGTTCGTGCGCGAGTCGATCACGACGATGCCACACGCCTACCGTCCCCACCTCCAGCAACTGGTCGATCGAACGATCGAGGATCCGGAAGTAGACTTCACCGACGGACGGGCCGGTGAAGCGCCGGATCCCCAGCGCGAGGAGTTCTACCAGATGGTCTCGGAAGACGAGACCAAACGCCAGTGGGCGACGCGAGTCGTCACGGCCAACATGGTCGCCGAGCTGGCGTCGATCGAGCCGGAAGCGGTCGCCGACCACATTCCGACGCTGGTCGCCGTACTCGACAGCGAGAGCGACGCCGTGGGGGTGTTGACGACGGTCGCGAACATCGTCGCGTCCGTCGCCGAACACGATCCGACGCTCGTCGACGGTGCCGTCGATCCCCTCGTCGAACTACTGGCTCACCAGGACACGCCAACGGTCAGTACGGCAGTCGCCGCACTGGGCTTTCTCGCACCGCCGGCCGCGATCGAGCCGCTTCGTGACGTTGCTGAGGACGAGCAGCGTGACGAGGACCTGCGCGAACTGGCCAGCGAGACGGCGACCTTCATCGAGGCACAGGCCGACGCCTAGTACTCTTCTCTCTCGCGGCGAGTACACGTGTAGAACACGAGGAAGGCAGTCCCACCAGACACCGTCAGCAGGCCGACGTTGACGATCGAGAGGGTGTACGACGCCGTTCCCGGCTGCCCGACCACCAGTCCGAAGATCGCGAGCAAGAGCAAGAAGATGTGGACCATGACGGCGAGCCAGATGTACGACCGGTACGCGCACATGGTCCGCCAGAAGGCCTCGAAACGCGCCATGGACGTGTACTACCGGTGAGTGGACAAGAGTCTTGCTCTGTCCACTGGCGTCAGCTCAGGGTGTCGAAGAAAAACGAACGGGCGGGCCGCTGCTACTGTCAGCCGTCACCGTCTCACGACCGTGGCGGCGACGTTCCCGACGGACCGTGGGCAGGACTAGTCCGTCAGCTCCGGACTCTCCCAGTACTCGTGGTCCTCGTCCTCGCGGAAGCACCTGACGCGCTGGTTCTCCGCGTGGTAGGTCTGTGGGTCCGCCTGTCGGCAGGCCTCTCGGGCCTCTGGACACCGCGTCTGGAAGTTACAGCCCTTCGGCGGATCGATCGGGTCCGGGATGTCGATCTTGCGCATCGGGACCTCGCCCGCGTCCTGCAGGGAGAGGTCCGGCGTCGCCCACCGGAGGACGTTGGTGTAGGGGTGGTGGGGATCCTGGATCATCGCCTCGGCCGGACCGATCTCGGCGATCTGTCCCAGGTACATCACGCCGATTCGCCCGCCGCTGTGGGCGGTGAAGTAACGAGCGTTCGAGAGGTCGTGGCTGATGAACACGTAGGACGTGTCGAACTCCTCTTGGAGGTCGAGCATCAGGTCCATCATCTCGACGCGCAGCGACACGTCCAGGGCGCTGATAGCCTCGTCGGCCAAGATCACGTCCGGATTCATCAACAGCGCCCGGCAGAGGGCCACGCGCTGTTGTTCGCCGCCCGAGAGCTGGTGTGGGTAGCGCTCGGCGAAGTCGGCAGCCGGCGTCATACCCACACGCTCTAAGAGCGCGTAGATGCGTTCGCGCTTCTCCTGTTTCGAGAGGTTCGGGTTGACCTGTCGGAGCGGCTCCGAGAGGATCGAGACGAGCCGGCGGTTCGGGTTCAGCGACGCGCCGGGGTCCTGGTGGATGATCTGGAGCGACTGGCGGATGTCGGCCCACTCGGTGTCGGTGTCGACCTTTCCGTCACGGATGTCCCAGATGTCTTCGCCCCGGTACTTCACCGAGCCGCCGGTGGGTCGCTGGAGACCGATCGAAGTCTTGCCCAGCGTCGTCTTCCCACAGCCCGACTCGCCGACCAGTGCGATCACGTCGCGCTCGTAGATGTCGAGTGAGACGCCGTCGACGGCTCTGACGGTCTCGGACTCACCACCGAAATCGAGGAGCGACGACTTGTTCTCGAAGTGAACCTCGACGTCTTCGAGGGTCAACACGACTTCGTCACCCGGCATCACTCGTCACCTCCGGAGCGGGCGGCGTCGCCAAGGTTCTCCGAGTAGTTGAGCGATATTTCGTCCCGTGCGTCCTCCCAGTGGTAGCACGCGGACGCGTGACGGTCGCCGATCGACGCGTAGTCCGGTTCCGAAGAGCGACACTGCTCGTCGGCCAGCGGACACCGCGGATGGTACGCACAGCCGTCTGGCACGTTGATCGGTGCCGGCTGCGAACCGGGAATCGGGACCATCTCCTCGATGGGTGCGTCGAGGTTCGGCGTCGAGTTCAGCAGCGCCCGCGTGTACGGGTGGGCCGCGTTCCGAACGATCTCTTCGGTCCGTCCGATCTCGACGGGGTGGAAGGCGTACATGATCGCGAGTCTGTCTGCGAGTGCCGCGATGAGCGGGAGGTCGTGCGTGATAAAGACCATCGTCAGGTCGTACTTCTCTTTGAGCTCCCGGAGCAGTCGCAGGATCGAGCGCTGCATCAGCAGGTCAAGCGCCGCCGTCGGCTCGTCCATCACGAGAAGCTCGGGCTCCAGCACCAGCGACAGGGCGATCAGGGCCCGCTGTTGCATCCCGCCGGACAGCTCGTGAGGATAGGAGTTCAACACGCGGTCGGGTTCGAGATAGAGGTCCTGGAGCAGTTCGCGGGCGAACGCCAGCCCCTCGTCGACGTCCGCGTCGTGGGCGGACAGCGTCTCCTCGAAGTGCTTTCCGACGCGCATCGTCGGGTTGAACGACGACATCGCGCCCTGGAACACCATCGAGATCTCTTCCCAGCGGAGCTGTCGCAGCTCTTCGGTGGTCAGGTCGAGCACGTCGATGGGCTCGCCCTCAGTCGGGTTGTACGTGACCTGTCCGCGCAATATGCCGGGATCTGGAATCGAGTCCAGCATCGACTCGGCGAGCATCGACTTGCCCGAACCGCTCTCGCCGATGACGCCGATCACTTCGTGACGGTGAACGTCCATCGAGACGTGATCGAGGACGTAGGAGTTGCCGTCGTCGTAGGTCACCGAGGCGTTCCGGATCTCTACGACGGGATCCTCCGCGTCTGGCTCGCGAGTTTCGACGGTCGTACTGGCCATTTAGACGCCCCCCGTGTGGACGACGTCGTCGTCCTCTTCTTCGATCGACTCCGACTCCCCGGCCAGCCGAGTGCGAACGCGCGGATTGAAGATCCGGTCGAGGCCCTGGGCGAGCAACACCAGCGAGAGCGACAGCAGAGCGATGGGGATCATCGGAACGATCACCAGATACTCCGAGCCGCTCCCGACGAGTGCGCTGTAGTCGTTGTACGCACTGTCGAGTTGGAGTCCCCAGTTTGCCAGGTCCGCCGGCAACACGCCGAGGTAGTACAGCCCGACGCCAGCGAAGATGCAGTATCGCGCGGCGAACGCGAAGTTGACCAGGATGTACGGCATCAGGTTCGGGATAATGTCTTTCGTCAGGATCCGTCGAGTGCTCACACCCATCGTCCGCGAGGCCTCGACGTACGACTCCTCGCGCAGCGTCAGCACCTGCGACCGGATCGCTCGGCCGAGCCCCGACCAGTAGTTGATCGTGAGGAGGATCCCCACGACGGCCGGATTCTCGGGCTTGATGGTCACGGCCAGCACCATCACCAGCGGGAGCCCCGGGATCGACATCGCGATGTCCGAGATCGTCGTGATGACGCGGTCGGTCGTACCGCCCTTGTATCCCGAGACGGTCCCGGTAAAGACCGCGATGAACGTCGAGAAGACCGCACCCGCGGTCACCAGGATCAGCATCGACGGCGTCGCGTGGATGACCTGCGCGAGGAGGTCGGTGCCCGACGGGTTCGATCCCAGCGGTGCGTTCATCGTCTCGAACGGCTTGAGGCTCCGCTCGACCTGGTTGGTGACCGGTGCGGGATACACCCGCGTTCCGATCAGTGCGATGAGGATGAACACGAAGAGGATCACGCCGCCGATGAGGGTCCGCGAGTCGTCGAGGGCGACGAGACCCGGCTTGTAGATGAACTCCTCGTAGAAGTCTCGCAGTCGTTCGCTGCGAGACGTTTCGACAGTCGAGGTCTGTGTTTCGAAGACGAACTCTTCACCGTCCGTGTCTGAGTCAGTATGCTTCACTTGCATCACCCGATTTGACCCGCGGATCGACCCATGAGTAGGTCAGGTCTGCGATCAGCACTGCGACGACGAGAATGATGGTAAACACCAGGAACACGCCCATCAGTATCGAGTAGTCCTGGACTTCGAGCGCGTCGAACATGACGTACCCGATCCCTCGATAGGTGAACACCTGTTCGAGAATTACGGAGTTTCCGATGTTGAAGCCGATCAGCGTCAGGAAGCCGGTGTACATCGGCAAGATCGCGTTTCTCGCCACGTACCGCGTCGAGATCCGGCGGTCAGAGAGCCCACGAAGTCTGGCCACACGGACGTAGTCCTCCCCCAGCACCTGGATGCTGTTCCCACGCATCGACAGCATCTGGAGCCCGGCCTGGACGACGACGACCGACGCGATCGGCAGCGCCGCGTGGTGTAGTACGTCGACGATGAAATCGACCGTCAGTTCCACATCGGTCAACGGCGTCATCCGCCCGCTGGCCGGGAAGAACTTGTTCTCGTAGGCCAGGAACAGCAACAGGATGAACGCGAACACGTAGAACGGGATCGATCCCAGGAGCACACCGGCCACCGAGGAGACCTTGTCGAACGTCGATCCCTCCCTGTACGCTGTCAGCGCCCCCCAGACGATCGCGATCGCGAAGATCAGGATCGTCGCCACCGTCATGACGAACACCGTCCACGGGAGCGCCTCGCCGATGAGCTGGAGGACCGGCTCGCCCTCCTTGAGCGACTCCCCGAAGTCTCCCTGGAGCAGGCTCGAAACGTAGGTGATGTACTGCTCGTGGATCGGAGCGTCCGCGTAGTTGAGTCGTTCCTTGTACACTGCCATCTGGTTTTCTATCTCTTCCGGTGACATGTTCCGTCGAGATAGCTGCCCCCGGAGCTGTACCAGTGGTCCCCCTGGCATCAGTCGAAGGATTCCGAAGGTCAGTGTTACGGCGGCCCACACCGTTAACACGGAGCGAGCTACCCGTTCTGCGTAGTAGCGCATGATGGAGTCCTTACGCTTCACACAAATATGGATTACGGTTCCTGGCGGTTCGCCGAACCGGGTGTCCCCGAGGAAAACGTCAGTTCGTCAACTGCGTCGGTCGCAGGCTCGCTGTCACTCCGTCGATGCGGTGGACCGACGCTCGCGACGACAGCGGCGTGGCCCCGACCTCCCACCCAGGGATCCGGGCCAGGTAGCTGTCCGTTAGTTGCCGTTGTAGGTCATCTCGCCCTGGCGCGGGAGCCAGGTGTTCGCGTACTGCACTTGGGCGACTTCGGCGTCTTCGGCCGGAATATCGAATCGCTTCGAGGAGATGAACGTCTGGTTCAGCCCCTCCTGGATCGGGATCATCGGGAGATCCTGGTTGGAGACCCAGAGGAGTTCGAGCGCGAGCTCGGCCTCAGTGTCGCTGTCACTGGTCGAACCGAGCGTACCGACGTCCTCGACCGGGTTGACCGTCAGCTCGCCCGAGCCGTCGAGTGCCGGAACGGTGATGTCGGCTTCGGAACCGCCGCGGTCCTCGACAGCACCCGGATAGGCGTAGCCGTTTTCGCGCAGCGTCGCCTTGGGGTTGACCATCTGGTGGCGCAGGTTGTGGTACGGGTGAGCGGCACGCGCGAACGCCGCAGTCCAGTACTCGGCGGTCGCGTCGAAGTTCCCCTGTGCCCAGCGGCCGTCGGATCCGCCGAGGTCACCGAACGGCACCGTCGAGAACTCCACGTCCATGCCGGCGGCGTTGAGCTGATCGGCCACGGACTCCATCGCAGTGACCCAGTCGGACCAGCCACCGGGCGCGATGAGTTCGAAGGAGAGGGTGTTGCCGTCCTCGTCCTCCCACACGTCGTCGCCGTTGCGGCTGTAGCCGGCCTCCTTGAGCACACTCGCTGCCTTCTCTACCTCACTGGACTCACGACCGTACGTCTCGAAGTCCTCCATGGAGTCGCCGAGCCAGTTCTCGAGCTGGGCGTTGGGCAGTGCCGTGGGGATGCGCGGGGCAACCTTGGTACGCGGGTCGGAGTTCGCCGCGACCTGCGTTCGGTTCATGGCGTAGGCGATCGCCTGACGGACCTCGCGTCGACCGAGGTGGTCGTGATTGTGATTGGGGATAATCCCGACGCCGCCGTTCCGTGGCGTGCGGTACTCGTTCATCGAGTCAGGCAGGTCGGTGACCACGTTGCCCGGCGTGTAGATGGCGAACATGCTCTCGATGTTCCCCGAGAGCAGCGCCTGGTGGATCGCCGTGTTGCCGTCGAAGTACTGGAAGGCGTACTCTTTGAAGTTGACGTTGTCGGCGTTGGGGTGATCGGCGTGGCGCTCGGTGAGAATTACCTGCTCGTCGGCCTCGCCGTACTGGAAGATCCCGTTGCCGATCGGCTCGTCGTCGACGAACTCCGTCAGCGGCGTGTTGTCGTCCGCGTTCTGCGTCTCCGAGAGAACGTCGCCGTAGCGGGAGTGCTTGGTGGTGAGCCGATTCTCCATCACGGAGAACTCGATCAGCGACGGGTTGATGTCGCCCTCGATAGTGATGGCGACGGTCCGGTCGTCGATCTCCTCGACGTCGCTGCCCCAGTCCCAGATCGAACTGCCCGACTCGCGGTCGAGTCGGAGATAGGTCGCCAGGTCCTGGGCCGTGACGGGCTCGCCGTCGTGCCAGGTCGCACCCTCCTGAATGACCATCTCGAAGGTATCGCCCGTGTACTCCCACTCCTCGATGATCGCGGGAACGTACTCGCCAGTAGCGTAGTTGAACTCCGCGAACGGATCGAAGATGAGCTCGTTCGAGATCTGTGCGGTGTTCTGGCCCCACGGGTTGAACTGGATGTCCGCGGGCGAGAGGCTCGTCCCGCTGCGGTGTCGCACGTCGGCGACTTCCATCGAGTCGTCTTCGGTCGACATGTCGTCGTCTTCGGTCGACGTGTCGTCGTCCCCACCCTCGTCGGCCGGCGTACTGTCATCCGTACCTTCCGAGCCGTCACAGCCGGCAAGTGCAGCAGCACCTGCCGCGCCTGTCAGCGCGACGAACCGGCGGCGGCTAAGAACGTCTTTGTAGTCGTTGGACTTGTCTGCCATATCCACGTTATCCCGCGTCGTTGTCTGATAATAAAGGTTTTGGATAATTCTACACAGGGGGTTCAGATAAGGATTTGAAGAAGCTAGCTAACGTTTTTTCGGCCTATGTCGGAAAACCCGAGCCTCAGCGCGAATGTCGAACAGATGGTATTGGGCCACACACCGAACCGCAAGTGGCCTGCAGATGGCAACGTCTGCCGAATTGTGACCGGCATAGTCGTTCGAGCATTACACAATATCGTTGTGGCCCGAAGCGAGCAATCGGTGAGCAGGCACCACAGCCAGAGACAGCCCAGCGCCGACGAGGCACCGACGAAAGTGCTTCTCTCCGAAGGTTCCGACCCGGTACACGATGGAGTACGTCGATGGCGAACGCCGGTAGCATCTGAGACCGGAGCGTCGGCGTACCCGTGTGAGCGAGTCTATTGTGGCAGGCAGCCAAGACCATCACTATCGATGGTGGCCGGGACAACTATCGACAGCAGTTCGTTGGGGGTTCGACCGACAGGCCATCGTTCGAGCGTCGTCTGCCTAGAGCAGGGTCAGAGCGTCTCTCGACGTGCATTCCGCATCAGTACGGGAGAGTAACCAGGAGCACGGAGAGAGCACTGGGAGTGCGCTGGTAGTCACGGCGAGAGATAGTTCAGCTGTTAGCCGCTTAAATCCGCGATATAGTCTCCGACGAGAAGGTTTGCGTATTCGTCCCACAGTCGTCGAAAGCCTGTTGTCGTACTTCCCGAACAGTGTCTGTGAGGCCGTATTATCACGTTTCTACACTGTCTCACATCTTGAGTGTTTGGAGGACGGCCAGAGTCAAGCGCGTGGGGCGTCCGATGCTGATACTGTCAGATGTACATCTGTAAACGACTTCGCCACTCCAGAGCAGAGAATATCTTCGGGAAGCTACGGCTAACAGTACGGGACCGCGTACGCCCGACGACCGGACCGAAACACATCTCGACCGGCTGGAACTGGACTAGCGATGCCGTCGGTCGTCTATCCCCGAACGTGATCGGTAGTTCAGAGCGGTGAGACTGACAGTGCGGACAGCGAGGGAAGATTCGACGATACGCGAGAGACGCGGGCTCCCGAACCATGTTTCGGTTGAGTATCTCTCTGAGAGTGTTTCCCCTAAGCTTCCTGAGCGTTTCTATATAGCGGCGATGGTCTCGACACGACTGTCCGTCGGCATTTTCGATCATGGGGTTCATCTCCGAGTTCGACCGCAGTGACCCACTCAACGGCTTCCCTGTACGTTGTTGAGAGTTCACATGACCCGTGTTCCCCGTTGACTTTCGTCATGAGAAACAAACATCGGATGTGTCCTGAACAACCGGCATACATATACTATCAAGAAACGTCGGGCAAAAACGTAATAGTGGTACAATCGTTATTGTTACCAGAGACTGCCGTATCACCAGTCGGACTCTGAAGACGATTCTCCTCAAGAACCAGTGCCGACAGCCCTGAGAAGTGAGTCAGCTACCCGGAACACCGTACGGTCCACTCACCCAACAGTGAAAAAATCCGTTACACCGGATATGTCGAGGACCCTAATAACCAGAGGCCGTGGGTTCCTCCAGTAGGGGACAACCCAGACAGTGGGAAACACACGTCGGCTGGAGTGGTCCGACCCAGCCGTGTACAGTGCGAAAGATCGTGTTGTTATTTCCTAATAGTGAACACCAGAGAGGCGTAACACTGGTACTATCGACACGGCGTCGAAACGGCGCGTCGTGACTACACGTCACCGAACCGAGGCCGTCGATCCCCGTATCCGTCTCGCGAAGCAGCGTATGAGGATATCAAGCTATCGGCCGTCATTTCTGTCCGTATATCTCTCTGAAGTGCAGTTATTGGACGTTTTTATATTCATATCTTCTCATTTGGTGTGAGAAATGAGGTATATAAAATCCCTAACCAGATATACGTTAGTGAAAGTTGCACATTTACTTCTTAGATCGTATAATTCTGTCCGACATGGCCAGATAGTTCCGTTCTACAACACATAAGGGCATACGCCTCCACGGGACGTGTATGGGACTGCTGGACGGACTCAAGAGCATCCTCGGGACGAAGGCCGAAGCCGACGCGACTCGGGACGCCGACCCGGAAGACCTCTTCGGGATGTCGACGGCCTACGTCACAATGGAGGCCGACCTAGGCTACGCCCCGACCGGCGATGCCGCGCTGTGTTTCGCCGACGTCGACAACACCGACTTTCAGGACGCGATGGCGGAGGTCGAGGCGATCCTCGAAGCCGGCGAAGTGGATACGGGAACGACCGCCGACTTCACGACCGACGAACACGGCTACGACTGGATCGTCCTGCACGACGACGGCTTCGAGGATCTGGTCACGTCGATCCACTTCGCCGCCGACACGCTGATCGAGGCACGGTACGGGTCCCGACTCCTGGCTGCGGTCTTCGCCTTCGAGCGCGAACGCGACGGGCAGCTCGTCTACTGGGTGTACTCCTTCCGGCGGGGCGCGTACTACCCGTTCGCACCGAAAGCCGACGAGAGCCACGAGCGGGAGGCCTCCGCCGAGTTCAAGCTGGACTCGAACCTCGACGGCGAGCTGACCGTCGAACCGGACAAGGAGTACTGGTACCCGCTGTGGCCCGACCGGCCGGGGAACCACCCGTGGGAGTGACGCCCGACGGAGTCGCGGTCTCGGATCACGTCTCGCTGTCGGAGCCAGCGGCGATCGAGCCCGACGCCGCGCCCGGCGTCTACCGCGTGGTCGGAACGGGCAGCGAGACGGTGACGCTACTCCGGGTCGCCGACGCGGACGCGCGCCGCGAGCACACCGGTGAGGTGTTCACCGTCGACCGCGACGATCTCACTGCGTTCGAACCGGCCGACGACCCCGACGACAACCGCCCGGTCGGTCAGCGACTCCGGGACGGTCTCGACACGCTCGGCTGGCAGCTCCGAACGTTCGTCGGTTCGCTGGCCGACAGTCCCCGCCGTTCGACCCTCGCAGGGGCCGTCCTGCTCGTCGGGCTCGTCGGCGAGCAGTTCGTGTCCGCGCCCGAGGGGGTCTTTTCGGTCGCGGTGTTCGCGGGGAGCCTCTCGCTCGCCGCGCTCGGCTCGAATCTACTGTAGTCCACCGCCATCCGTCGTGCTAACGCTGGTAACTAATATACACTCATTTCTCAATACTGGAAAAGTATTTGTACATGCATCTGCAACGCGGTATAGGATGACACGAAAGACGACAGTCCTGTTCATCGCACTCCTGCTCGTGTTCGGTGGCGGTACGGTCGCGTACCTGGTCCAGACCGACGGCGGAAGCGTCGAGACCAGAGACGTGCGCTTTGCCGCTCCGGACGGACAGATGATCCACGGGACCCTGTACGTCCCGCCCGGTGCTAGTGCCGACGATCCCAGCCCGGGGGTCGTCGCGACCCACGGCTACATCAACACCCGCGAGACACAGTCCCCGTTCGCCATCGAGTTCGCGCGTCGCGGGTTCGTCGTCCTGGCGATCGATCAGGCCGGTCACGGCCACTCCGATCCCCCAGCGTTCGGGAACGGTTTCGGCGGCCCACCGGCCCTGTCGTATATGCGGTCGCTGGCGTTCGTCGACGACGACAACGTCGGGCTCGAAGGGCACTCGATGGGCGGTTGGGCCAGCGTCGCAGCGGCCCAGAGCGACCGGGACGGCTACGAGTCGGTCGCGCTGGTCGGCTCTTCGACGGGGAACTCGGGGGTCGCCGACGGCAACGCGACCTTCCCGCGCAACACGGCCGTCGTCTTCAGCGAGTACGACGAGTTCTCGATGCTGATGTGGGGTGTGCCCCACGCGTCGAACGTCGAGCGAAGCGAGAAGCTCCAGACGCTGTTCGGCACTGACGAACCCGTCGAGGAGGGACGGACCTACGGGAGTCTCGAAGACGGAACCGCTCGCCGTCTGTACACTCCGTCGACGACCCACCCCGGCGACCACCTCTCGACGACCGCCGTCGGCGACGCGGTCGAGTGGATGCAGGTGACGCTGGACGGCGAGGACGAACTACCGCCGGGCAACCAGATCTGGTGGCTCAAAGAGCTGGGAACGCTGGCCTCGCTGCTCGGCGGGGTCCTCTTCCTGTTCCCCTTCGGAGCGATGGTCCTCTCGGACCGGCGCTTCTCGGATCTCCGCCGGACGGTACCCGAGCCGGCCGGCGTCGAGGGGCGAAGCTGGTACGGCGCGGTCGCGGTGGCCGCACTCGTCCCGGTGGTGACCTACTTCCCGCTGAACCTCGTCGGCCAGGGGTTCGTCCCGATCAGCTGGCTGTTCCCCCAGCAGATCACCAACGGCGTGATGGTGTGGGCCCTGGGGAACGGCCTGATCGTCGCCGGGCTGGTCGGCGCGTGGCACTATCGGTCGGACCGTGACTCGCTCGCGCGCTACGGGTTCGACACGGACGGCTGGCGAACGGTCGCCCGTTCGGCCGTCGCGGCGGCGACGATCGTCGGTGGCTTCCTCGGCACGCTCGGGGCCGTGGGCTACCTCTTTGGCACCGACTTCCGCTTCTGGGTGTTCGCGATGAAGCTCCCGACGCTCACGCAGTTCCGGATCGCGCTGGTGTACCTGGTGCCGTTGACGCTGTTTTTCCTCGCACTGGAGCTGCTACTGCACGGCCAGCTCCGAACCGGCGACCGCTCCTTCCGGGAGGCGCTGGCCCACAACTGGATCGCCGTCGTCGGCGGGTTCGTCCTGCTCCTCGCGGTACAGTACGGCGTCCTGCTGGCCGGTAGTCCTTCACCCTTCGGCCAGCCGCTCCTGACGATCGTCGCCCTCCAGTTCGTCGCCCTGCTCTCGATCGTCACCGCCGTCTCCACGTACTTCTTCCGGCGGACCGGTCGCGTCTGGGTCGGCGCGTTCGTCAACAGTCTGCTCGTGGCGCTGGTCCTCGTCGCGGGGACCGCGACGCACGCGCCGCTGTAGCCGTCCGGTCGGCTCTCCTGCCATCCGGTCGACTCTCCGTTCACCGTCCGTTTCCGACGACGGGCCGCTCCTCTCGTTTGAACGTTCGCATCGACTGGCGAGTGTCCCCTCGCTGGCGGCCACTTTCACTTTCACTCTACTGTTAACGGAGGTTTATTACCCCCGACGCACAAGCCACGTGTATGTCCACATCAGAGGACCTCGAAGAGCTGCCGGGCGTCGGTCCGGCCACAGCGGAGAAGCTCAAGGACAACGGCTTCGACGGCTATCAGGGAATCGCCGTCGCCTCCCCCGGCGAGTTGTCGAACACGGCCGACATCGGCGAGTCGTCGGCGGCCGACATCATCCAGGCCGCCCGAGAGGCCGCCGACATCGGCGGGTTCGAGACCGGCGCGACCGTTCTGGAGCGTCGCGAACAGATCGGGAAGCTCACCTGGTCGGTCTCGGAGGTCGACGACCTGCTGGGCGGTGGCATCGAGACCCAGTCGATCACCGAGGTGTACGGCGAGTTCGGGGCCGGCAAGTCCCAGGTCACCCACCAGATCTCGGTGACCGTCCAGCTACCGGCCGAACACGGCGGTCTGGAGGGGAGCGCGATCTTCGTCGACTCCGAGGACACGTTCCGCCCCGAGCGGATCGATCAGATGGTCCGCGGCCTCGACGACGACGTTCTCGAAGACACGATGGTGCTTCACGGCATCGTCGAGGAAGCGGGCGACGCCGACGCGGGCGACGAGGAACTGCTGGAAGCGCTCGTCGAGTCCGTCCTCGACAAGATCCACGTCGCGAAGGCGTTCAACTCCAACCACCAGATCCTGCTGGCAGAGAAGGCCCAGGAGATCGCCAGCGAGAGTCAGGACGACGACTTTCCGGTCCGCCTGCTCTGTGTCGACTCGCTGACCGCCCACTTCCGCGCCGAGTACGTCGGTCGTGGCGAACTGGCCGACCGCCAGCAGAAGCTCAACAAGCACCTCCACGACCTGATGCGCGTCGGCGACCTCAACAACACCGCCGTCGTCGTCACCAATCAGGTCGCAGCCAACCCCGACTCCTTCTTCGGCGACCCGACCCAGCCCATCGGCGGGAACATTCTGGGCCACACGTCGACGTTCCGCATCTACCTCCGGAAGTCTAAAGGGAACAAGCGAATCGTCAAGCTCGTCGACGCGCCGAACCTCCCGGACGGCGAAGCGGTCATGCGCGTCGAAGAGGGCGGCCTGATGGACGAGTGACTCACGGCGACGCCCGCCGTTCGAGACCGGCCCCCGCAACGGGGTGAGAACACTCACCACGACCCCTCCGTTTCCCCTCGAACCCGCCGATATCCTGCGTCTTTCGCGCGTCTGACGCACCGCGGTGAAAGTGAACGTGGTCCAGAAGAACCGCAAGACGGGGGTCGATCTCTAGCCGAAACGAGGGGGTTCGTGACGTGGGATTAGCTCACGTCCGTCGAACCCAGTCGCCGACCGATCGGGCGGCAGCATTTTGTGGGATGGTGACGTACCACGCGGTATGAAGTTCGTCATCGTCGGCTACGGTCGGGTCGGGACGCGGACGGCACGCATCCTGGACAGCGAGGGCCACGCCGTCGTCATCGTCGAGAACGACCTCGACAAGGCCGATCGGAGCGCTGAGGAGGGGTTCGAGACGGTCCGAGGCGACGGCAACGACGAGTCCGTCCTCGAAGAGGCGGAGCTGGACGACGCCGACGCCATCGCGGGGCTGACCGGCGACCTCAACACCAACTTCGCGGCCTGCATGATCGGCAAGGAACACGGCTGTCGGACCGTCCTCCGGATCGACGCCGACTACCGCGAGGAAATCTACGAGAAGTACGCCGCCGACGTCGACGAGATCGTCTACCCCGAGCGACTCGGTGCGGCGGGTGCCAAGACCGCGCTGCTGGGCGGGGACTTCAACGTCCTGGCAGACCTCACCGAACAGCTCTCGGTCGCCAGCGTCACCGTCCCCGACGGATCGCCCGTCGTCGGCGAGCGCGTCGTTGCGCTCGATCTCCCCGGCGACGCGCGGATCTACGCGCACGGGAGCGACCGCGAACCGATGACGATCCCGCTCCCACGGACGAAGCTGGCTGCCGGCGACACCGTCGCAGTCATGGCCAGTCCCGGGACGCTCGACGACGTGCGAACGTCGCTCAAGGGCACGTAGTCGGCTTACTGCTCTCGGTCAGCGGCGTCGGCAGCGCTGGCGGCCAGCCGCGCTACCCGGAGCGGTTCCGGCCGTCCCCCCTCGGGCGTGAACGCGCGAACGACCTCGCCGGCCCGGTCCACGTCGATGCCGACACTCCGGACGTACACCGTTCCGTCGGCGACCGAGACCGGACGGCGCTCTGGCTGGGCTCGATAGGTCGACAGCCGATCGTCCACGACCGCGGAATCGTCGAACGCGTCCCGGATCGCCGATTCGAGCCCCTCGCTCTCCTCGTAGGTGATCGAACAGACCGGGAGTCCGGTGGCGTCGTGAAGTTCGGCGAGATCGACGACGTTGAACCACGCGGGCGCGATGCCAGAGACCAGCAGGTACCGAACGTCCTCGCGGCCGAGCCGATCGACCATGTCGGCGATCTCGGCGGTCGCGTCGCTGCCACCGACCGTGCAACTGCCGAAAACGAATCCGTCGACGACCCGGCTGGCGCGAACGACGACGCCGGCCAGCGTGCTCGTCGACCCTCGATACGACTCTGCGACGCCCAGCGCGCGGACGCCGGCTTTCATCTCGAAACTACTCCCGAGCCCGCAGTCTGGCGGTTTCGATTACGTGTTCTCGCCTTTGATGTCGTCGAGCCGATCCAGTAGTTCGTCGTTCGAGGCCGTAAACTCGAACTCCACGTCACCGTCGTGCTCGTTTTCCGAGGTGGACAGTCCATCCTCGTCGTCGTACTCTGTGTCGTACTCCTGATTGTCTTGTTCGGATTCGTCGTAGCTCCCAAACCCCATACACGTAACCATTATAGATTCCCCGTGATAAATCGCTCGGCGGTTTTGCCGCTACCGTCGCAGTACACGACACTGAGAAAACAGGACTGCGCAGTGACACGGCCGTCACCACCTCGGATGTGGCGTCTCTCACGGCCGGACAGTCGGCAGTCTGAAACACGAGCCACCCCTATCGGGAACGATGGCAGTCTACACCGTCACCGACGGCGCGGAGACGTTCACCTGCAACGCCTATCTGGTCACGGGCGAACAGACGACGCTGGTCGACGCCGGTGCGTACGTCGGCGTCGTGGACGCGATCAGAGACCACGTCGACGAACTCGATCGCGTCGTCCTGACCCACCAGCACGGCGACCACGTCGCGGAGCTGGCCTCCGTCCTCGACGCGTTCGACGCCGAGTTGTACGCCTACGGCGACCACCCGCGACGAGACCACGCACTCGCCGACGGAGACACCGTCACCGTCGGTGACCACGACTGTACGGTCGTGTACACGCCGGGCCACGCCGACGACCACGTCTCGCTGGTCTCCGAGACGGCGCTGTTCTCCGGCGACGTGGTCGTCCACGACGACGGCGCGTTCGACGACGGTAGTTTCGGCCGGACCGACGCTCCCGACCAGTCTCGCGATCGCCTCGTCGAGTCGATTCGGGCCCTCCTCGACCGGCTCCCCGAGTCGGTTACGGCGATGTACGCCGGTCACGGCAGCGTCTTCGAGGGCGACGTTCGAGCGGTCGTCGAACGCGGGCTCGAACGGGCAGAACGCCGAGAGCCGAAGTACCCGGAGGAGTAGCGCGTTGACTGGATGGCCATGCTGTCGCTCTGACCCACCCGTTCAGGGTGGGCTTCCGCTCGCTACGTGTCACTCGAACACGCGACCGAGGACGTACAGCCCGGCACCCACGGCGGCGAGCGGCGCGTGGACGACGCTGGTCACGCCGTCCCGAACGATTTCGAGCCGGCTGGACAGGCCGTCGGTGACGGGGACGATCTCGATCCCGAAACCGACGGACGCGAGCGAGCCGACATCGCGAGGGGCGGCCGCGACGAACATCGCCGTCGTGCCGAGCACGACCAGCAAGAGGGTCGTGTGCGTCCCCGTCCAGTTGGGGAGCGCGTCGGTGAGACGGACCACAATCCCGAAGACCACCGGCACGGCGATCGCGGCGGCGGTCACGGCCAGGGGCGGTGCGGTCGCGAACGCGACGATCGAGACGATCCCGCCCGCGACGAGGCCGACCGTGACGCCCATGAACTTCAGCGAGAAGCCGTCGTGGAGTCGCAGCGTCCAGGTACAGGCCAGCGCGGTCGTCATGATGTAGGCGATCCGGTGGGCGATCGTCAGGACACCGTCGGCGAAGCCACTCGCGGCGTAGAGGAACTGCAGCGCCAGCAAGACGGCGAGGACGCCGAGCGCCTCGACGACGCTGACGCCCGGAAATCCCGGTCTGGTCTGCTCTGTGGCGGTGTTGCTCATCGCTTCGGCGTCCACTGCGTGGGGCCGACGTAAGTCTCTGTGGGATCCGGTGTCAGCGCATCGGCTCGCGCACCAAAGAGAGGGGTGGGTTGCGGTGTCCGGGCGCGCTCGGGAGGATGGGAGACTGAATGTACAGTCGGTGTGCGCGCCCGTGTCGACGGGTCAGGACGGCCGTACATAAATACCCGTCAGACGGGCGTTCGACGGCGGCGTAGTCCGTGGGTTTTTCTCGCGTGCGTCCCTCCCGTCGGGCGTGACCTGGGAGGAACTCTTCGAGCGAGCGACGGAGTACGAGGCGAGCGTCGAGAGCGTGCGTTCGGCACTGGAGGAGCGACGCCGTGACGGGTGAGTCGACCCGAGTCGTGGCCGACGCCGACGTACTCGCCGTGGACCTCCTCGTCGGTGGGGACGCCCGCGCCGCGCTCGATCACGTGCGCCGACACGACTGGGTGACGCTGGTCGCCAGCGTCCCGCTGCTGGACGACGCCGAGGCGGTGATCGCCGGTCTCGCAGACGCCTCGCTGGCCGCCGACTGGCGCGAGCGCGTGACGACGGCGTGTGACTGCGTCGAGCACCCGCCCGACGACCACCCGGGGCTTGCCGCCGCCTACCGCGGCGAGGCCACGCACCTGCTGTCGTACGACGACACGCTCCGGTCGGCCAGAACGGGACTCTCGATCCAGCCCCACGCCGACCTCAGCGTCCGTCCGCCGGACGCGTTCGCCCGGCTGTTCGACCCCGCGGCGGTGTACGAGGCGACCCACGACGGCGACTACCCCGGACCGGACAGCGACCCGCGGGCGTAGGTCGCCGTCAGCGATTCCCGTTGACGAGCCGGCTTCCCCACCGCTGGAGTGGGCGCGGGACGAACGAGAGCAGACCCACGAGGACGGTCATCGCCAGCCCCGGCACGACGACGGGGTCGCCGCGCTGGAGCCCCCGGTATCCCGCCCGCGCCACCCGTTCGGGCGTGTAGCAGAGCGTGCGACCGACCGCCGAGTCGCCCATCCCCGCCCGCTCCTGGAACTCCGTCTCGGTCGGGCCGGGACACAGCACCGTCACGTCGAGGGCGCTGTCCCGGTGCTCGGCCGCCAGCGCCTGGGAAAAGCTGTTGACGTAGGCCTTGCTGGCGTAGTAGCCCGCCATGTACGCGCCGGGGACGAAGCCCGCGACCGAACCGACGTTGAGGACCTGCCCGGCGTCCCGATCGTCGAGAAACCGGCGGGTCAGTTCGACGAGCACCGAGACGTTGAGCTGGAGCTGTCTCCGCTCCGCGTCGGGATCGCTCTCCGCGAAGGGGCCGTGCGTGCCGACGCCGACGTTGTTGACGAGCGTCTGGACGGAGATGCCACGGTCCTCTAGCGTCGCCCACAGCTGATCGGGCGCGTCGTCCGCCGCCAGATCCATCGCGACGACGTGAGCCGTGACGCCGTGGCGTTCGAGGTCGGCCGCGAGTGATTCGAGACGGTCCTCTCGGCGGGCCACGAGGACGAGGTCGTGTCCGTGGCGAGCGAACTCCCGGGCCAGTGCCGCACCGATCCCGGCGCTGGCACCCGTGATCAGGGCCGTCCCCGCTGCCTCGCTGTCGCTCATGAGACTGTCCCCCCATTCGCTTTCGAGGCGCGGCGCGCCTCGCTCGCATTCAGCGAGGGCCGACACTCGCTTCGCTCCGTGCTCGCGTGTCGCTCACTCCCCTCGCTCCCGCTCGCATTCAGCGAGGGCCGACACTCGCTTCGCTCCGTGCTCGCGTGTCGCTCACTCCCCTCGCTCCCGCTCGCATTCAGCGAGGGCCGACACTCGCTTCGCTCCGTGCTCGCGTGTCGCTCACTCCCCTCGCTCCCGCTCGCATTCAGCGAGGGCCGACACTCGCTTCGCTCGTGTCGCCCCTCGCTAGTCATCGATCCGACCCGTCGTCTCGACCCACTCGGCGAAGGTCGAAAGCGCCCGGCCGCGGTGGCTGACAGCGTTTTTCCGCTCGGTGTCCATCTCGGCGAAGGTCGCGCCGTCGTGTTCGAAGATCGGGTCGAAGCCGAAGCCGCCGTCCCCTCGCGGTGCGACGATCGTTCCGGGGACGCGCCCCCGGAACAGCTTCACCGGGAGCGTCTCACCGTCGACCTGCGCGTCGGTGGTCGCTCCGCCCCGCTCGTCGGCGGCCAGGTCGTGTCCGCGCCGGTCGTCGTGATCGACGGAGCTCGGTGCGGCCTCGAAGCCGTCGCCGTCGCAGTAGGCGACGACGGTCTCGAAGGCGGCGCTGTGGTCGTCTTCCGGTTCGGTGAGTCGCCAGACCCGCTCGATGCCGAGCCGGTCTTCGACGTACGAGGAGTACGGGCCGGGGAACCCATCGAGCGCGTCGACGAACAGACCGGAGTCGTCGACGATGACGGGTTCACCGACCGCCCGGTAGGCCTCGCGTGCGCCGTGGGCGGCGACGGCAGCGAGGTCGTCGCCCTGGACCTCCGTGTAGTCGAAGTCGAACTGCTCGACCGTCTCCGCGCCCAGGTACTCCCTGGCCTCGTGGACCTTCCCGGGGTTGGTCGTGACGAACTTGAGCATACCGCGAGTCGGGCGAGGACGGGAAAATAGCCGTCGATGTTCGCGACTCAGTCGACGACGACTTCGACCGCTTCGTCCTCGGCGTCTGGCTCCTCCTCGATGCCGCCCTGCTCTTGCCAGACCAGTGCGCCGACGACCGCGAGGACGACCCAGGAGCGCCAGTTGGCGAGGTTCAGCGAGTACCCGATCCCGAACGGTTTCTCGACGAGCATCGAGTCGCCGGGTTGCCAGTACGAGGACAGCATCCGTCGAACGCTCGGGCGTTCGAAGTTGTACGGCACTCCGAAGAGTTCGCCGGACTGTGGTTTGTCGGCCATGGAATCCGGTACGGCACGCCGCGTTAAGTCGTTTTTCCTCGCTCAGCCCAGCAGCGAGGTCACGGGGCCGTCGAAGTTGATGATCACGGCCTGGGCCCGGTCACCGAACACCGCCTTGCCGGTTGGCGATCGCTGGTCGCCGGTGAGAAACACGTGGTCGATGTCGTTGTCCGCGGCGGCTTCGAGGATGCGGTCGGCCTCGTTTTCGGCCTGTCCGACGCGTCCCGCGACGACGTCCCACTCGACGTCGTAGTCGCCGACGACCTCCTCGACGGCTGCTTCGGCGTCCTGGTGAACGTCGTCCATGATCACGCCGTCGTCGTAGCTCGTGTGTTCCTCCGCGGCCACGGCGTCGAGAGACTCGCGTTTCTCTTCGAACGCCTCGTGGGTGAGCAGGGAGAGCACGTGGAGGCGCGCGTCCGCGCCACCGGCCAGCTGCGCGGCCTCGGTCAACAGTTCGCGACCACGTTCGTCCGTATCGAGTACGACGAGTGCGTCGTCCATGTCAGGAGCGGTCTGGCGGGGCCCACTTAATTTTCACTGGTATCGGCCGCGATCCTCGATCGCGTCGAGACGGTCGAGGACGGTGTCGTCGCGTTCGCTCGCGGTCCGATAGGCGTCGGCCACGGCGGCACGGAGTCGCTCGGCGTCGTCAGTGGTGCCGGCCAGCGACTGATCGAGGACGTGCAGGTCCATCGCGTGGTCCTCGGTGTCTCGCGTGTAGTAGCCCAGTCCGAAGTCGATGAGGAAGACGCCCGGATCGCCCGCCCCGACGCGGACGTTCCGCGTCGTCGGATCGCCGTGGACGAAGCCGGCGTCGTGGATCGCAGCGAGCTGTCGCCCGACCGCCCGCACCCGCTCCTCGGTCAGCCCGTCGCGCAGTTCTCGATCGCCGACTCGCTGGAAGACGATCCGGGCGTCCCGTGGGTCGACGTCGTGTATCACTGGCGTCGGAACGCCGTGCCGGCGGGCCTCGCTGGTGAGGCGGGCCTCCTGTCTGGTGCGCTCCGAACGCAGCCGTTCGTCCAGCTTCGGGTGGCGATACGAGCGGGGACGGCGCTCCTTGATCACGCGGTCGCCCTCGAAGCGGACGAGCGCCTCGGCCCCCTGAATCTCGTCGGCGTCGCCGCCGACGCGAGCGACCGGTTCGCCCGCATCCCAGGTCACCTCGACCTGATCGGGCCGGAAGTCCGAGTCGATGCCGGAGTCGGGTATCGACAGCGTGTCGCCGGCCGCGTACATCCGCGCGCCCAGAATCGCGATCATCCCGGCGTTGTCCCGGAGAAAGCGCGGTTCCGGCGCGTAGAACTCCGCACCGCGCTGCGTACACATCTCCGCGAGCATCGATCGGAGGCGCTCGTTCTGGCCGACGCCGCCCCCGAGGACGAGTTCGTCGGCGTCAGTCAGCGAGAGGGCGCGCTCGGCGACTTCGGTCAGCATCGCGAAGATCGTCTCTTCGAGCCCGCGACAGACGTCCTCGACCGGCGTACCACGGTCGGTGGCCTGCTTGGCGGCGGACATGATTCCCGAGAACGAGAAGTCCATCCCCTTGACGACGTAGGGGAGATCGACGTACGTCCCGCGCGTCGCGTGATCTTCGACCTTGGGACCGCCGGGGTGAGACCAGCCGACGTGGCGCGTGAACTTGTCGATGGCGTTGCCGACGCCGGTGTCCATCGTCTCGCCGAGCACGCGGTACCGTCCCGAGCGGTACCCGAGGACGTGCGCGTTGGCACCCGAGGCGTTCAGGCAGATGGGCGAGGAAAACCCCGAGAAGTAGCGTCCGACTTCGAGGTGTGCGACCATGTGGTTGACGCCGACCAGCGCCACGTCGAACCGCTGGGCGACGGCTCGGGCCGCCGTCCCGACGATGCGCAGACACGGACCCAGGCCGGGGCCACGCGAGAAGGCGACGGCGTCGATGGGCGGGCCCGTCTCCGTGTCGGGCGCTCGCTCGCGGGCGTGGTCGAGCGCGCGCTCGACGACCTTGGGGATCGCCTCGCCCATGTGTTCGGCGGCCTCGCGGGGGTGGATGCCGCCGCTGTCGGGCTGGTAGGCGTCGGTCTCGATGAAGACGTGGTCGCCACTGGCGGCCGCCGAGGGATCTCGAAGCTCACTTTCGTCCGCCTCGAAGATCGCAGCACTGGCTGCCCAGGCTGTGCCTTCGATGCCGAGAACGCGCATTGTGAAGCCGCTATGCGGGCGTTACTCCCACTCGGTGTAGCCGCACTTGCCGCAGTGTTTGCGGTCGTCGTGCTCGGCGAGGAAGGTGTCGCCACACCGGGGGCACTGCTCGCGTTCGATCTGACCGTCGTCGCTGTAGTACTCGTGACGGGCCATCTTATGCCTCCTCACCCGACTCGCCGTCGGCGACGATCTTGTTGCGTTCGAGCATGTGGTCCTGCTCGACCTCGCGGGCGAACTCGGGCGCGTCGTACACTTTCGCGTAGCCGACGGTCTTTCGCATCCCGAACTTCGTGTCGAGCTCGTGGACGACGACTTCTTCGGCGTCCTTGTTGAGCTTGGCCGCGAGCGAGTCGCGCACGGAGAGTCGCGACGGCGTCGCCTCGTCGTGTCGCACCTCGAACCGAACGTCGGTCCGGTGTAACATCGGGTTGTCGTCTTCTTTGATGATGTCGATTTCCATGGTTCGTTGTCCCTACATTGCCCCTGAAGCGCGTAAAAGGATTTCGAACGGCGTACAGCTACCCACCTCGCGGCGGGGCGAGACCCGACGGCGTCGCGACCGACACCCGAGCAGAGAGCCGGATCGACGGAGACGACACGGCCCCGTCGCCAGGGTACTACGAGATGAAATATAAGAAAGCAGAGTTGAGAAATCGAATACCGTGGTAACTGTTGCACCGCATTTCGGAGCGTGAAAAGCATTTCTACAGAATGTGTAATGGTACCACCTCTCAAAACCAATCGGCTTTCTGAAACTTTTTGTATGGCGAGAGTATCGTTGTAGGTACGGCAGTGGTCCCGCGACCGCTCGCCCCCACGGAGCACTCACAATGTCATCGAACACATCCCATCTTCGCACACGATCCGAGCGTGGTCCCGCAGTCAATTCCCCGTCGTTCGCGACGCTGGTCGGTTTCCCCGTCCTCCTCGTCGCCGCTCTCGTCGCCCTGAGCTATCCGCTCGCGGCCGCGACGGCGCTCGCCGCGACGGCACTCGCGGTGAAAGGCACGCAGTTCGGACTGGCCGCGCTGGTCCGCCGGACGAACGATACGCCTCGTCGGGTCACCGTCCCCGGCGTCGGTACCGTGACCGTCAGCATCGCCCCGCTGTGATACGAATGGTTGTCGGACTGTCCCGGTGACCGTCTCCTCCGTGGCGACGCGCATCGCTACGCAACGACAACCGTCCGTATGAGACCGTTGTCCGTCACGCCGTGACAGCCGACGGTGTGAGAACGAGACGCCACGCTCTTTGCATCACGACTGGTTTTCGCTGCGACGACGCCACCGCGGCGAGGTCGCCGTCATCTACTCCTCGGTTACCGGCGCGTCCATGCGTCGAACGGCGAGCACCAGCTCGTCGGCGGTCTCGGAGACGGCCGTCACTTCGCCCGCGACGACCAGATCGGCGCTGGGCGTCGGCCCGACGACGACCGGATCACCGACCTCGATACTGTCGAGGGTCCCCTGGAGGGAGACGTGTGCCGTACACTCCGTCGGGTGATGGACGTTGGTCAGGTCGATCTCCTCGACCGTGGCGTCGATCCGGTCGAACGCCTGCGAGACGGTCACCGTCTCGGCGTCGTCCATCGGCTCGCGACCGATCGCGGCGAACGCCGCTGGCGTCGGCTCGTACCCGCCGGTGGGCCCCTGGACGCTCTCGACGAGCCCGATCGACTGGAGGGTCGTGAGCTGGTTCTGGACCGTGCCCGAGCTGCGGTCCAGTATCTCGGCGACCTGACCGCTCGTGACCGGGCCGTCCGCGGTCTCGTGTTCGTTGATGAGCGTCGTTACGAGCTGAGTCTGCGTCGGAGAGAGGTCGATGTCGTTCGCGTTCATTCGTTAATTGTCTGTTGACGGTCAGCAACCATGAGTTTCGTGGTCGTGACTACTAGAGATCGATCGACGGCGTCAGCGGCGGGCGGCGCTTGTGTCTGGTGGTTTCTCGCCACTGCCGGACCCGCTGGACCGTCGCTCGATCGACGGCGAGTCGCTCGGCGACGGCGGCCGGTGGTTGCGCTTCGTCGACGAGAGCGTGGAGGATCTCGTCGAGAGTCTCGGGGTCGACGCCGAGTTGCTCCGGGTCGCTGTCGGCGCGTCCCGCCGTCCGCGTCGACCGGTCGAGGATATCCGACGGCACGTCGACCGCTCTCGCGAGCGCTCGCACCTCGGTGCGGTAGAGCGGTGCCAGCGGCGCGAGGTCGACGCCGTCGTCCCCGTGTTTCGTCGTCGATCCCAGGAGCCGCCGGGTGCGATCGACGGAGCCGAGCACGAGTCGATCGGTCGTGTTGGCGACGTAGTACAGACACGCCATCCGGAACCGTTCGCCTGCGTTGTCGAGCGCGACGACGTCGTCGGCCGGTTCCCCACTGGCACCGAGCACGCGCTGGAACGCCGAGAGCAGCGGGCGCAACTGGAGTCGCTCGTACTCGATCGACAGCATCGACGCGACCGCCTCCGCCGCCCTGGCCGAAGCCTCGTCGTTCATGTTGGCCGGCAACACGAGACCGCAGACCCGATCGACGCCGACGGCCTCGATCGCCAGCACCGCCGCGACCGTCGAACCGACGCGCCCGTCCAGCGCGACGACGACGCCCTCGGCACCGGCCCGTTCGAGCGTCCGTTCGACGAAGCGGGGCAACTGCTCGCGGAGTCCCTGGACCGCCTCCGGCTCGGTCGCAAGATCGGAGCCCTCGCGGGCCAGTGCAGCGTCGGACGGGCTGCGGTTCGAGTCACTCACGGCGACCACCGCCCGGCGGCGAGCGCGAACCGCGACCGTGTCGCTCCGGGGGGCGGACACCGCCGGGCTCACGGGTGTGCCGGCTGTCCCGCCCTCGGGAGAGCGCTCTTCGTGAGACGGAGACGGCCGGCGCGATAGCTGTCGCCGGCCGTCGGACAAACGGCGTCGGCTGTCGGCCGGACGACCCGATCACAGATCGTGGCGTGCAGTACACGGTACCAGCAGTTCGACTCGCTACTGATAGTGATTCCCTACCAGGGGAACTAATGGATGGGGGTCTCTGAGAGGACCTAGTACAGGTATAGTGACCAGCGAAAGGCGAGACACACCGACCGAACGACGGTCTCGGACGGACTCCTCGCTTCCCGATGGCCGTCGCCACGGGAGAGCCGCTCACCGCTATAGTAACAATTGAAACGATTTACACACCGATCGCACTGCTGTCGTGCGATCGGGTGTGCATTGATTTTCAATGGCTACTATAGGTCGCTACACCCACCCGTCGATCGCGACGCCGACCGCTATCAGACGGGCAGCCGGCGCATCAGCGCGGGCAGACGGTTGCGAAGCTTCGTCTTGAAGCCACCCTCCAGCTCGTGGATGCGGGCCATCTCGTCGTCGGTCAGGGAGAACTCGAAGACTGCGAGGTTGTCGGCCAGGTGATCGCGGCTGGTGCTCTTCGGGATGGCGACGACGCCGTCCTGCTGGACCAGCCAGCGCAGCGCGACCTGTGCCGGACTCCGGTCGTAGCGGTCGCCGATCCGGGCCAACAGATCGTCTCCGAGGACTCGCCCCCGCGCGAGCGGGCTGTAGGCCGTCAGTGCGATCCCCGCGTCGACGCAGTACTCTCGCAGCGCCGACTGCTCCTTGTAGGGATGGTACAGCACCTGATCGGCGACGATCGGGCCGTCGACGGCGTCGGCGGCCGCCCGGAGCTGCGACCGCGTGAAGTTGCTCACGCCGAGGTGTTCGACCAGTCCCCGCTCGCGCAGTTCGGCCATCGCGTCGAGGGGCTCCTCGACGGGAACTCGCGGGTGGGGCCAGTGGATCAACAGCAGGTCCACGTAGTCGACGCCGAGTTTCGCCAGACTCTCTTCGACCGTCGAGACGACCGTCTCGCGCCGGAGGTTCGAGCGCCACACCTTCGTCGTCAGGAAGATGTCGTCGCGATCCACGTCGGCCGCGGCGATCCCCTCGCCGACCGCCCGCTCGTTGTCGTACACCTGCGCGGTGTCGACGTGTCGATAGCCGAGATCCAGAGCGGTCCGAACCGTCTCGGTACACGCTGTCCCGGTGTTTTGCCACGTTCCGAGTCCGATCTTCGGGATCGACGCGCCGCCGGCTTCGACGTGTTCCATAGCCGACGTTGCGCCGGGACCACAAAGAACGTCGCGGCGTCGAAGGAGGGAAAGGACAATGACAGTTGGCCACGACAGTCGTGGTATGAGTTCCGACACTGTCCTCGTCGAGGACGTGATGTCGACACCGCTGGAGACGACGAGCCCGAACGCGACCGTCCGGGCCGTCGCCGAGCAGATGCGCGAATCGAACGTCAACGGGCTCTTCGTCCCGGGAGCGGACGCCGGGATCGTCACGACGACCGACGTGGTCCACGCCGTCGCCGAGGGCGCGGACCTCACGGAAACCCGAGTCGCGGACGTGATGACCTCTCCCGTCGAGCGCGTCGAGACGACGACGGAACTCAACGAGGCCGCGGCCATGATGACCAACTTCGGCATCAAACACCTCCCGGTGATGGACGATCACGGCGACTACGTCGGGATGGTCTCCTCGACAGACACGACGGGCGAGTTCGCCTAGGGCGTCTCGGGACGGGGCCTTTTCTCCCGCACGCCCGAACGGTCGAACATGAGAGTCGACTGCGAGGGGTGTGCCGGCTGCTGTATCGACTGGCGGCCCCTGACCGACGCCGACATCGATCACGAGCGGCGCGGCAGTCGCCAGCCGCTCGACGAGACCGCCAACCTCGTCCCGCTGACCCGCGCCGAGGTGCGTGCGTTCGTCGACCGCGGTCACGGCGACGCCCTCACGCCCCGCCTGTTCGCCGACGACGACGGCGTCAGAATCGACGGGCACAGCGTCGCCGCGATCGACGGTCGGCCGGCGTTCTACGTCGGCCTTCGCAAGCCGCCCAAACCCGTCGCGCCGTTCGACGCCGACCCCACCTGGCTGGAGAGCTGTGTCTTCCTCGATCCCGTGACCCTGCAGTGTCGGCTCCACGGCGGCGAGCTGTATCCGGACACCTGTGGAGCCTACCCCGGCGAGAACCTCTCGCTGGCCGTCGAGACCGAGTGCGAGCGCGTCGAGGCGCACGCACCCGGCGAGGCCGCTGGCGAGCGACTCCGGGACGACGAACCGCCGGACGGCGCTACGCCGTTGCTCGGCCCGGCCGCGCTGGGTTCGAAGCTGTTCGCACACCCCGAGCCCGAGCGCCTCTCCGGCGTCGTGTCTCGCCTCGTCGCCGACGAGCTGACGGCCGCCGACCGCGCGGAGTTCGTCGCCGTCGCGGCTGCCTCCGCACCCGGGACCGGGGCCGTCAGCGACGACTGGTACGAGCGGTACCACGAGCGCGCACGGGACGCACCGTCGTGGACCGGGCGAACGATCGAGCGCTGGCAGACGATCGCCGACGCGGTCGGCGAGCCGGCACCGGACCCCGACTGCGCACGCAAGATCGAGGACGACGACGGTGCACCGCCGACGCCGGGCTGGGACGCCGTCGAGTGAGCTTTGGCGTGACGTATCGGACCCGCTCCCCGTTCGTTACCGCGTGGCGGGGGTCGCTACGGGTGGCGAAATCGGTCACAGGTCGACAGCCGGCAGTATCACTCGTGGCCGTACACCGGGACCGGCTCGTACGGTTCTTCGAGGTACTCCATCTCCGACGCCGAGAGGTCGATCTCCAGTGCTTCGACGGCCGCTTCGAGGTGTTCGATGCTCGACGTGCCGAGGATCGGCGCGTCGGTGTACTCGTTCTCGAAGTGCCAGGCCAGCGCGATCTGGGCCATCGTCACGCCCTTCTCGTCGGCCAGTTCCTGAACGCGCTCGTTGATCTCCCGACTCCCCGGCCCCTCGTCGTAGGGGAGCCCGATGTTCTCCTTCTCGTGTTCGCCCCGCGTCGTGCGAGTGAACGCCTCGTGGGGGCGGGTCAGATAGCCCGCGCCGAGGGGGCTCCACGGGATGACGCCCACGTCCCACTGCTCGCAGACGGGATACATCTCGCGTTCCTCCTCGCGGTAGGTGAGGTGATAGAGGTCCTGCATCGTCTCGAAGCGGGCCAGCCCCTCCCGCTGGCTGACGTGCAGGGCCCGCTGGAACTGGTGGGCCCACATCGACGACGCTCCGATGTGACGCACCTGGCCGCGCCGCACGGCGTCGTCCAGCGCCCGTAGCGTCGTCTCGATGGGCGTGTCGTAGTCCCAGCGGTGGATCTGGTAGAGATCGACGGTGTCCATGCCCAGCCGGTCCAGCGAGGCCGACAGCTCCTGTTCGATCGCCTTCCGCGAGAGCCCCTGCCTGTTGGGATCGTCGCCCATCTCGCCGAACACCTTCGTGGCGACGACCTGCTCGTCGCGGTCGTACTCGCCGAGCACGTCGCCGAGGATCGCCTCGCTCTCGCCCGTCGAGTAGACGTTGGCCGTGTCGAAGAAGTTGATCCCGAGTTCGAGCGCGCGCTCGATCAGCGCCTCGGAGTCGTCCCGGTCGAGCATCCACTCGTCGCCGCTGCCAAAGCTCATACAGCCCAGACAGATCTTCGAGACCTCGATCCCGGTCGAGCCGAGTGTCGTGTACTCCATACACGGGGGTCGTGGGGACTGACCAAGTAGTCAACGGCAAGCTTCTGACACGCCGGCCGCGAAAACTGGCCCGCCGGAGTCGGTGGTCCTGTTCACATGCGCAGCCGAGATACCGGTGTGCAAACACCGAAAGCCCTCGGCCCTCACTCTCTTATCGGAGCGCTACCGAGTCGATACACACAACTACCGGGCCGCGCACGTCCGATCATGGACGTTGCACACGTCGCGCTGTGGGTCTCGGAGATGGATCGCGCGGTCGAGTTCTACACCGAACTGGGGCTGGAACGACAGTGGTCGTTCACGCTCGACGGGGTCGAGAACGTCTACGTCGGCGGCGACCACGGCGAGTTGCAGCTCCGGCACGACCCCGACCGCACGACGCCGATCGCGCCCAACCGCGCGGACGTCGACCACGTCGCACTCACCGTCGACGACACCGAGGCGATGGTCGAGCGCGCCACAGAGCAGGGCGCGACCGTCGTCACCGCACCCACCGTGATCGAACCGGCCGACGCCTACGTCGCCTTCGTCGAGGACCCCGAGGGGTACGTGCTGGAGTTCGTGGAGCCGCTGGAGTCGAGCGACTGATTTCGGCAGCCACATTCACTCGCCAATCAGAAAGATTGCAACCTGCTGCGGAGTGGTAGTGTTCAGATAAGAGATCGAGAGTAGCATCGTCGAGGCACCGAAAGCCCTCGTGCAGTTGCGGTCCCGCGGCTCGCTGCGCGCGCTCCGCGTGCTTGCCGAGAGGGACTCTCCGAGTCCCTCTGGCCGTGCGAACGGGCGCTTTGCGCCCGTGAGCAGACTTCGCCGGGGTTCCCGCAAGGGCCGGCCGGTGGAACCGGCCGGCTATAACGTGACGGCTCCGCCGTCACGCAGCACTCGCCCTTTCATCCGCCAGGTTTCAGACGGTGAACCAGCCGATTCCTGGTGGATGAAAGGGCGAGGTGCGGTCGGCGGTTCTGCGGCGGCACTATCGAACGCAGTGAAGATATCCGCCACAGAACCGCCGAGCGTGCCGAGGGCTTTCGGTGTCTATATGTCAGTCAGTGCTGCTGCTTATCTGAACACCGCCTGCGGAGTGTCCCGCACATTTATCACAGTCGAATTAGTGTGTGGAATATGGAAATTCCGCCGAAAGAGTATCTCCTCATGCGAGAGAGCGCATGGTCAAGCCGGTTAGAGATATTCTTCGCAGGAATGGTTTCCCTAGCCGTCGCAGTGGTCATTATATTTGCAATGGGACCAATCGTGCCCGATACAGTTTGGTACGTCGAACTCCCGATAATCCTCTCAGTTGTTACTTTTTCTCTCACACTTTCCATAGTTCTTATACCATTTTTATTTTATCAAATTGGTATTGGTGTGAAATCGTAAAGAGAAGATATTCTTCCAATTGTCAGACTGAGCTGAGAGGGATCAGTTCTACTGTTCCTAAATCAACAGCTCAACCGTGCTAGGACACACCCCAAACTGCGGGATGATTAACAAGGTTGTAGATCTGTCAAATCTCTAACTATTCATTTCCAGTGTCCCTCTGCCGATATATGATATCTTTGTAATCAGTTCTTGCTACAGCCAGCTCACTCCTTGATCTATCAATCAGAAAGTGTACCCGACATGTGGATATCTCGTTCGAGATTTACTTGATACATTTTATTCGTGTCTGTGGGCATCCAATGCCCACTGACGAATGTGACAGCTGCCGGCAAGCACGTGTCGCCTGCACATAGGCCCATATCATACCCGCCGAGTCTCGACACTGAGGAACGTCGCAGCGACACCTGAGACTGACCGATCGTCCACTCCTGGGGGCGACTCGGTGGGGTATTAGTCGCTAGCGTCCCTTCTTCGGGATACGATGGCAGAAGCGAAACCGGTCCAGCGAGCCGACGATCCGCTGGATCTGACTCTCTCCGAGGCGGAACTGGAAGCGTATCGCGACCACATCACCGACTTCATCGCCGAGCAGGCCGACGCGGCCGGCGTCGAGACGGCGATCATCGGGCTCTCCGGTGGGATCGACAGCACGCTCACCTCGCATCTGGCCGTCGAGGCGCTGGGCGCAGCGAACGTCTACGGGCTGGTGATGCCCAGCGAGGTCAACCGCGAGGCGAACATGAGCGACGCCGAGCGCGTCGCCAGCGAGCTGCTGGACATCGAGTACGACGTGATCGAGGTCGAACCGATCGCCGACGCCTTCCTCGACGGGTACCCCGACGCCGAGGGCGATCAGCTCGCCGTCGGCAACCTCCGGGTGCGCTGTCGGGCCGTACTGAACTACCTCGCCGCCAACCACCGGGACTCGATCGTCCTCGGGACGGGCAACCGAAGCGAGGCGCTGGTGGGCTACTTCACCAAGTACGGCGACGGTGCCGTGGACTGCCACCCGATCGCGAACCTGTATAAGGGCCAGGTCCGCCAGCTCGCCACACACGTCGGCGTCCCGGACGACCTCGCGGAGAAGACCGCGAGCGCCGAGATGTGGCTCGACCAGACCGACGAGGCGGAGCTGGGCATCGACTACCCGACGCTCGATTCGATCCTCGCGCTCCACGTCGAGGGCGGCGTCTCCGCCTCGGCGACGGCCGCCGAGATCGGCGTCGACGAGGACGCCGTCGAACACGTCAGGACCCTCTACGAGGGGAGCGAGCACAAGCGCGCCGCGCCGCCGGGTCCCGACCCGCTGTTCTGACCGCCGGTGACGGCTCGGACGGGCGAGGCGTCAGCGGACCCGCTGCTCGGGCCCGCGACCGATGTACTCTGCCATGAACTGCCGCATGGTCTCTTCGTCGTACTCGTCCATGTCGAGGCGCTTGGTCCAGGCCGTCAGGACGTAGGTCGCCTCCGGGTCCTCGACCGGCGTCGGGACCGCGAGGAAGCTCATGAAGTCGTCCGTGTAGCGATTGCCGTACTGCCGGAAGCTCTCGCGAACGTCCGGATCGATACCGTCGGGGTCGTAGTAGACGACGATCGCCCCGTGTTCCAGCGCGTGGACGACCTCACCCAGCGGCGGGGCCGTCTCGTCGTCGTAGTACCCCCCCGTCGCCCAGTCGGCGTAGTGTGGCCCGGAGGTCGGCGGCATGTGCTCGTAGGTGAGCTCCGTGCCCCGGTCGACGTGGGTCCGCCCCTCGGACTCCTGAGTCGTCACCTGCGAGACGACCGCCTGATCGCCGCTGTCTGGGAGACTCGATCCACCACCGCCCGCGCCCATGAAGACGACGACGTAGACCACGACCGCGATCGAGAAGCCGACGACACCGATCAGGATAGCCGGCCCCAGCGAGAGGCTCGGGCTCTCGTCGCTCCCGTCGTGTTCGGCGACCCGCCGCTGATCGATCGACCCCAGCTCACCCTCGTGGGCGCTGCCGAGGTGATCGAGGTACGCGTCCTCGCTGTCGAAGGACCCGTCACAGTACTCACAGTCAACCATTGTCTCGTGGTGCGCGTGCGACGGCTTCAATCCTTGCGCTTGGCCCGCGCTTCGACGAGGGCCGCGAACGCCTCGCGTTCCCGCTCGAACTGGCGGTCGCCGTCGGCCGGCTCGGCGAGCAGCCCCTTGATCGTCCGGACCGCTCCGGCGTCGTTGTCGGCGACCGCGTGTGCGACCGCCAGAGGATCGTCGACGATCCGCGAAACCAGGCCGACCCGCAGTGCCTCCTCGGCGTCGACGACGCGACCGGACAGCGAGAGGTCCATCGCCACGCTCCGGCCGACGGTGCCGACCAGCCGATCGGTCCCGCCCCACGCGCCGAACAGCCCCAGCGTCACGCCCGACTCGGCGAACGTCGAGCGGGGCGTACAGACCCGCAGGTCACAGGCCAGCGCGAGTTCGACGCCCCCGCCGCGTGCCGGCCCGTCGATGGCCGCGACGGTCGCCCCGTCGTAGCCAGCCAGCGCGTCCGCGACGGCCTGGCCCAGCCGCGAGAACGAACGCGCGTCGTCTCCGTCGAGGGCGTCGACGGTGGCCAGATCCGCGCCGGCACAGAACGCCGACCCAGCGCCCCGAACTGCGACTACCGGCGCGCTCGCGTCCGCGAGTCGATCTCGCAGCACCGCCAGCGCGTCGGCCGTCAGCGCGTTGCGGCTGTCGGGCCGGTCGATCGTCACGACCAGTACCTCGCCCGTCCGCTCGGTCCGTATCGTCCCCATGCCCGATCCGACGTTTCCAAAGGTCTTTGCCCTTCCCGTCGCTAGGCGAAGGTAATGGAGGAAGCCGCTGCGGTCCGACGAGCCGCACTGGCGGCAGTCGACGACGTCGACCCCGCTCGTCTGCGCGACCGTATCGAGGACCGGCTCGACGCCGCCTCGATGACGCCCGGCGTCTGCACGCTCGTCAGCGCGAGCGCCGCCGGCTGCGATGGACAGCTCGACGGCATCAGCGACCGCGCCGCCGGTGTCCAGTTGATCTACGAGGGACTCCGGCTGACGCGGGCGCTCGCCCACGACGACCCCTGGGCGGGCGGCGACCGCGACGCCGCCGACCTGGACGTTCTCATCGCCGACATCCTCGTCTCGCGTGGGTTCTACCTGCTGGCCCGAACGGAGGCCGCCGACGCCGCCGTCGACGTGGTCCGGGCGTTCGGTACCGACCAGACCGTCCGCCGCGAAACCGACGACCCCACGCTCGATCGGAACCTCGAGGCCGACGTGCTCGAACTCGCCGCCGTGGCCGGCGTCACCGCCGCCGGGAACCGACCCACGCCACGCCTGCGTGAGTACGCCAGCGACCTCGTGACCGACGGGCTGCCACCCGTCGAGACGTTCGCCGACGAGGACGTCCGCGAGACGCTCGCGACGCTGACGAACGACGCCACGAGCGCCGACGGCGTCCGCACCTCGGCCGACCACTGAGAGAGAGTGGCGTGCCGTCCCCGAATCGTAACGCCTAAAGACAACTCCGGACAACGGATGAATGCGCGCCTGGGTAGCTTAGAGGTAAAGCGCGTCCTTGGTAAGGACGAGAGCCCGGGTTCAAATCCCGGCCTAGGCTCTTTCTGCCGTACACTCCTTGTACACACTTTACGGATTTGTCTGTCTTGAACACAACATATTCAAAACAGCCTTGTCTCACTAAACAGGGTATCCCTCGCTGTATAGTGATCCTCCAAACTGTCAGCACACACAAATCAACCCGCAGACTGCGGCGGGATAGCCCCGAAGTTGACCGGGAGCGCATCCCCTCAGGGACGCACTGATTTCGCTAATCTGCGCTCGCAGAGGAACGAGTGAAGTGTAGTCAGGAAACTGATAGAATATCCCTCGATACGGCCATTCACGACGATTACGCGGCGAATAGAGTGTTGCCGAAACGACTATTGGTAAGACCAGCGTATTACGTCTATATGTCTGAAGCGGCCACAAACGACGACGGCGGAGACGACATCGCCACGGTGAACTTCAAGCTCACCGAGTCGTTCCTCGAACAGATAGACGATACGTGGCAAGGACGCGGGTTCAACAGTCGGAGCGAGTTCATCCGGTACACGCTTCGAGACGCCGTCGAGTTCCCGACGTTCGACCGCGACGAACTCGTCGCCCTGCTCGAAGCGGAGGAGGACATCCGCGAGGAACGGACGACGAGCGCGGAGGAAGCCCGCGAGCGGTTCGGCACGAGCGATGAGTGACGACGGGTGGACGTGGGAACTCTCCTCGAAAGCCGAGAACGACCTTGATGGACTTTCCCCCGCCGACCAAGACCGGATACTCGACAAGCTCGATGAAATCGTCTCCTCGCCGTGGCGCGACCCGCCCGACTACGGGGAGCCACTCCAGAACAGTCCGCACAAGAAAATACGCATCGGGGGGTTTCGGCTCTCTGTGACCTTCCGTCAGGACGACCAGCGGCTTGTCGTCGCGCGTATCAAGCGTCGAGACGGCGCGTACACCGCTGACGACGACTAAGTAATGGAACATCCTCGATGCGGCGAGATACAGGTAGAGGATTCAGCAGATTTGTCCCTGTCGTCGGTCGTGAGCTACCTTATCGAAGTGGATTGTTTCTTCTGCTCCTCGATGTTGTGAGTAGCTTCGGTAAGTACAGGAGAAACGGATAACAGAACCGTTCAGGCGGATGTGGAACGTCGTTTGGCAGCATTCACTCCAAGAAGGTAAATAAGTATGACGAGAAATTCGACTGCAACTAATCCGATGACAGTACTGAATATGAATGCAAGGCCCACTCCCAGTACGAATACGGATACTCCCACGACTAACGGGGAACGTGAGCCATACTTTTTCGCCTCAGAGTAGACGAACGACGAGATGAGGGCTTGTAAGGTGAGGAATATCGGGGTTCCAATGCCGAATGCAGGCATAAAAATTGTTTTCTTCTGAGTCTGTAAGTACTTTCGGTGACGATCGGCGGCTACTTCTTAGCAGAGAGCTGAGCAGTTAACTACGCACATCTACCTATTGGCTGTTCAGTCGGACAGGTATCGAACTAAGAGGGTTCCAACAGAGCTATCCGACTCGATGAAGGGAGCCATCCAGCTGAACCACTCGAACCCCACAGAATTCTGATGTGCCAAGTATGGCAACACTCACCCGAACACGGTTGTCGATTTCTTGCGTCCACAGACGGCATACGGGGTCGAGTCCCCGGTTCTTTTATAAATAGAGTTGCTGATAGAGAGATGAGAAGCACGCAAAGTGGGATTTCGCAGCAAGGGTAGCCGCTTTCAGGGCCGAAGGCCACCTCGGTAAAGCGCGTCCTTGGTAAGGACGAGAGCCCGGGTTCAAATTCCGGCCTAGGCTTGTCAGTTTTCACTTCTGCGAGGCGTTCTGTCGCCGAGCAACTGCTGAAATCGCTGGCGTCGCAATCGTGATTTGAATCACGCCGGACCAGGCAGAGCGAGGTCTGGCGTCGGGTTCGAATCCCCGTTGGCTTTCTGCAACGAACGCGAACAGCGAGATCGGACGCCGTGAGAGGGCTGCGATCGCAGGCCGACGCGCAGAACCGAATCGGCCAGCGGTAACTCCGCGCTTTCGTATCGCGAATATCGGTATATTCCCGAGAGTGCAGGTCACGCTGTGACAGCTTCCGAAGCGACCAGACCGTCCGCGAGAGCGCTCAGCGAACCGCGATTTCGCGGGCGTGTTCGACCACCGTCGACGGAGCCTCGCGAGGCGGCCAGTGAGCACACGAGTCGAGAACCACCAGTTCACCGTCCGGAATGCGATCGGCCGCCCGCTCGGCCCAGGACAGCGGGACCACCTCGTCGTGGCGGCCGTGGAGGAGTCGTGTCGGGACCGCAAGCTCCGGTAGCTCGTCGACGTAGACGGTCCGGTATCCCGAGCGCGTCACCTCGGCCTCGCGGAAGCGACGGAACGCGACCCCGGCAGTGGGTCGCTGGACTTCCTCGTAGACTGCATCGACCGCCGCCTCGGAGAGGCCGTCGAGATCCGCGACGATCCCGCCGAGACTCGCCCTCGTGAGTCGACGACTCCGGCGGAACAGAGCGATAGCGATTCGGTTGAACAGCTGCACACGTGCGAGGCCGTAGGAGAGTCGCCCGTTTGGCAGCGCCCGTCCCAGTCCGTAGCTGTCGATCAACAGCAGATCGTCGACGAGAGCGGGACGGCGGAGTGCCAGGCCGAGTCCGACGGCACCGCCCAGCGAGAGCCCGGCGATGGAGAACGTGTCGACGGCCAGTTCATCGAGAAACCCCGTCATAGCGTCGACGTGCCGGCCGACCGGGTAGGAGCCCGGTGGGAGAACCGTCCGGCCGTCCGTGCCCTCGCTGTCGACGCCGCTCCGGCCGTACCCCAGGAGATCCGGCGCGACGACGTGACAGTCCGCGGCCAGGGGCTCGATCACCTCGCCCCAGGACACGCGAGCCGCGTCGATGATCCCGCCGTGCAGGAGGACGATCGTCGGAGCCGCCGGATCGCCGGCTTCGAGGAAGTGGATCGCCAGACCGTCGGCGGTGACCGTCTCAGTGATCGGCATACAGGGACGACGACCGCCGGCAGCAAAAATCCACGCGCTGCCCGCCCAGCGGCGTCTCATCAGTCTCCTCGTCGGGTACAACTCCGTCCCGACGAGACGCGTCATAAAGTACTATCCGCGATAGAGAACGGAATCGGTCGGTCCGCGAACCGGCGCTTGGGGAACGGCGTCGTGTTCCACAATCGCTTTTTTACCGGTCGACGACGCCCCGAGCGATGCCCTCCACACTCGATTCGCTCGCACGATCGCTGGCAATGCCGTACTACGACCTCGCCCTCCCGGCACACGATCGGTTCCACGCGAAACGGGTCCGTGATCTCTCCGTGCGACTCGCCGAGAGGTGGACCGCGCTGTCGATCGAGACGTGTTGTCCGCGGCCGCGTGGCTCCACGACATCGGCCGCCCGCTGGAGCGCGTCGGCGAAATCGACGACCACGACGAGTGGGCCACCGCCGAAACCAGGGAGTTGCTGGCCGACGAAGGCGTCGCCGCCGACCGAATCGACGCGATCGCACACTGCCTGCGGACCCACAGCATCCGATCGAGTTCACCAGAGCCCGAGAGCCCGGAAGCGAAGCTCCTGTTCGACGCCGACAAGCTCGATGCGACCGGCACGGTCGGGATCGTCCGACTCGCGTGTGTCGTCGGCGAACGATCGGGGCGAACGGGGACCCAGTACGCACACCTCGACGACGCCTCGACACACGAAGCGACGACCGACCGTCCCGACGTTTCGCTCCTCCGAGAGTGGGCGCGCGAACGGCTGGAGCAACTACACACGCCACCGGCCCGGCGGCTCGGCAGATCGCGGTGGCGTTTCATGGAGGGCTTCTTCGAGCAGTTCGAGAGCGAGATCGGCGTGCGAGCCGACGCCTGATCGATCGCCGACAATCTCGATTCCGGTGACCGGATCACGCATCGGCACACGAGAGCGGTCGCTATTGCCGTCGCTGCGAGCTCGGCGAATCCGTTCCGACGCCACTTTGATATCGCGGATAATGATTTATAGCGTGGCCAGGCGCATGTCCGTGAAAACAGTCGCCACGGCCACAAACGGCCGGTAAACGGCGTCAAATGTGTCGTAACGACAAATACGAGAGCCGTGTCCGTCTCGAACGGATATCGGACCTCACACTTGGCTGTAACCTCGTGAAGATATCCGCCACCCCAGGGTGGCGGAATCGTCACAGATAGACAGCCGACAGTATCAGAACTCACCCGGGCCGGGGGCCGGCACGCCACCGTCGTCGCCACCGTCGAGTTCGAACTCCTCGCGTAGCTCGCGGATCCGATCGCGGATGTCCGCAGCGAGTTCGAACTCCAGGTTGTCGGCCGCCTCGGCCATCCGGGCTTCGAGCCGGTCGATCTGTCGGGCGGCCTCGTCGGCGTCGGCCGGACCGTCACCGGCCACGTCGCTGGTGTCCGTCTCGGCACCCGGAAGCGAGGACTCGCCGATCTCCTTCTCGATGGTGGTCGGCTCGAAGCCGTGTTCCTCGTTGTACGCCTGCTGGATCTGGCGGCGGCGCTGGGTCTCCTCGATGGCCGACCGCATCGCGTCGCTCGTGTCGTCGGCGTAGAGTACGACCTCGCCGTTGACGTTGCGGGCGGCCCGCCCCATCGTCTGGACGAGCGTCGTCTCCGACCGCAGGAACCCCTCCTGGTCGGCGTCGAGAATCGCGACGAGGCTCACTTCGGGGATGTCCAGTCCCTCCCGCAGGAGGTTGATGCCGACGAGCACCTGGATCTCGCCCAGCCGCAGCGACCGGATCAGTTCGTGGCGTTCCAGCGTGTCGGTCTCGTCGTGCATGTAGGCCACGTCGACGCCGCTCTCTTCGAGATACTCGGTGAGATCCTCGGCCATGCGTTTGGTGAGCGTCGTCACCAGCACGCGCTCCTCGTCGGGCATCGATTCGATCCGTTCGAGCAGGTCCTGGACCTGGCCGCTGGCGTCTGCGACCTCGATCGCGGGATCGACGAGGTGGGTCGGACGGACGATCTGTTCGACGACCTGCCCGCTCTCCTCGCGCTCGTAGTCGCCCGGCGTCGCCGAGACGTACAGCGTCCGGTCGGTCTTTTCCTCGAACTCCTCGAAGGTCAACGGGCGGTTGTCGAAGGCGGTCGGCAGGCGAAAGCCGTTCTCCACCAGACTCTCCTTGCGCGACTTGTCGCCCTCGAACTGGCCTTTGATCTGGGGGATCGTCTGGTGGGACTCGTCGACGACGGTGAGGAAGTCCTCGGGGAAGTAGTCCAGCAAGGTGTAGGGCGCTTCGCCGCTCTCACGGTCCGAGAGGTGGACCGAGTAGTTCTCGATCCCCGAGCAGTAGCCGGTCTCTTTCATCATCTCCAGGTCGAACGTGGTTCGCTCCTCGATGCGCTGGGCCGCGACGGCATCGCCCTGTCGTTCGAAGTAGCGGATGCGATCTGCCAGCATGTCCTCGATCTCCTCGATCGCCCGCTGGAGGCGCTGTTCGGGGATCGAGTAGTGCTCTGCCGGGTGGAGCAAGACGGCGGGCTCCTGGCTGACGACCTCGCCCTCCAGCGGGTCCATCTTCACGAGCCGGTCGATCTCGTCTCCCCACATGTCCACCCGGACGGCGTAGCGGCCGTACATCGGGTAGATCTCGACGGTGTCGCCCCGCACGCGGAAGGTCCCCTGGGTGAAGTCCACGTCGTTGCGCTCGTAGTTCAGGTCGACGAGCTGGCCCAGGAGTTCGTCGCGCTCGATCTGCTGGCCCTCCTCCAGCCGGAGGCTCATGTCGACGTAGTTGCGCGGGTCACCCAGCCCGTAGATCGCCGACACCGAAGCGACGACGATCACGTCGTCACGGGTCAGCAGCGAGCGAGTTGCAGAGTGCCTGAGGCGGTCGATCTCGTCGTTGATCGAGGCGTCCTTGTCGATATAGGTGTCGGTCTGCTCGACGTAGGCCTCGGGCTGGTAGTAGTCGTAGTACGAGACGAAGTACTCGACGGCGTTGTCGGGGAAGAGACTCCGAAACTCCTCGTAGAGCTGGGCCGCCAGCGTCTTGTTGTGGGCGATGACCAGCGTCGGCTGCTGGAGCTCTTCGATCGCCCACGAGACGGTGTTGGTCTTGCCCGACCCAGTGACGCCCAGCAGGGTCTGTTTGTCCATTCCCCGTCGATATCCGTCGACGAGCTGCTCGATGGCGTCTGGCTGGTCGCCGGCTGGCTCGAACGGTGCATCGACGCGAAACGCCGTCTCGGCGTCCGGTCGGTCCGGAGACAGTGGGCCGGAGTCGCTCATTGTCCGACAGTAGGGCTCGATCGACTTGAGCGGTGTGCTTTGGGCGAATTCGCCGGTTCTCCACGCTTTCGGCCGTGTTTTGCGGAGAGAGTCAGAATGTGGATCGCGAAGTGATAAACCGCTGTACGCTATATCGAATGTGGTGAGTGGCGGCCACTCGCGGTCGACGACGAAGCGCTGGCGACAGGGAGTTCGACGCCGCATCTCCGGGAAGCGTCGTCGGAGTTGCCGGCGTTATACCACACCGGGCACCAGCGACGAGACCAGAGCGAGCGAGAGAACGCGGGCTCGGATGGCAGGAGTCGACGGGCGACACTGACCGCACCACGTCGGCGCGATCGGGTGTGCAGTGAGATTCGATAGCCAGGGGGACGAGCGATGACTCGACCTCCGGTGAAAATATATCCGACAGAAATCGCCGCCGGATCAGGTCCCGACGCCGATCCGGTCCATCGTCCGCTGGATCGTCAGCCCCGAGAGCATCGAGGTGGCGATGTACCACACCGTCCAGACGTGCAGCGGTCCGATCAGTTTGGCCGTCCAGGTGATTCGGCCGAGCATCGGGAACACCGTCGCCGTCGGCGCGATGGCGGCGGCGGGCGCGACGGCCAGCCACGACAGCCACAGGAAGATCGGTGCCGAGATCAGCACCGTCCAGGCCATCGGCCGGAGCATGTGCTTGAACATCGACAGCTGCCGGGTCATCAGCTCCTGCTGTTCGGCCCGGAGCCGTTCGACCGCCTCGTCGTCGCCGCGATCACGGGCGGCGTCGAGGCGCTCGCGCACGTCGTTCATCCGCGTCTTGAGCCGCTCCATCCGTTCTTTCGACCGGAGCCGGCGGCGAATCGTCGTCGAGGCCAGCGCGGTCACGACCGCAAGCAGTGTGATCGTCGCGACGAAGGGCAGTTGTGCCGCGAGCGGTCCGAGAACGGTGTTGACGCTCTGGCCGACCAGTTCGCGCCCGCCGGGCAACTGGTAGCTCGCCATCAGCGCGAGTGCGCCGACCCCTGCCAGCTTGTCCGCGCGCGACCAGCCGCCGGTCTCGGGGGCGTCGGAGTCCGCGCCGTCGAGGTCTCGCTGTGCGAGCAGTTCGCGAGCCGCGGTCGGGTCGTCGACGACGAAGCGATCACCAGCCGGGACGACGACGCCGTGGTCGAGCAGTCGGCCCCACTCGGCGGGATCGATCTGTCCCTGGAGATCCGTCCACGCGACGGTTCCGTCACCCGCCTCGGCACGGTCGAGGACGACCGACAGCGCCACGGCGAGGTCGTCGTCCGCCCGGACGGCGTCGAGAGAACTATCCATGTCCCAACTGGTCCCACCAGATACATGAATCTTCTTCCTCGGCGAGCCCGCTCGAAAGCAGGTGGTCGGCCACGCAGCGAGCGCGGTGGCTGGGCCACAGGCCTCGACCGAGAGCAGAAGTAAGACGACTGTTTAACAATTTAGAACCAAGATTATGCTAGAGATTGCGTATAATTACCCATATAATAGCAGCCAGTTTAATAATCAGGTCATCGAATCGCCGACCATGATCGATCGCGAGACGGTGACGGCCGCGTTCGACGACTACCGGCCCGATCCGAACGACGCGATGTTCGAAGTGTTGACCGAGCCGGAACCGGCCGTCGTCGCCATTCGAGTCGGCGACTGCTCGCCCGCCGGGTTCAGGGACCTCTACCGGCTCCTCTCGGCGACGACCGACGCACACGACACCGTCCACCTCTACGAGGAGACGGTCGACTGGACCGCTCGATCGGCTCTCTCGAACTGTTACGGCATCCTACCAGACCTCCGACGGGGGTCGTCGTTCGACATCGGTCGCTACGCTGCCGTCGGCGATTCGGTCTGGGCGCGAGGACTGTTCGACTGCTGGCGAGCCATCGCGCCGGTCTGGCCGGTCAGTCCCGATGAGATGCGGTACTTCGGTCCGGGGGAACGCGAGGCGGCTCGCACCTGGGTCCGGACCGGGGAACTCCCGGTCGATCGTGGGAAGGAGTCACAGTGACGGCGGACTTCGTCGTCCACGACGCGGTCGTCGTAACCGTCGACGAGCGCAACCGCGTCTACGAGTCCGGTACCGTCGTGGTCCGAGACGGCGACATCGCCACAGTCCGAGAGAGCCGGGCGGGCGACGCCGAGATCGACGCCGACCACGTCCTCGACGGAGCGGGACGGCTCGTGCTCCCCGGGCTCGTCAACGCCCACGCACACCTGGAAGGGACCGCGCTGACGGGTGCCTTCAGTGAGATGGGACCGGTCGAGCTGTTCGCCCAGATGACGCCGCTGATCGCCGACATGGCCAGCGAGCACGACGACCTACTGCGAGCGGGGTACGAGCTGGCGGCTCTGACTCACCTCCAGGGGGGCGTGACGACGGTCAACACGATGGACGTGCGTCCAGCGCTGGGGGCGGACGTTCTCGGCGAGGCGGGTCTGCGGGCAGTGATGGGACCCATGCTGTCGGATCTGTTCTGGGACCGGCCGGTCGACGCACAGTTCGAGCAGGCCCGCTCGTTCGTCGAGCAGTTCCACGGCAGCTACGACGGACGGATCAGCGCCGCCATCTGTCCCCACGACGACTGGTCGTGTACGCGCGACCTCTGGGAGCGCGTCGCAGACCTGGCGGCCGAGTACCCGGAGGTGCCCGTCCACACGCACCTGCTGGAGCTTGGCGAAAGCGACGAGATGGCCCGTGCGAACGGGAGCGACGATTCGCTCGCGCTGCTGGACGCGGTCGGGCTGCTCGACGACCGGCTCGTGGGCGCGCACTTCCGCGTCGCCGACGAGAGAGACATCGAGCGGATGAGCGGGGCCGACGCCGGTGTGGCACACTGCCCGTCCATCTTCGGCTACTACAACCTCGATCCGGAGACTCCCTGGACGCCGGTGGCCGACCTGCGCGAGGCCGGCGTGGCCGTCGGCCTCGGTCTGGACGACCACTACTGGCACGACTCCGTCGACCTGTTCGAAGAGGCCCGCTCGGCGCGGCTGCTGGCCAACCTCGACGCGGGGGCACAGCAGTACGACTCGATGGCGCTGGTCCGAATGCTCACCGCCGAGAGCGCCGACGCGGTGGGCATCGAGTCGGTCGGCCGCCTCGTCCCCGGCGCTCGCGGGGATCTGATCGTACTGGACGTAGAGCAGGCGAAGTTCACACCGCTGACGAACGTGCCGGCACAGATCGCGAACAGCGCCCGCCGTTCGGACGTGGAGACCGTCGTCGTCGACGGGGAGGTGGTCGTCGAGGACGGGGTCGTTCAGACGATGGATGCGAAAGCGGTCCGCGAGCGGGCCACCGCGGCCGTCGAGCAGTTCACGGCGGCGACCGAGTGGGACCTCGGACTCGGAACGCCCGAGCCACCGGCACCCCGGGACGTGCTCGCAGACGCGCCAAAGCGCGGACCGGCGAAGCTACTCGGACGGATCGGCGCACAGAAGCTCCGAGACGTGTTCAGGTGAGGGCACGCGAGAGCGGCCGATCAGCACACCGGCTTGGGGTTCACGCCGAGGTCTTCGAGCGTCTCGAAGTAGTCGTCGTAGGCGGCCTGGACGACCGCGCTCGCTGCGGCCTCGGCGGCGTCCCAGTCGCCGTCCTCGGCCAGCGCGTCGAGGGCCTGCTCGCGGAGGGCTTCGATGTCGCCACCCAGGTCGCGAAACACCTGCGAGGTCTGGGGGTCGGCCTGTCCGACGAAAAATCCCGTGAGCTGTTCGTCGGTCTTCTTGGCGACGAGCGTCCAGCCGACGAGTCCGCCGAGACGGGCGGCCGTCTCGTCCTGTCGGGCCAGCGTCTCGAACATGGCCGGCCGCTCGCCCGGTTCGTGGTCGCCGAGTTTGTCGACGATCGTCTCGTAGTGGTCGCTGGCGGTGTCGGCGGCCGCCTCGAAGGTCTCTCCCGCCCACCCGTCGACGGTCTCGCCAGCGTAGTGCGCGCGGTCGGCCGCACCTGCCAGAATCGGTCCCTCGTCCATCTCGCCGCCGGTGAGCGCGTACAGCGCCTTCGAGGAGCCGAGCCGCGAGAGCGCCGTCTTGTTCTCGGAACTGACCGTGTCGACGAATTCCTGAGCGTCCATACTGGTCGCTACGGTCGCCAGGGCTTGTAACTGCCGGGATTCGACAGACAACCACCTCGTCGAGGTGCCACCACGGGGGTTAAGCCCGTCGGGGTCCAGACACGCTGTCATGAGCGAGTCCCCGCTCGTCGTCGCCATCAGCGGTAGTCTGCGCGAGACGAGCACGACGTGTCTGGCACTGGAACACGCGCTGTCGGCCGCAGAGACGGCCGGCGCGACGACAGAACTGGTAGACCTCCGCGAGTGGGAACTACCGCTGTTCGATCCCGACGACCGCGACCGGGGCGACGCCGGGGCGTTGCGGGCGCTGATCGCCGACGCCGACGCGGTGGTGCTCGGAACGCCGGTGTACCACGGTATGGTGTCGTCGGCGCTGAAGAACGCGCTCGACTACCTGGGGCGCGACGAGTTCAGGGACACGACGGTCGGACTGCTGGCGACTGCCGGCGGTGGCTCCTACGGCCCGGCGCTGGAACACCTCCGAACCGGCGTCCGGACGGTCCACGGCTGGACGCTCCCCCACGAGGTCGGGATCCGCAACGCGTCCGACGCCTTCGACGACGACGGAGCCTTCGTCGACGCCGACATCGAGGCCCGCGTGCGAACGCTCGGTCGGATGGTCGCGGCCAACGCCGCGACCGAACCGAAAGCCGCAGTATAGCGGGTCCCCGCCCGATTATCGAAGTCTGAAGCGATGTCGGTCGCCGGCAGCATCGGTGAACGACCATACAGGTATATGATGGCTCAGTCGAATCCCACCACCATGTTCGACCAGCACCTCGGCGACGAGCGACCGTCCCAGTATCACGTCCTGTGGGACGGCGGCCGGTCGAGGTCGGACCCGCGGATCGACGTGCGCCTCCTCGAAGGGTGGGCGCGCAAGTGGGGCTACGACGTCGACCGTCGCCGCCGCGTCGACAGCGACCGAGCCGACGAGCCGCGCGAGCAGTGCCGGATCGCCTTCGCCTTCGGCGAGATCGTCGAAGAGACGCTCTCCTACGGCGACCGGGAGTACACGTTCACGACCGATCGGACGCCAGCGACCTACTTCGAACTCGACGAGTGTGGCGACGCGCGCCTCGCGACCTGGGCCAGCGAGCGCACGCTCACGCTCCGAGAACTGCGTATCGACGGCCGGGACCTCGTCTTCGACGCGGTGTTCGAGCCCGGGCCGGGCCGCGTCCACGGCCAGTGGCTCTCGACGACCGTCGATCAGACGCGGTACTGGCTGACCGGCTAGTCGCGAAGTTCTGTCGCTGCCCCGCGGTGCTGTACCCGTCGCTTCCGGGTCAGCGCTCGAAGAAAAACGAGGTGAACCAGTTCAGTTGCTCTTCTTCGCGGGTCGGCCCAGGGCCTCTCCGCTCCGATTCGAAGCGAACTCCGTCGCGGTGCTCAGTCGTCCGCTTCGCCCTTCTCGATCGGCGCGCCGACGAGGTTGCCCCACTCGGTCCAGGAGCCGTCGTAGTTGACGGCGTCGTCGTAGCCCAGCAGTTCGTGGAGCGCGAACCAGGCGACCGAGGAGCGCTCGCCGATGCGGCAGTAGGCGACGGTCGTCTCGTCGCCGTCGATGTCTTCGTCGGCGTACAGCTCCTGGAGCTCGTCGAAGTCCTTGAACCGGCCGTCGTCGTTGGTCACGGCCGCCCAGGAGATGTTCTTCGCACCGGGGACGTGGCCGCCACGCTGTGCGGTCTCCTGCAGGCCCGGGGGTGCCAGCACTTCGCCGGAGAACTCCTCGGGGGAGCGAACGTCCACGAGCGGGAGGTTCTTCTCGATGGCGTTCTCGACGTCGTCGCGGTACGCGCGGATGGACTCGCGCGGGCCGGAGGCCTCGTACTCGACTGCGGAGAACTCGGGGACCTCGTCCGTGGTCGTGTAGTCGTTGTCGAGCCAGTACTCGCGGCCGCCGTCGAGGAGCCGAACGTCGTCGTGGCCGTAGTACTTGAACTGCCAGTAGGTGTAGGCGGCGAACCAGTTGGAGTTGTCACCGTAGAGGACGACCGTCGAGTCCTCGCTGATGCCGTGGCTCCCGAGCAGGTCCTCGAAGTCTGCCTTCGAGAGGATGTCTCGGGTGGTCTGGTCCTGGAGCTGTGTCTCCCAGTTGAAGCCGATCGCGCCGGGCGCGTGGGCCTCGTCGTACGCTTCCGTGTCTACGTCGACCTCGACCAGTCGGTGGTCGGGATCGTCGCTCTGGAACGAGTCGAGGTTGTCCTCGACCCAGTCCGCGGTGACGAGAACGTCGTTTGCGTAGTCGCTCATAATACAGACCAAAATATGCACCCCGTCCATATAACCCCACCCTCTCTCGGCATAGCCCGCCACTCCTCCCCTCTGGCGGCAGTTTCTGCCCCTTGTCGGACGTATTAGTATGCGAATATTTCGCACGGTTCCGGCGGCGCTCCCCGACTGCTGGCGGTTCGGTCCGGACGGCGGGCCGCGGGCTGGAAAATATCTCCGCTATCTTCGAGCGGCCGAGACGGACGGTTTCAAGCCGTCGCGTCCGAAACGGACGGGCAATGACAGATATCGTGTCCCAGTCCTGGCTCGCAGAGCGTCTGGACGACGTGCGCGTGGTCGACGTCCGCGACGCCTGGGAGTACGACGGCATCGGCCACCTCCCGGGTGCGGTCAACGTCCCCTTCGACGCGTTTCGCGCCGACGAGAGCGGCGAGCACGACGAGGGGATGCTCCCCGGGCGAGCGCACTTCGCGGCGCTGCTCTCGGAGGCGGGAATCTCCAACGGCGACGAGATCGTCGCCTACGACGACACGCACGGAGTCTTCGCCGCGCGCTTTCTCGTGACGGCGGCGCTGTACGGCCACGACCCCGCGGCGCTGCACCTGCTCGACGGGGACTTCTCGGCGTGGCAACTCGAACGCGAGACGACCGGCGAGACGCCCGCGCCGACGCCGACGGAGTACGCGATCGAGCCACCGGCCGAGACGCCGCTGGTCGACGCCGACGCGGTCGCCGAAGCCGTCGGCGGCGACGCCGTGATCGTCGACACCCGAGAGGGATGGGAGTACGAGGAGGGTCACATCCCCGGTGCGGTCCAGCTGGACTGGCGCGAACTGGTCGACGACGACAGTCGCGGGCTGCGCCCCGAGGCAGAGATCCGCGAACTGCTCGAATCCCGCGGTATCGTCCCCGACGCGCGGATCGTCCTCTACTGTAACACGGCGCGCCGGATCAGCCACACCTACGTCGTCCTGTGTCACCTCGGATACGACAATCTGGCCTTCTACGAGGGCAGTCTCACCGAGTGGACGGCACAGGACCGTCCCCTGGAGACCGGCGAGAACTGACCGTCTGGCGGTCGAGGACCTACTCCGTGTGTTCGGAATCCAGTTGTCGCTGGACCGTCGGCCGCTCGTTCGTGAGCAACTCGACGGCTTCGACGAACAGCGCGACGACGAGCGGGCCGGCGATGAACCCGACGATCCCGATCGAGAGCACGCCGCCGGTAAAGCCGATGAAATAGAGGCTCGCGGGAATGTCTGCGGTGTAGGGAGCGAGCTGTGGCCGGATGATCGCGTCGGGGAGGAAGCCGACGAAGACCAGTCCGATCACCAGCAGCGTGGCCGCCCCGGTCAGATCTCCGGCGACCACATCCGTCGCGGCGACCACCGCGATCAGGATGCTCGGGCCGACCACCGGAACGAACTGGAGGATGCCAGCCACGGCTGCCAGTCCGAAGGCACCGGGATAACCCAGACCGGCGAAGACGAGGTAGGCGATGAGAAAGGTCCCGAGCGCCGTCGCCCCCTGGAGGACGTAGATCGCGTACAGGGTGTTTCTGGTCCGCTCGTGCATCGTGCGGACGAGCGACTGGTACTCTTCGGGGACCGCGCGGAAGACGACCGCCGGTGCGGCACTCGGCCGCAACAGGAGCGCGTACACGAGCAGCGTGAAGAGAAACAGCTTCAGGCCGATGATCGGCGCGCTCCCGGCCACCTCGACGGCGAGGTTGGTGATCGCGACACGAGCCGTGGCGGCCAGCGATCCGACTTCGAAGCCAAACGGCATCCCCAGCACCTCGAACTCGAAGGAAGTCGGAAGGGTTCGGAGATACGCCAGCAGCGTGTCACGGCGGCGATACAGCGACCACAGCAACGGGACGATCAGGGCTGCGACGGCGAGGAACGCGACGCTGGTCGCCGCGGCGGCGGCGATCCGACGGTGGGTCCCTCGCTCGACGAGCAGCCGGCGCAGTGGATAGAGGACGTACGCGACCGTGATGGCGAAGAAGACGGTCGTCACGACGCTCCAGAGTAACACGATCGTCAGCAAGCCCGTCGCGGCGACCAGCCCGACGAGCACTCCCTGTCGTCTTCGCATGCCACAGTACATTTCCCCCGGTCTCAAAAGCGTTCCGCGCGGGGAAGCGGGCGAACTCGGACACAGTTTCCCACCGAGAAGCTCCGAGTTCCGTTTTATGTCGCCCGACGGTGAAGGTCGGATATGCGACGCACGCTCTGCGCACTGCTCGTAGTGATCCTCGTGGTCGGAGCGCTCCCCGGGACGGCGGCCGCAGCCAGCCGGACCGGCGGGACAGTCACGGTCGGCCCGGGCGAGACGATCGACGACGACCTCGAAGCGGTCGGCGGCACGGTCGTCGTCGAAGGGACCGTCACGGGAGACCTCGAAGCCACCGGCGGCACCGTTATCATCGACGGCACGGTCGAGGGCGACGTCGAAGCGGCTGCCGGCACTCTCGACATCGGCGGAACCGTCGGCGGCGACGTCGAGGGGGCTGGTGGTTCCGTGACGGTCGACGAGGGCGCTCGGATCGGCGGCAACCTGACCGCCGGAGCCGGCTCGGCCACCGTCGACGGACGGATCGACGGCAACGTCGAGATCGGTGCCGAAGAGATCACGCTCGGGCCGACCGCCGACATCCGCGGCGATCTGACCTACGACGGCAACCTGAACCGCGCGGACGGCGCGACCGTCGGCGGAACAGTCGAGCGGACCGACAACGTGACCGTCAGCCCCAGTGGCCCGTCGTTCGCGTTGCCGACCGGGACCTTCACCGCCTACGGCGTCCTCGCGAACCTCGTCGCGGGGGCCGTCCTCGTGGTGGCGTTTCCCCGCTTCTCGACGAGCGTCGCCGACGACGTGACCGACGATCCCCTGCGGATGGGGGCGTTCGGACTGCTCGCGCTCGTCGGCGGTCCAATGGTCTGTGTGCTGCTGTTCGTGACGCTGGTCGGCATCCCGCTGTCGATCGCCGGCATGGTCGCGTACGTCTTCCTCGTGTGGGCGGGCGCACTGTACGGCCGGTTCGCCCTCGGCCGCTGGCTCCTCCAACGGATCGGTCGAGACAGCCGGTGGCTCGCGCTACTGGTCGGCGTTCTCGGGGTCGCTGCGGTGAAGTTCGTACCGATCCTCGGCGATTTCGTCGAAGCTGTCGTCGTGCTGGTCGGGCTCGGCGCGCTCGTCCTCGGCATGTACGATCGCTACCAGAGCGACGAGGACGATCCCGGCCCCACCCCCGAGCCGGCCGCTGGCGACGCCGAGCCGTCGGCTTGAGGGTCGTCTGGCGACACGCTCAAGGGCGACCGTCCGAATCGAACCGTATGCGCGTGACAGTCGAGATCGTCGGGGGCGAGACCCGCGAGGTCGAGATCGCGGCGGGGGACAGCTACGCCGACCTGCTGGCACCGACCGACCTCAGCCCCCACACGGTCTCGATCCTGGTCGACGGCACGCCAGTCCCGGAAGATCAGCCCGTCGAGACGGACCACGTCCGCGTGGTCCGGCTGGTCAAAGGCGGGTGAGCGTGGTGCCGTTCCGAGGGTAGTGTTCAGATAAGCCGCTGCATTTGCTGCGTTGTAGACACCGAAAGCCCTCGTGCAGTTGCGGTCCCGCGACTCGCTGCGCGCGCTTCGCGTGCTTGCCGAGAGGGACTCTCCGAGTCCCTCTGGCCGTGCGAACGGGCGCTTTGCGCCCGTGAGCAGACTTCGTCGGGGTTCCCGCAACTACACTCGCCCTTTCATCCGCCAGGGTTTAGACCGGTAAACAGCCGAATCCTGGGGGATGAAAGGGCGAGGCGCGGTCGGCGGTTCTGCGGCGGCACTATCCGAACGGAGTGAGGATATCCGCCGCAGAACCGCCGAGCGAGCCGAGGGCTTTCGGTGCTTCAGACTGCCTGCACCGATCTCTTATCTGAACACGATCGTCCCGAGAGAGGGAAACACTTTCTGGCGGGGCTCGCCAGTACGAGACGATGCGGGTCCACGAGGCGACGCCGGCCGATCGGGCTGCCGTCGCGAACGTCCTCGACGGGGCGGCCCTGGAGACCGAGCCCGCCCGGCTGAAAGCGAGTCTCCGGCGCGGCGAGACCCTGCTCGCGGTCGCCGACGACGGCGAGCGCGTGCTGGGGGCGCTCGTACTGGACGGCGATCGGATCGTCAGCGTCGCCGTCCGCCGTCGCCGACGCGGGCAGGGGATCGGTTCGGCACTGGTCGAGCGGGCGCTGGCCGAACGTGGGCGGCTCGTGGCGACGTTCGACGAGCGGGTCCGGCCGTTCTACGAGACGCTCGGGTTCGCGATCGAGCCGGTCGGCGAGGCCGAGTCACGCTATCGCGGTCGCCTGGAGCGTGCGTAGCGTCTCGACGATATCACTCCGCGCTGGCGACGAGGGGCGTGACGATCTCGCGCCCGGCGGCGAGCAGTTCGTCGACCCGCTCGCGGCTCGTCGCCTCGGCGTACACCCGGAGCTTGGGCTCGGTGCCGGAGGGGCGAACGAGGAGCCAGGTGCCGTCTGCCAGCGTCATCTTGAAGCCGTCGACCGTCGAGACCGAGTCGACCGAGCGACCGGCCACGCTGTCCGGGAGCGCCGACTCCAGGGCCCCAAGCACGCGCTCCTTGCGGTCGTCCGGACAGTCGACGCTGATCCGGCCCTGGTGGATCTCGCCGTGCTCGGCCAGCAACGCGTCGACGCGCTCGTCGAGCGGCCGATCGTGTGCGGCCGCGGCGGCCAGCAGCGCCAGCAGGACGCCGTCCTTGTTGCGGAGGTGTGCGGTGAGCCCGAACCCGCCCGACTCCTCGCCGCCCATCAGGGCGTCGTGTTCGGCCATCGCCGCGGCGACGTGCTTGAAGCCGACGGCGGTCTCGTGGACCGACTCGCCGTGGGCCGCGGCGACGCGGTCGACGATCGAACTGGTCGAGACGGTCCGCACGACGCCGGCCGATCCAGCACCCTCCGGTCGCCCGCGCCCGCGTGTCGCCAGCAGGTCGTCGTACACCGCGGCGAAGAAGAGGTTCGGATCGAGGAAACCGCGGTCGGGCGTCACGACGCCGATCCGGTCGGCGTCGCCGTCGTTGACGATCCCGAGGTCCGCGTCGCCGTCTCGGACCCGCTCGATCAGCGCCTCGACGCGCTCGGCGACGGGCTCCGGTGCGCCACCGCCGAAGTCGGCGTCTCGCTCACAGCGCAGGCGGACGAGGTCGGCCCCGGCCCGCTCTAACAGGCGGTCGGTGACGCCGCGGCCGCTGCCGTGCATCGCGTCGTAGGCGACCGTCAGCCCGTCGAGATCGACCGGGTCGTCGCGGCTCTCTCCGGCGAACTCGACCGCGTGGTCGAGGTACGCCGCCAGCAGGTCCGTCTCCTCGACGCTCCCCCACTCGGGCTCTGGCAGCGGGTCCGGTCGGGCCAGCGCCGCCTCGACGGCGTCGGTCGCGTCGGCCAGCGCCGGTTGGCCCCCGGCGGGCACGAACTTCACGCCGTTGTACTCCGGCGGGTTGTGCGACGCCGTCACCATCAGCGCACCGGCCAGCCCGCGGGACTCGACCGTCCACGCGACGACCGGCGTCGGCGTGTCTCGGTCGGGCAACACCACGTCGAAGCCGTTCGCACACAGCACGCGGGCCAGTTCCTCGGCGAACCCTCGGGAGTGAGCGCGTGCGTCGTAGCCCACGGCGACCGTCTCGCCGTCGTGGCCCGACTCGCGGAGGTGGGTCGCGACTCCCTGGCCCACCATGCGGACCCGCTCGTCGGTGAACTCGTCGAGCGTCGCCCGCCAGCCGTCGGTACCGAAGGCGATGGCCTCGGCGTCTGCGTCTGTCATGGCTGGCAGTGCAACCCCGGCCGGCAAAAAGCTCCCGTCCGCGCTACCGCCGACAGTATAGTAGCCGTTGAAAATCAATGCACACCCGATCGCACGACGGCAGTGCGATCGGTGTGTAAATCGTTTCAATTGTTACTATATCACTCGATCAGTCGCTCTTTCCGCCCCCGCGAGTACTGCTTGATCTCGTACTCGCGGCTCATCGCGGCCGAGCGGCTCTCGAAGGACTCGACGTGGACCAGCTCTACGGGCGTCCGACCGCGGGTGTACTTCGCGCCCTCGCCGGCGTCGTGTTCGGCCACGCGGCGCTGTACGTCCGTCGTGTAGCCCGTGTACAGCGTGTCGTCGGCACAGCGCAGGACGTAGACGTAGTGGTCGCTCATCGGTCGCGTGCCCGGGGCTGGGGAGTTCGTCGACAGAACAGGGCGTCGCGTGGTACTAGTACCACGGTACGGGTGGCCCAGTCGGGCCTCACACCTTGTGGGCGCGCTCTCGGGCGACCTCGGCGATTCCAGCGTTCGCCGAACAGCTCGGGCAGGCGCGGACGTTGCCGCTCTTGTCCGCGAACACTCGAGCGAAACGATCCGACACGTGCGCGCCGCAGTGATCGCACTCTGGCATGGTTGAAGCCGGTCTCTCGGCGTCCGGCACTCACACGTATGGGAGCCAGTTCCATAGCCTCACATGCCAACACAGTTAGGGCGTTACGCGCCGCTCGCATCGTCGATCTGGCGGGCGATCAGCCCGGCCTGCGTGCCGGCCGTGAAGCCGGCGTCGACGTTGACCGTCGAGAGGGCGGTACAGGACTGGAGCATGCCGGACAGCGCCGCTTCGCCCTCGCCAGCGTGGCCGTAGCCGGTCGAGACCGGGAGCCCGATCACCGGCACGTCGACGAGGCCGGCGACGACCGTCGGCAGCGCCCCCTCGCGACCGGCGGCGACGATCAACACGTCCTGCTCGCGCAGGGCCGGGAGCTGGTCGACGACGCGGACGAGGCTGGCGACGCCGACGTCGTCGACGCGCTCCACGTCGGCCCCCATCTCGCGGACGATCATCGCCGCCTCGCCCGCCGGGACCGCGTCGGAGGTGCCGGCGGTGACGACGCCGACGCTGGCGTCGAGGTCGGGTCGTTCGTACTCCGGACCGTGGGCCACGAGCCAGCGGGACCGCTCGGACCAGGACAGCGTCGCCGCCGGTGCCACGTCGTCGAGGCGCTCTCGGACCGCACCGGCCTGGGCCTCGTCGGCCCGGGTGACGATCGCTCGACCGGTCGTCGACAGCGCGGTCGCGGCCAGCTGTGCGACCTCCGTCGGTGTCTTTCCGTCCGCCAGCACCGCCTCCGGGACGCCGGAGCGTTGCTCCCGGGTCGCGTCGAATCGACCGGCCTCACCCGTGGCGTAGCCGGCGAGTTCCGCCTCGGCCTCGGCGGGCGTGACCTCGCCCGCGGCGACGGCGTCGAGTAGTTCGCGCATACCCACTCTCTGGAGCGCGCACACTCGACTCTTTCCAACTGTTCGCCCGCCGCGTTCGCGCGCGAGCGACACACCAGCGGTCGCCAGCGGCGGTTTCGGTGGTCGAGGCCACCCCGAAGCGAGCCAGATCGGCCATATTTATATGGGGTGTCGAGTGTCAAAGTGGCTCAAACCCCCGTCAATACCGGCGAGAGGGCCATGATTCAGGAAAGTATTTAACATGGCACCTGGAACACGTTCTCTGTATGGCAGACCTAATCGTCAAAGCAGCCGTGAAGGAAGAGCTCGATGACATGAACGTTGCCTCCGACTTCTACACAGCCCTCGACGACGAGGTCGAGGAGCTGCTCGCAGACGCCGCCCGCCGAGCCGAGGCCAACGACCGGAAGACCGTCCAGCCGCGCGACCTGTAAGGCCGACACCCTCGATCGATTTTTTCGACGCGAACCGACCAGCCGTGGCGCTATCGGTGGCTACAGTTCGGTAACGGTGACGCCGTCAGCCGTCCCGCCGTGGATCTCGTCGGCCACGTCGACGAACAGGCCGTGCTCGACGACGCCGGGGATCGTCGCGAGGTCCGCCGCCAGCGCGGCGGGGTCGGCGATGGCACCGAACGCACAGTCGAACACGAGGTTACCGTTGTCGGTCACCACCGGCCCGTCCTTGCGCTCGGCGCGGCGAAGCTCAGGTTCCCCGCCGAGTCGCTCGACGGCCGCCGCGACGGGCCGTCTGGCGGCCGGCAGCAGTTCGAGTGGGACCGGGTGGTCGAGCACGTCCGCCTCCTTGGTCGGATCGACGACGACGAGGAGCCGGTCGGCCGCCGTGTCGACGATCTTCTCGCGGGCGTGGGCCGCGCCGCCGCCCTTGACGAGACACCCGCCAGCGACCTGGTCCGCGCCGTCGATCGCGAGATCGATCTCGGCGGCGTCGAGGTCGGTCAACGGGATCCCCGCTTCCCGCGCGAGTTCGCGGGACTGAAACGAGGTCGGAACCCCGGTCACGTCCAGCCCGGCGTCGACGGCCGCGCCGATGGCCCGTATCGCGTGGGCCGCGGTGGAGCCGGTCCCGAGCCCGACCACCATCCCGTCTTCGACGGCCTCGGCGGCCGATTCTCCCGCCGCACGCTTCGCGTCGTCGCTCCCGCCCTGTTTCATGTCCGGAGGGTCCACGGACGCGGACAAAACGTTTGTTCTCCGAGGCGGCGGGCTCGCGAGTCGGCAGTCTCACTCGGACGACCCGGCGCGTCCCGTGACCTCGAACAGCGTCGGCACGAGGCGGTCGGTGACGACGACGTAGGCGAGAAAGAGCATGGCGACGCCCATGAAGGCGGCCCACGCGCCCGCGGTCGTGTCGCCGGTCTGGATCGTCGCGAACGCGAACCGCTCGACGTACGTGCCGGCGACCGACAGCACGGCGGTGCTCAGGCCGGCGACGAGCAACTCGACGAGTTCGGGAAACAGATCGAACAGTTCCGAGTCCATGCACAGATCCACCGGAGTCGGTGCCGAGTACCTTTTGGTTCGCGGGATCGCAACCACTATGGCTTCCGTCGTCGGAGTTCCAACCATGGCAGGACGGTACGGAAACGTCGACTACGCGACGCTGACGAAACGAAGCTTCCTCCTGGGTGTCGCCCTGTTCGCGATCGGCGGCCTCGGTGGGACCGCCGCCGGTGCGATCGGCGGCCCGGTCCCCGGCTGGGAGCAGACGCTGCTGTTCGACCTGGAGCTGGTCGGCCTGGTGATCGCGCTCGTGACTCCGTTCCTGTTCGGGATCGTCCTCCCGCTCACAGAGTGATCGGCGGGCGAGACTGTGCCGTGGACCGAAGTGACGAGCGTCGGCGACTAGACGACGCATACTTTTTATCACGCTCTCGCGACCTGTCGGTATGTTCGGCACGAGCGGCATCCGGGGACCAGTCGGCGAGGACGTGACGGCGGCACTCGCCCTCGACGTGGGTCGAGCGCTGGGCGTCGAGGCCGATCGGGTGGTGGTCGGTCGCGACCCTCGCGAGTCCGGCGAGCTACTGACCGACGCGCTGGCGGCGGGACTGCGCGAGTCCGGGACCGACGTGATCGACCTGGGGGTGGCGGCGACGCCGACGGTCGCCCGTTCGGTCGGGTGGCGCGACGCCGACGCCGGGGCGGCGATCACGGCCTCGCACAACCCCGCGCCAGACAACGGGATCAAGCTCTGGCAGCCCTCCGGGCAGGCGTTCGACGAGGCCGGCCGGGAGCGGATCGCCGAGCGGGTCCGCGACGGCGTCGCCGATCTGGAAGCGTGGGACGAGCTCGGCACGCGGACGACGTGGGACGGCCGCGAGCGCCACGCGCGGACGATCGCGGACGCCGTCTCGCTCGCTCCGGCGGACGCACCGCCGGTGGCCGTCGATCTCGGTAACGGCGCGGGCGGCGTGAGCGTCGACGCGCTCCAGGAGCTGGGCTGTGCGGTCGAGACGCTGAACGCCCAGCCGGACGGCTCGTTTCCGGGCCGTCCCAGCGAACCGACCGCGGACAACTGCGCGTCCCTGTCGGCGCTGGTCGCGAACACGGACGCCGAACTCGGCGTGGCACACGACGGCGACGCCGACCGCCTTCGGGCGGCGACGGCCGACGGAAGCTTCGTCTCCGGAGACGAACTGCTGGCCGTCTTCGCCCGCGAAGCGGCGTCGCCCGGCGACACCGTCGCGGTGCCGGTCGACACGAGCCTCGCGGTCGCGGACTTCCTCGCAGAGGCCGACGTGGCGGTGACGTACACGCCCGTCGGCGACGTGTACGTGGCCGAGCGAGCGAGCCGGCCGGGCGTCGCCTTCGGCGGCGAGCCCAGCGGGGCCTGGATCTGGCCAGACCAGACGCTGTGTCCCGATGGCCCCCTCGCGGCCTGCCGGCTCGTGGCGCTCCACGCCGAGGAGCCGCTTCGGGAACGCGTCGCCGCGGTGCCCGACTATCCGATCCGCCGCGAGAGTATCGCCGTCGAGGACAAGCGCGCCGTCGTGGATCGCCTGGCCGACCGGATCACGGCCGAGTACGACGACGTGGCGACGCTCGACGGCGTTCGGGTCGACCTCGGGGACGCGTGGTTCCTGGTCCGGGCCAGCGGGACCCAGCCGCTGGTCCGGATCACCGCCGAGGCACGAGACGAGGAGCGGGCGAGGGACGCCTTCGAGATCGCACGCGACGCCGTCGCCGGGGCCCGCGAGTGAGACCGGCGGGACTCCCCGACCGAGCGCTCGCTACGCGCGCTCGACTGTAGCACGACGTGCGACGAGAGAAACCGCAGCGTTCGCGTGTCTGTCATACCGCGCGACGATCGGAGACTATCCGCGGCGTGTCGACCGGGCTTCCCGAACGCCCGCGCCGTCGCGAATCTTGTCCTCGCACTGCGGACAGACCCGCGGTGCATCGACCCCGTTGGGTGTGAAGACCCGTGCGTAGTCAGCCGTCACGAAGTTACCGCAGTTCTGGCATTCCGGCATACGTCTCTCAACAAGGAAATCTGGCCTCTTAATGGTTCGTTCCTCGATGCGAGCGCGGTCGCGGTTCGGCGTTGACGGCGACGGCCGGGCCGTCTCATACGGAAAGTTGTAGGTCTTTACCAGATCGACCGCACGCCGTCGTGCGGTCGACTGGGTAAACGCCTACAACCGTTCGTATCAGAACTGGCTGGTGATCGAGCCGTCCTCGTCGAGTTCGACGACGCCGTCGAACAGCTCCCGGAAGCGGTCGAGCGTCTCGTCGTCGTGGACGCCGCGGGCGAGGTGGAACAGCCCGACGGCGTCGTACTCGGCGAGCAGGTCGAGCAGCTGGCCGAGCGCCTCGACGGCCTGGTCCTCGTCGGCGTAGTAGATCAGTTCCGTCACGGAGTCGAAGGTCACCCGCCGCTTGCCCTCGTGGTCCGCGAGGAACTGCTCGGTCTGCTCGACGATGGCCGCCCAGTCGTCCGGCGCGGAGACGTACTGGACGTTGTCGGACTTGCGGCGCGTGTAGCCCCGTTCGACCGACAGCGTATCGAGGATCGTCGCCCGGTCCTCGTCGACCTCGTAGTACTCCAGCTTCTGTTCGACCTCGCGAGCCGTCGTCCGCGTCGAGACGACCAGCAGGTGGTCGGTGTCGGTACTGAGAAAGTCCGTGTCCAGTCGGTCCGTCTCGCCGGTGCTCGGATGCAACAAGAGGACGCCCGTCCCGCCCGGGATCGACTCGGGCGTGTTCTCGATGGCGAGGGAATACTCCATGTGGTCCCAAAGTGTGCCCGGCGCGCTTTAGAGTATCGGTCGCTTTTCGTCGGGATGTGTGAGCACCCCGGACGCGGTCGGGGGACGGACGGGCGTTCAGAGAGCCGTCAGAAGACGCTGTCGGCGGTCGCGGCCCCGACGACGCTGAAGATCGCGCCGACGGAGATCGCCTTCACCGTCGTCCTGGCGACCGCCATCCGGGTCGGATCTGGGAGGATCTCCGCCTCGACGAGGAACGTCTGGGGTGCGGTGAGCGCGAGTGCCAGAATCGCCACGGAGCCAAAGGACACGCCCATCAGCGAGACGAACCGGATCGGAACACCGGCGACCTCCGCCTCGGTGTCGGGATCGCGGTCGTCGTCGGCCTTGTACAGCGCACCGTAGCCGATCGCGAAGACGATGGCGACGACGAGGAGGGCGTGTGCGTAGGTCATGTTGGCCGCCAGCACCCACACCTCCTCGGTGACGACGAACGGACCCGCCAGCAGGAAGCCACCGACCAGTTGCTGAGCGCTGTCGGCGATGCGATACCGCGGTGGCCGTGCCATACGTGCTCTCCGATCTGGGACAGGAAAAACCCCCGGCGTTTCACACGGGCTACAGCGCGCTCCGGACGCGCGCCCAGCCGTCGCGGTAGACGAAAAAGTAAGCGACCGGGAGCGCCACGAGCGTGAGCACCGGCAGTGCGATGGCCTGTGTGACCGGGTCCGGCGGCGTCAGTATCATGCCGAGGACAAACGCCGTACCGAGGGCGACGAGCACCGTCTCGACGCGGCGATCTCGCTCGGTCTTCGTGCGAGTTCGTTCCCAGTCGCGCCGAGCGTACAGATAGAGCAGCGGTCCGAACGGCGCGAACAGGGCCAGGGGCACCAGCAGGATCGGAGCGCGGGTGCCGTGGGCCTCGGCGTCGCGATAGAGCCAGTAGCCGAGCAACGCCACCAGACAGAGAGGAGGGGCGAGTCCGAGCGCGGCCACGAGCGCCAGTGACAGGTCGGTCGGGAGGAGGGCCAGAACGGGGGGCTCGACAGCCATAATTTCTCCCACAGAGACACAGAAAATGAGGGTTTCGGTCACGATCTTCCGAACCGGTTTTGTCCCGTCCCCGCGTTCGATCGCCTATGAGCGTCAGCGACGCCTTCGACGAGTGGGCCCGCTCGGGCAAGGATCAGGGCATGGAACGACGCCACTGGCACACGGCCAAGCACGTGCTGGCTCGAATGCCCGTCGAGAGCGAGGCGCGCAGCGACTCGGAACAGTCGAGCGAGGAGCGAAGCGACCCGCGAGACGAGGGCGACACCGTCCTCGACCTGGGCTGTGGCAGCGGCTACGCCGGCCGCGCCCTGCGCGAGACGAAGGGCGCGGGCCGCGTCTACGGCATCGACGCCGCCCCGGAGATGGCCCACAACGCCAGTTCCTACACCGACGACCCGCGGGTCGGCTTCGCTATCGGTGACTTCGAGCATCTGCCCTTCGACGACGACAGCATCGACCACTGCTTCTCGATGGAGGCGTTCTACTACGCACAGGACCCACACGCCGTGCTCGCCGAACTCCGCCGAGTCCTGCGTCCCGGCGGCACCTTCTACTGCGCCGTGAATCGCTGGGAGGAGCACGTCCACTCCCACGAGTGGGAGGAGCTGGTCGGCGTGCCGATGTTGCTGTGGAGCGAGGCCCAGTACCGCGAGGCGTTCCGCGAGGCCGGCTTCGCCGTCGCGAGCCAGGACCGGATCCCCGACACGGAGACGGAGATCCCCGCCGAGAGCGACTTCCCGACCGAGGACTGGGAGACGCGCGAGGCGATGGTCGAGCGATACCGCGAGTACGGAACGCTGTTGACCGTCGGCGTCAACACAGCGTAGCCAGCGACCTCGCAGTTTCAAACCAGTTAAGGCCGGCCCCGCCCTCCACTCTCCCATGAGCGAGGTCGAGCGTTCGGGCCGGGAAGAAGTCTGGATCGAGAAGTACCGCCCGCAGACGCTTTCGGACGTGGTGGGCCACGAGACGATCGTCGAGCGCCTGCAGAGCTACGTCGATCGAAACGACCTGAGTCACATGTTGTTCGCAGGACCGGCCGGAACCGGGAAGACCACGAGCGCGACCGCCATCGCCCGGGAACTGTACGGCGACGACTGGCAAGAGCACTTCCTCGAACTGAACGCCTCCGACGAGCGCGGGATCGACGTGGTCCGAGACCGGATCAAGAGCTTCGCACGGACTTCTTTCGGCGGTGTCGACTACCGAATAATATTCCTTGATGAGGCCGACGCGCTTACTTCTGACGCCCAGTCAGCACTCCGCCGGACGATGGAGCAGTTCTCGAACAACGTCCGCTTCATCATGTCCTGCAATTACTCCAGCCAGATCATCGACCCCATCCAGTCGCGGTGTGCCGTCTTTCGCTTCTCACCGCTTGGCGACGAGGCCGTCGAGGCGGAGATCCGCCACATCGCCGACGAGGAGGGGATCGAGCTCACCGACGACGGCGTCGACGCGCTGGTCTACGCCGCCGGGGGCGACATGCGCAAGGCGATCAACGGGCTGCAGGCGGCGTCGGTCTCCGGCGACGTTGTCGACGAGGAAGCGGTCTTCGCGATCACCTCGACGGCCCGCCCCGAGGTGATTCAGGGGATGGTACAGGACGCCATCGACGGCGACTTCACGGCCGCACGCTCCCAGCTCGACGATCTCATCACCGACGAGGGGATCGCCGGTGGCGACATCATCGACCAGCTCCACCGCTCGATCTGGGAGTTCGACGTGCCGGACGAGCAGGCCGTGCGCATCCTCGACCGGGTCGGCGAGACGGACTACCGGATCACCGAGGGCGCGAACGAGCGAATCCAGCTGGAGGCGATGCTGGCGTCGCTGAGCCTTGACGACTGATCAGAGCCGGGTTCGCAGTGCGGCCGCGACGACGCCCAGCACCAGCCCGTAGACGGCGTGCCACAGCAGCGACGGCGGCGCGAAGTTCGGGAACGGCGGCGAGGCCGGCGACCCGACGACGCTCAGCCAGACCGGCATCACCAGCGCGGCCAGTCCGACCCATGTGAGCACGCCCCAGCCGAGGCCGAGTCCCACGAGACGGTTCGTCTCTCGCACGTCGAGTGCCTGTGCGAGCGCGGCGAAGCCGAGGCCCAGCACGGCCCCGTGAGAGACGTGGACGACCATCCCGAGACCGGGGTTGGGCGGCGGCGCGAGGCCGTACAGCGACGGAATCGCGACGGCGAGCGTCGCGTCGTTCATCACCAGCACCAGTACACCCATCGCGAGCGCGCCAGCGATGCCACCGAGGACGCCGGCCTTCCAGTCGGCGGTCCCGGTCGCGGTTCGCTGCGCGTCGACGTTTTCTGTTGACATGCGGCCGGAGAATCGAAGGGGGAGATAAAACTCGTGTGGTGGTCGTGGCGCGTCTGGCACGACCGGGCAACGCTTAACACCGGCGTCGGCAGACGGCGCGTCACGCCGGCTGCCACGGATTGAGCCTTCGGAACTGTTTTACCCGCTGCTGGGCCAACAGTATCCCAATGAGCGACCTCGCCGACGAATATCGACTCGACTACTTCGAGAAGGAGGGGTTCGAGCGGCTGACGTGTGGGACGTGTGGCGATCACTTCTGGACGCGCGACGCCTCCCGCGAGACCTGCGGTGAGCCGCCCTGTGCCGAGTACGGCTTCATCGACGACCCCGGCTTCGAGGAGACGCTCTCGCTCGAAGAGATGCGCGAGACGTTTCTCTCCTTCTTCGAAGAGCGCGACCACGGGCGGGTCGACCCCTATCCCGTCGCCGCCAACCGCTGGCGCGACGACGTACTGTTGACGCAGGCGTCGATCTACGACTTCCAGCCCCACGTCACGACGGGCCAGTCGCCGCCGCCGTCGAACCCGCTCGTGGTCTCCCAGCCCTGCATCCGGATGCAGGACATCGACAACGTCGGCAAGACCGGGCGTCACACGATGGCCTTCGAGATGGGCGGCCACCACGCGTTCAACGCCGACGAGGGGGCGGGCTACGCCTACGAGGGCGAGGTGTACTGGAAGGAAGAGACCGTCCAGTACTGCGTCGAGCTGTTCGAGGAACTCGGCGTCGACAGCAGCGAGCTGACCCTCATCGAGGACGTGTGGGTGGGCGGCGGCAACGCCGGGCCGTGTTTCGAGGTGATCTACCAGGGCCTGGAGCTGGCGACGCTCGTGTTCATGCAGTTCGAGCAGGACCCCGACGGCGACTACGAGATGAAAGACGGCAACAGCTACTCGGAGATGGACCGCCGGGTCGTCGACACGGGGTACGGGATCGAACGCTGGACCTGGATGAGCCAGGGGACCCCGACGGTCTACGAGGCGATCTACCCCGAGATGATCGAGTTCCTGCGGGACAACGCCGGGCTCGACTACACCGACGAGGAAGACGAGATCGTCTTCCGGGCGGCCAAGCTGGCCGGCCACATGGACATCGACGAGGCCGAGGACGTCGAGGCGGCCCGCGACACCATGGCCGAGCAGCTGGGCGTCGAGACGGCGCGGCTCGTCGAGCTGATGGAGCCCCTCGAAGACATCTACGCCATCGCCGACCACTCCCGGACGCTCGCGTACATGCTCGGCGACGGCATCGTCCCCTCGAACGTCGGCACGGGCTATCTCGCGCGGATGGTGCTGCGTCGCACCAAGCGCCTCGTCGACACGGTCGGCGTCGACGCGCCCCTGGACGAACTCGTCGACATGCAGGCCGACCGGCTGGGCTACGACAACCGCGACACCATCCGCGACATCGTCCGGACCGAAGTCGAAAAGTACCGCGAGACGCTGGACCGTGGCGGCCGGAAGGTCCGCCAGCTGGCCGACGACTACGCCGAGAAAGACGAGCCGATTCCGGTGCAAGAGCTGATCGAGCTGTACGACTCCCACGGCATCCAGCCGGACATGGTCGCGGAGATCGCCGCCGAGCGCGGCGTCGACGTGGACGTACCCGACAACTTCTACGGACTCGTCGCCGACCGCCACGGCGGCGGCCAGGCCTTCGAGGAGGACGCGACGGTCCCACACGAGAAACGGCTCGACGAACTCCCAGAGACCGACCGGCTCTACTACGAGGACCAGCAGCGCATGGAGTTCGAGGCGGTCGTCCTCGAAGTGTTCGACCGCGAGGACGGCGACTACGACGTGGTGCTCGACCAGACGATGTTCTACCCCGAAGGCGGGGGCCAGCCCCCGGACCACGGGACCATCTCGACCGACGACGTCACCGGCGAGGTGACCGACGTACAGGTCCACGGCGGCGTCATCGTCCACACCTGTGACGAGGACCCCGGAACGGGAGAGTTCGTCCGCGGACAGGTCGACGCCACCCGTCGCCGTCGATTGATGCGCCACCACACCGCGACACACGTCGTCATCCACAGCGCCCGGCAAGTGCTGGGCGAGCACGTCCGCCAGGCCGGCGCACAGAAGGGAACCGACTCCTCGCGGATCGACATCCGCCACTACGAGTCGATCAGTCGCGAACAGGTCAAGGAGATCGAGCACCGCGCCAACGAGATCGTGATGGACAACGCCGCCGTCACCCAGGAGTGGCCAGATCGCCACGAGGCCGAGAAAGCGCACGGATTCGACCTCTACCAGGGCGGGATCCCGACCGGCGAGCAGATCCGCCTGATCCACGTCGCCGACGACGTGCAGGCCTGCGGTGGCACCCACGTCGGCCGGACCGGCGACATCGGGGCGATCAAGCTGCTGAACACCGAGCGCATCCAGGACGGCGTCATCCGACTCACCTTCGCCGCCGGCGATGCCGCTATCGACGCCACCCACGAAATCGAGGACGCCCTCTACGAGACCGCCGAGCTCTACGACGTGGCCACCGAGGACGTGCCCGACACCGCCGCACGCTTTTTCGACGAGTGGAAAGCGCGGGGCAAGGAGATCGAGGACCTCAAGGAACAGCTCGCGGAGGCCCGCGCCAGCGGCGGCGGGGACAGCGAAGAGATCGAGGTCGCCGACACGACCGCCGTCGTCCAGCGCATCGACGCCGACATGGACGAACTCCGGGCCCAGGCCAACGCCGTCGTCGACCAGGGCTCGATCGCCGTACTCGGCTCCGGTGCCAGCGGTGCGCAGTTCGTCGTCGCCGTTCCCGACGGCGTCGCGGTCAACGCCGGCGAGGTCGTCGGCGAACTCGCCGGCCGCGTCGGCGGCGGCGGCGGCGGTCCGTCGGACTTCGCACAGGGTGGCGGTCCCGACGCCGACAAGCTCGACGACGCCCTCGCGGACGCGCCGGAGATCCTCCGGCAGGTCGCGAACGCGTAACCGCTCCCGGAGTACCAAGCTACTTTTATTCCGCCCCAGAAGGGGCGAGTGATGCCATACTGTCTGGCCTGCGGGACGAAGACGGATTTCGAGACACAGACGTGTCCGTCCTGCGGGCAGGCGGTCAGGCACCGGATCGAGCCGCCGGGAGACGCGTTCCCGGGACCGCCCGAGCCGGAGGTGCCCTGGGATGAGGGGGGCGACGCCGACTCCGGTGGGGGCGACGCCACGAACGGGGCCGGGGACGAGGAGTCGAAGCCGCTGGCGGGGATCGACGACACGCTCGCGAGCGGTGAGAACGGGGACGGGGCCGACGAAGACGCCCCGCCGTCGACGGACCCGTCGGGGCCGTCGCCCTTCGCCGGTCGCTGGTCGTTCGGCGTGGCGGCGACCTATCCGGTCGAGGAGGACTACCGGCCGCTGATCGTCGGCGGGATCGTGGAGCTGCTCGCGCTCGTGTTGCCCGTCTTCTCGCTCGTCACCGTCGGGTACGGCTTCCGTCTCTGTGGCGCGGTCGCGCGGGGCCAGCGCGAGCGGCCGGCGTTCGACGACTACGGCGAGTCGCTGGTCGGCGGGCTCCAGTGCCTGCTCGTGGCGGGGCTCTACGGGGCGATCCTGGCAGTCGGTGGGGGGGCCACAGCGGCGGTCTGGACCGTCGACGAACCGCTCGGGATCGCACTGGGCGTGACGACCGGCGTGCTGGGACTCTACCCGTTCCCGGCGTCGCTGACGGTCTACGCCGCGACCGGCGAGCTGCGAACGGCGTTCTCGCGGGCGTCGACCGGTCGGTTCGCGACCTCGGGGACGTACGTCAGAGCGTGGCTCGCCTGGATCGCCGGGATCGTCGCCGTCGCCGTCGCGGCGGTGCTGTCGGTGATCACGCTCGTCGGCCCCGTCGTCGTCCGGGCCTGGGGGACCTACTCGCTGGGAGTGCTGTGGGGGTACTACTACCGCCAGGCCGCCGCCGAGGGCGTCGTTCCGACGGCTCCCGACGAGCCCGTTCGGTGAACCGATACGCACAACGGGCTCGCGAGCCACGGTTCGACTATGCCGACCGCGACAGCCGACGGCGTCGCAGTACACTACGAGTGCGACGGAGACGGCGAGACAGTGGCGTTCGTCAACGACGTGGGGGCCGGCGCGTGGCTCTGGAGCTGGCAACACGGCGTCGTCGCCGGCCCATACGAGAGCCTCGTGTGGGACCTCCGCGGGACCGGGCGCTCGGACGCGCCGCCGGGGCCCTACAGTGTCGACCGACTCGCGGCCGATCTGGAGGCGGTGTTTGCCGATGCCGGCGTCGCGCGGGTCCACCTCGTCGGCGCGGGACTGGGCGGGATGGTCGCCCTGGCCTACGCCCACGAGTACGACCGTGGGGCGTCGCTGACGCTCTTCGGGACCGCCGCCAGCGGCGACGCGGTGACCGACAAGCTGGACGACCTCCGTGCCTCGCTGGACGACCGCGCGGCGCTCGAAACGTCGCTACAGACCGCGTTCGCATCGGATCTAACCGACCACCCCACCATCCGCGAGGAGATGGTCGAGTGGCGACAGGCCGACGACGCCGACCCGGCGGCGTGGGACGCACAGGCCGCCGCGATGCGGGCGTTCGAGGCCCCGCCGCTGTACGAGATCACGCTGCCCACGCTGGTTCTGCACGGCGTCGACGACGAGATCGTTCCGGCGTCGGCCGGCGAGTCCCTGGCCGCGGACCTCCCGCGAGGGGAGTACCGCGCCGTCGAGGGCGGCCACTGGGCCTTCGTCGAGGAGAGCGCCGCGGTCTCGGACGCGGTGCTTGGCTGGCTCGACGAACAGACCGACGACGCGTGACCGGCCGACCCGCGACAGCGGCGTCGCGGAGATCGGCAAATACGGCCACGTATCTGTACGCTTTTGTGGCTCGACCCGCTGAATAGGAGTGATGAGCCTCAGGATCGCCTTGCTGAACGCGGCCCACGACGGGGCGCTCAACCGCCGGAACTTCCGGCGGGAGCTAGACGCCGACCTCGTCGAGTACGACGTGACCGAACGCGAACTGCCAGACACCTTCGCGTTCGACGGCTGTCTCCTCACCGGGTCCCGCGCCTCCGTCTACTGGGAGGAGCCCTGGATCGCGGACCTGACCTCGTGGGTCCGCGACGCGGTCGAGCGCGACGTGGCGTTCCTGGGCGTCTGTTTCGGCCACCAGCTGCTCGCACACGCACTGGGCGGCGAGGTCGAGCCGATGGACGAGTACGAGATCGGCTATCGCACCGTCGAACACGACGGCACCAGCGAACTGCTCGACGGCGTCGACGAGCGGTTCACCGTCTTTACGACCCACTCCGACCGCGTCGTCGAGCTGCCACCGGGAGCCGAGCAGTTCGCCGCCAACGACTACGGCATCCACGGGTTCCAGACCGAGGACGTGTTCTCGGTGCAGTTCCACCCCGAGTACGACACCGAGACGGCCCGCGAGGTCACCCGAGGCAAGGACGATCAGCTCTCCGAAGAACGGATACAGCAGGTCCTCGACGGGATCACGTCCGAGAACTACGACGCCGCCTGCGAGGCAAAACGCCTCTTCGACAACTTCACGCAGTACCTCCGAGGGCGAGCCGGGACGGGAGAGTCCGGCGGCGTCGCGGCCGCAGACGACTGACGGCAGCAACACACTGGCAACGTGGACGAGCGCGATCGGCCCCATCGACTCCGGTCGCCACGGCTCTCGTCACCGCGGACCACACTTTTGCCCGCGCCACGCGTAGCCGTCGTATGCTCGACTATCTGGACCTGGAGAGCGACCTCGACGGCGAGGAACGTATGATCCGCGACACCGCCCGCGAGTTCGTCGACGAGCACGTTCGCCCCGAGATCGGCGAGTGGTTCGAGTCCGGGACCTCGCCCGACCACCTGTTCGAGGCGATGGGCGAACTGGACTTCTTCGCGCCGACGCTGTCGTGGGGAACGCTTCCGGGAGTGAGTCCCCGCTCGTACGGCCTGCTCATGCAGGAACTGGAGGCCGGCGACTCCGGCGTGCGCTCGATGGCCAGCGTCCAGGGCGCGCTGGTGATGTATCCGATCCACGAGTTCGGAAGCGAGGCCCAGCGAGAGCGATGGCTGCCCGACCTCGCCGCGGGCGACGCCGTCGGCTGTTTCGGCCTGACAGAGCCAGAGCACGGCTCTGACCCGGCGAGCATGGAGACGACTGCGGTGCCCGACGGGGACGGCTATCGGCTCTCGGGAACGAAGACGTGGATCACGAACGCGCCGATCGCCGACGTGGCCGTGATCTGGTGCAAGATCGACGACGGGGACGCCGAGACCGACGATCCCGTTCGTGGCGTTCTCGTCGATCTGGACAGTGAGGGCGTCTCGGAGGAGCAAGGCGAGACCGAGCCTCGCCAGACCGACCGGTCTGGCGGTGTCGAGACCAGCGAGATCGACGGGAAGCTCTCGATGCGGGCCTCTTCGACCGGCGAGATCCACCTCCGGGACGCGTGGGTGCCAGAGGACGCCCTCCTGCCCGGCGTCGAGGGGATGAAAGGGCCGCTGTCCTGTCTCACCGAAGCACGCTACGGCATCGCGTGGGGCGCGGTCGGGGCCGCCCGAGACTGCTTCGAGGCGGCCCGCGAGTACGCGACCGACCGCGAGCAGTTCGGCGGCCCGATCGCCCGCTTCCAGCTCCAACAGGAGAAGCTCGCCGAGATGGCGACCCGCATTACGACCGCACAGCTGCTCGCCGACAGGCTGGCGACGCTGAAAGCACGCGGCGATCTGCGCCCCCAGCAGGTGTCGATGGCCAAGCGCAACAACGTCCGGATGGCCCGCGAGGTCGCACAGACCGCCCGCGAGATGCTGGGGGGCAACGGGATCACGACCGACTACCCGCCGATGCGCCACGCCGCAAACATGGAGACCGTCTACACCTACGAGGGGACTCACGACATCCACACGCTGATCCTCGGGGCCGATCTGACCGGCATCGACGCCTTCGAGTAGCTACTCGAATCGCGAGCGGACTGCGTTCTCACACAACGAAACGCGACGACATACACCGCTGGCTGTGCAGTGACATGTGGCGACTACTGTCTCCGGAGATGCGGGTTGAGGCGGTGACAGTCGACAGTATCAGTCTCGTACGTCCGGCGTGTGGAGGTGGTGCTCGATGTGGTCCCAGTCGTCGAACGGCACTCCGTCGTTGTAGCCCACGTACCCATTCGGAGCGTTGTAGTTCATCGCACTTTCGTAGCGGTCTGTACTGACAGCCTTCGAGTCGACGCCCTCGTAGTCGTTCGGTCGGATCCCGTTCGAGTGGCCCAGTTCGTGCATGAATGTACTCGCGATGGAGTCGTCGGGTAGCGTCTGGTCACTGTCGTCTCGGGCCGTCTCGAAGAGAAATGGTCTGTTGTCGCCCCAGCCTTGGGTTACCCCAGCGACGGAGCGGGCGTCGTGCCGAGCGTCGCCGACCGCGATGCCGTAGTGGTAACCGTCGTCTTCGTGATCGAAGTATACGGGCGTGTAACGTTGCCGCAGCTCGTCGAGACTAACGCGACCGTCAGTATCGATCGCCTCGCCGTAACTGATGTGGAGTCGAATACCAGTTGAACTGTCCGGGTTCGATATCGGTGCCGCCGCGTACGCTTCCCTGACCATCTCCAGAGATCGCGTCGGCGGTTTGTATCCCTCGACGTAGTCTACCTCGACGAAAATATCCATACGGAATGGATCTGCCTCGTCAAGCGCGTCGTGGTCGACTTCGTCACCGTCCTTGAGACCGTCCCCGTCCATGTCGGCCTGTAGGGGGTCCGTGTCATGAATCTCGATTTCGGCAGCGTCTTCGAGGCCGTCTCCGTCCGTGTCGGCTGCCGTGGGATCCGTACCGTGGACTTCGATCTCTGTGCCGTCGTCGAGACCGTCACCGTCCGTGTCAGCTGTCGTCGTGCCAGTTCGGTGCTGGTACACTTCGGCACCGTCGTCGAGGCCGTCCCCGTCCGTGTCGGCTGCCGCAGGATCTGTGCCGTGAAGCTCGATTTCGTCGAGGTCTTCGAGATCGTCGGCGTCGCTGTCGGCCGAGGTGGGGTCTGTTCCGTGGATCTCGATCTCGGTACTGTCGTTGAGTCCATCGTGGTCTGTATCGGCCGACATCGGCCCCGTCTCGTGCGTATATACTTCGGAGCCGTCGTCGAGACCGTCGCCGTCCGTGTCGGCGACCACTGGATCCGTCCCGAGCTCGTCGACTTCGGAACCGTCGTCGAGACCGTCCTCGTCCGTGTCGGCGACCACTGGATCCGTCCCGAGCTCGTCGACTTCAGAACCGTCGTCGAGACCATCATCGTCCGTATCGGCGACCACTGGATCCGTCCCGAGCTCGTCGACTTCGGAACCGTCGTCGAGACCGTCATCGTCCGTATCGGCGACGAGTGGATCCGTGTCTTGCTGCAGTTCCGCTACCGCCGGCATCCCGTCCTCGTCGAGCGCGACGACGTTCGTCGAGAGCACCAGTCCGACACCACCGACGGAAACGAGTACGACAAGGAGTACGGTGGCCGGGCGTGGCATACCAACCAGAAGCGTAGTGGTTGAAATAAGTACTTCGGATCTCGTATTCCACCGAGCAATGACGCTCGGACGCAACGACAGAGCTGCGCCGCAAAGTTGTGGAATAATACTGCCGACTGTAACTGTTTCAAGATCTGCGCGACCACGGGGTCGCGAAATTCTGTACAGACGTACAGCCGGCGGTATAAGCACGACCGCTTTTCGCCTTGGGTTCGTGACGCGAACCCCTCGGCGAAAGCCCGTCGATGTGCCACGCCGCAAACATGGAGACCGTCTACACCTACGAGGGGACTCACGACATCCACACGCTGATCCTCGGGGCCGATCTGACCGGCATCGACGCCTTCGAGTAGCTATAGTAACAATTGAAACGATTGACACACCGATCGCACTGCTGTCGTGCGATCGGGTGTGCATTGATTTTCAATGGCTACTATATTCGAATCGCCCGGTTCTGGCACCGCAGTCGACACACAGCGTCACGAGAGCGTCGCCGTCGTCGGCCCAGTCGACGGTCTGTTCGGTTCGCTCCTCACAGTCGGGACACGCACGTACCATCTCCGTGTCGCCGCTGGCTTCGGGAGCACCGACGGCCAGTGCGACGACTCGCTCGTCGCCCGCGTTGCGACCGAGCTGCCACTCGCCCGGCGCGAACCGGATCACCTCGTCGGGACCGACCGCTACCGGCCCGTCCTCGGTCTCGAAGGTGGCGGTCCCCTGAAAGACGTAGAAGACCTCTTCCTGATCGCTGTGGCGGTGATAGCCGAAGCCGAAGCTGTCGCCGGGCGCGAGTTCGTAGTAGTTGAGAGCGACCTCGGTCGTCTCCAGCGCCGGGCCGAGCGCTCGCTTGACGGCCGCGGGACCGATCCGCGCGTCCACGTCGTCGATGCTGGTCCGTTCCATACACGGGCTGGGACTGCCGGCCGAAAAAGTCCTCGTACGGACGGTCGTCGGAATGCACTGGTGAACGTCTCCCCCGTGGCGACGGTCACCGGTACGCGACGACGACGTTCCGCATCACTCCGTTCGGTCGATGTCGAGCTCCTCGTCGAGATCGCCGAGCCACTCGGTCTCTTCGAGTTCTTCGAGTTGCTCGCGGAAGTGAGTCTTGCAGACCCCCACAGAGATACCGTCTTTCTCGACTGCGATGTCCGCTTCACTCTCGCAGTAGTGACATTGCATACGACATGGTTGGGTCCCTGTGACATTGAATGCTCCGTTCGCCGGTCACTCCGGCGACACGTCCAGGGCGTCCCGGACGCGCTCCCACTGAGCGCTGTCCAGACCGGCCAGGCCCAGCCGGTCGTCGTGCGCGTCGCTCCCCCCGGTCACCAGCAGGTCGTGGCGCTCGATGGCCCGGTCGACGGCAGACAGGTCGGGGTCGTCGGCGTAGGGGTAGGGACCTTCGACGGCGTCGAGCGTGTCACAGAGCGCGAGCGCGCTCTCGGGGTCGTCGTAGCGCAGCGGATGGGCCAGCCCCACGAGTCCGCACGCGTCGGCCAGTAACTCACGGCCCCGCTCGAAAGAGGGGACTTCGCGGGAGACGTAACACGGACAGTCGTCGCCGATGAGGTGGGCGAACGCGCCGTCGACGTCGTAGTCGCTGACTTCCGCGATCGCGCGTGCGATGTGTGGCCGACCCAGTCCGGGCCGCGGTTCGATCGGCAGCGAAACGGACAGTCGCTCCTCGACGCAGTCGACGATGGCCGCCCCGCGCTCGGCCCGGTTTCGCTGGATGCGCTCGCACTCGGCGACCAGCGCGTCCGTCGGCGAGACGCCGTAGCCGAGCAGGTCGAGACGCTGCTGGCCGGCCTCGACCCGGAGCTCGATCCCGTGGACGACCGTGATCCCCTCGCGTGTCGTCACGGGGGCGTCGAGGTCGGGCGAGAGCCGGTCGTGGTCGGTCACCGCGACGGCGTCGAGGCCGCCGCGCCGTGCGGCCGCCGGCACCTCGTCGAGGGACAGCGTCCCGTCCGAGCGCTGCGTGTGGACGTGGAGGTCCGCGACAGTCATACCGGAGCCTGGCCGCCGGAGCCCAAGCCACTTCGGGTCGTGGCCCTTATACACATTAAGGAGTGTATTAATTATTAATAATGAAGGTTTATTATCGTTCATTAACTTTCCAGAGCCATGCGACTGTTCGACAGCGCAGACGAGATGTTCACGGCACAGAGCTACCCCGCGACGACGACCGATCTGATCGAGGCCCACGGCCACCTCACCCTGGAGTTGCCCAACGGCTCGGAGACGATTGCCGACGTTCTGGGCCGCCTGACCGAGGAGACCTACGACACCGAGAACGAGGCCAGACTGGCGGCCTACAGCGCCGTCAGTCAGAAGGGCATCGGTCGAAAGGGCTACTCCGACCGCGATCCGATCGCGATGGGCGAGGACGGCCCGGACCAGGTCTCCTTCTAGACCGTGTACCGCGGGGGTCGCCGACGGCGACCCCGATCGCAAAAAGTGGGCGAAAACACACCCCGAGCGCTGCTGGCGCTCGGGGTGAACGGCACTCGCTCCGCTCGTGCCGGGTCGGACGCGCTCGGCGACAGCGGCGATCAGACGGACTCGATCTCGTCGTCGTACCGGCGGGTGTAGCGCATGACGACGTAGAAGAGTCCCGACAGCGCGAGTACCGCACCGCCGCCGTAGCTGGCCATGTTGAGTGGCGTAGGGCGAAACTGGACGCCGAAGAGACCGACCGGGACGGCGGCGTCGTTGCTGATCACGAGACCGACGAAGGCACCGAAGCCCACGCCGAGCGCCAGCGCCGCGACGAACACCCAGCCGACGACGCGCCGCCCCGACGTGGTCGAATCCGTTTCGTTCATGATAGTGTGGCCGCCTGCTCGACGGCGATACCGGTCGTAACGACTCGACGGGCAAGTGGCTACCGGGAACGAGCGAGGACAACGCCAGTCCCGTTGCCGCCCGTTCCAGAACTGTGACGGATGACACATTCGTTATCCTTTTCCCGCGATAGTGCCAACTCGTGTGCATGGCAGAGACAACGCGGGCCGTCGGCCACGACGAGCTGGCGACGCTGAAGTTGCTGGCCCTCGACGGCGCGATCGAAGGCGAGCGAAAGGAGTCCTGTTCGGCGCTCGCCGACCGGCTGGACGCCTCCAACCAGACCGCCTCGCGGCGGCTCCAGCGGCTGGAGGAAGCGGAGATGATCGATCGGGACATCGTCGGCGACGGACAGCTCATCCAGATCAGCGAGGTCGGCGAGCGGGCTCTCCAGCGAGAGTACGCCGACTACCGACGGATCTTCGAGGGAGCCGTCGGCGTCGATCTGGGCGGGATCGTCACCTCCGGCATGGGCGAGGGGCGACACTACATCACGCTGCCAGGGTACATGGAGCAGTTCATCGACAAGCTCGGCTACGAGCCCTTCGCCGGGACGCTCAACGTCGACCTCGTCGACGAGAGCGTCCGCAAGCGCGCTCGGCTGAGCGCCTTCGAGCCCGTCACGATCGAGGGCTGGGAGGACGACGAGCGAACGTACGGCCCGGCGTACTGCTATCCGGCCTCCGTCGTCGCCGGGGACAGCGAGTACGAGCCCGCCCACGTCATCGCCCCCGAGCGAACCCACCACGGAGAGAGCCAGCTGGAAGTGATCGCCCCGGAGAAACTCCGCGACGTGGTCGGCCTGGCCGACGGTGACGAGGTGACTGTCCATGTCTCGGAGCAGTGAGCAGGCAGCGACGGGTGCCGACGACGCCATCGCGGCCTTTGGCCGCGGCCAGCCGATCCTGATCCACGACGCGGCCGATCGCGAGGGCGAGGTCGATCTGGTGTATCCGGCCGGCGCAGTGACGCCCGACGCCGTCGCCCGACTGCGCAACGACGCCGGCGGACTGGTCTGTGTCGCGCTCTCGGATTCGGTGGCCCATTCGTTCGACCTGCCGTTCATGCAGGAGTCGCTCGATCACCCCAGTGCCGCCGATCACGAACTGGGGTACGACGAACGCTCGTCGTTCTCGCTGACGGTCAACCACCGCGACACCCACACCGGCATCACCGACGAGGACCGGTCGCTGACGATCACCGAACTCGCAGGGGCCGCGAGCGAGCCCGACGGAACGACCTTCGCCGAACAGTTCCGGTCGCCGGGCCACGTGACGCTGCTGCGCGGTGCGCCCGGACTGCTCTCGGACCGGCTGGGACACACCGAACTCGGGCTGGCCGTCGCCGCGGCGGCCGACCAGCCCCCGGCAGTCGTGGTCTGTGAGATGCTCGACGACGAGACCGGCGGCGCACTGACGCCGGCGGCGGCGCGAGCCTACGCCGAGCGCGAGGGGCTGGCCTACGTCGAGGGGAGCGCTCTCGTCGAACGGCTGATGTGAAAATCTACAAAATGCGTTGATTTTTTTCTCTCATATACTGCGCAGGACGTATGAACGACTCATATCATGTCGTCAGGGGAGATTATTAGCGATTCTCCAACTATTTAAAAACATCTTGTAGATCTAATATTAAATATTTGAAATATGAAAGCTTTTTTTACTTGGAGATATATAGTAACTCGATGCCCGAAGAGAATAAAATATCCAGAAGAAAGGCACTCAAATCACTCGGTACAGCCAGTTTAACGACAGTTTCAGCCGGCACTGTCACTGCCCAAGAAGTATCAGAGAACCTATCAGGTATGGACGTGGTGGAGCTATCGGGTTGGGAAAAGTGGGAGGCCATACAAAGGGCGCGAACTGGTAGAGAGTGGAGAAAGATCTGGCGTGAGATGGTTGTTGATTCGGCTGAGGGTGGTAAACGAAGTGTTACGATGCAATCTGCGAGTGCAACACGAGTAACCGAAGAAAATGGAGAAGAGAGGGTTGTCGTGTCAGCAGTTTACGAAGATACAGACGAGACAGAAAAATTCATTCTCGATAATGGGATAGATCAATTAGATACTTATCCAGAAGAAGTAAACGAAAACGAACCCACGGTAGCAGGTTACAACATTGTGTCTACTGGTTCAACACTCCAGTCTGAACGATATTATGTTGACGGCGACATTGTCAAGACTGATTCGACCAGTATCAATACGTTGCGTACGCAAGGTGTTGGTAATGAAGTCTGGTATGACCCTCCTGAAGGTGAATGTGATACTTGCCGTATTGAAACTGGGGTGAATTGCTCTCCGTCCAGAGAATGCTTGGGTCGGATTACTAGTATCGCTGCCACAGGCGTTGGTTGTAGTGGCTGTAAATTAGTTCCCAGCTGGTATAATCCAGCATGCTACGCGTGTGTACTCGCTTTGATCGCCCAGGGTCTATTGGGTAACGTAGATTGTTTGGGCTGTAAAGATACAGTTAACGCCTGTATCAAAGAAGAGTACGCGGAAGATCTCTGCGGTTGATTATATTTGCCAAAAATATAATATGGTTCTTGGGTATTATTCAGGAGTGTAAAAGATATGGGAAGAATGGGTAAAATTTCATTTGGATTGTCTACTGTATTACTTGGTACAATTATAACTCTTGACGGGCTCGTTGAATCTGATTTGCGTTTTCACTTTGTATTGAATAGAATGACACTTGCGGGTATATTAATGATAGCAAGTGGTATGCTTTACGCAATTGGTGGAAAATCAGGTAAAATTCCGTCTTTCGATAGTGATGGGGCCCGTATCCTATCGAAAGCATGGATTTGGTATATTGGAACTATTCTCATGACCATTGCCGCCGTACTGTGGGCACTCAAAATATTCTCCTGAATCGGTTTCTTATATAGTGTATTTTCGCCCTATAGATATTAGAACCAATGCCGACCGCGAGGGACTGGCCTACGTCGAGGACAGCGCGCTGGTCGAGCGACTCGCGTAACCGGCGCTCTCGCCGAACGTTCTCGCGGTGTGTCAGATCGACTCGTACATCGTCAACACTCTTAACGATGGGCCGCAATGCCCTGGTATGCACTTCGAGGACACTGGTTGCGGACAGTGCTGTGATCGCCACGCCACACGCGAGGGGTGGGCACGATGAGCGAGCGCCCGGAGATGTTCGAAGGGGTCGAGACGATCTGGCAGGACGGCGAGTTCGTCGACTTCGAGGACGCACAGGTCCACGTCCTGACTCACGCGCTACACTACGGCACCGGCGTCTTCGAGGGCGTGCGCTGTTACGACACCGACGACGGCCCGGCGATCTTCCGCTGGGAGGAACACCTCGACCGACTGTACGAGTCGGCGAAGGTCTACGACATCGAGATTCCCTACACGCCGGAAGAACTCACCGAGGCGACCGTCGAGCTGATCCGTCGGGAGGGGCTGGAGTCGTGTTACATCCGCCCGATCGCCTTCTACGGCTACGGCCCGCTGGGGCTCAACCCGAGCGAGTCGCCAGTCGAGACCGCCATCGGCGTCTGGCCGTGGGGTGCCTACCTCGGCGAGGAAGCGCTCGAAGAGGGTATCGACACGGCGATCTCCTCGTGGCGCAAGCACGCCTCCAGCCAGATCCCGACCAGCGCGAAGACGACGGGAGCCTACGTCAACAGCGTCCTCGCCTCGCTGGAGGCAAAGGGCAACGACTACGGCGAGGCGATCGTCCTCAACAAGGAGGGCAACGTCGCCGAGGGGCCGGGCGAGAACATCTTCCTCGTCCGCGACGGCGAGATCTACACGACCGGGCTGGCCGAGTCGATCCTCGACGGCATCACCCGCCGCAGCGTCATTACCCTCGCCGAGGATCTGGGCTACACCGTCCACGACGACGCCACCATCTCGCGGGGCGAGCTGTACGCCGCCGACGAACTGTTCTTCACCGGCACCGCCGCCGAGGTGACGCCGATCCGCAGCGTCGACGACAACGAGATCGGTGCCGGAACGAAGGGGCCGGTCACCGACGAGATCCAGACGCGGTTTTTCGACATCCTCGAAGAGCCACCCGAGCAGTACGACGACTGGTTCAAGTACGTCTGATACGGTTTATTGTAGTTGCTTACCGGTGATCGTCGCCACGGAGTAGACGATCACCGGTAAATCGCTACAATAATCCGTATGAGTGGCGGCGCGAGTCGTTTGACACCCGCACGAAGCAACTACAGATCTGGCACGACGAGATCGAGTTCTCGGGTGATGTCCCCCTCGTGGAATCGACGCTGATGGAGTCAGCGCTGCGCCGTGAGACACCGTCTCGTCAGGAGTTGATTTGAGTGACACGGCTGCTATACTTGGGTTCGTCTCATAGTGTCTCCGGAGAATCTGCTGTTTGGTAGATGTGCGAGTTAACCGAATCTATTTCCGTGGCACAAATGAACATAGATTGAAAGCTACTAAACCGATGAATCACTCGGCTGACGCCATCACACGCGACTGGAAAATAATCTCTGCATACGTCATTATTGGGTACCTCATTTTGTTTGCAGTTCTAATCACCAGCCCTCAAGTGTTGTTTTATGTTACTATTGGTGTGTTAGTTCTTGCAGCGGCACTTCTGATTTTGTCAAGGTGACGGTAGAGATATTCGATCACTCTCTCTTGTGAGCTACATAAAATCGCTGTCTTGAGCGATTCCTAAGTCTTTGTTTCCCGCTCTTACACGGCGGATTTGTCGAAAGAACGAGTGTATATACTGACCAAACAATGGCTGTGAGCATCCGGGCGACCGAGCGGTCCGTCAGGACCCGGCAGGTCGCCCGGTTCACCGGAATCGCCGTCGGCGATTCCGGTCTTTTTCGCCCACGTTTTTGCAAGCGGGGTGCGCGGAGCGCACCCCCGCTGGAAAAAGGTGGTAGTCTAGTCGTCGTCGGCGTCGACGAGTCCGGCCGGCACCTGCGTGTGATTCTCCTCGGCGTCGCCGAAGCCGGCCGAGAGGATCCGAGTCAGCGCGTCCTCGACGCGCTCGTCGGTCTCCTCGTAGGCGTCGGGCTCGACTTCGATGACGTAGCCGGTCGTGATGTTCGGCGCGGTCGGCAAGAAGAGCACGTCCCGTCCGTCCTCGGTCTGTTGGCCGGTCTTGAACGCCGTCATCCGCAGCCCGTCCCACACTTCGAGTTTCACCGGCGTCTGGAGTTCGTCGGCCCCCGAGACGGCCGTCTCGACGGCCATCTTCGAGGCGTTGTACACCACGCGGAGACCGGGGACCTGATTCATCATGTCGTCGAGGGCCTGTTCGATCACGTCGCCGAAAGCGGTCCGCATCAGATAGCCGATCGAGAACACGAGGAGCACGAAGACCGCGAGGGTCGTGAGCACGCGGACGAACGTCACCAGCTGTGTCATCAGCTGGTGTTCCGCCGAAATGTTGAGCAGCGGAGCGAGCCGCTCGGGGGTGATGACGTTCGCGAGCGGTAACGAGGCCAGAATGCCGTAGAGGTAGGCGAGTACGTAGACCGTCACCAACAGGGGGAGCAGGATGATCAGTCCGCTCGCGAAGTCACGTTTCCACGTCGCCGAGGCCATGTGGTGTCCGTAGCCCTCACCCGTTATCAGCCCTTCCCTTCGTCTCTGTCAGACGACTGCCAGCTAGGAGAGTATCGCCCGCAGGGCGAACAACGCGTTTTCCTTCCGCTCTGCGACGCGTCGATAGAAGTACGCGAGCCACTCGCCGCCGTAGGGAGCGTACTGCCAGACCTCGCAGTCCGTCGCCAGCGAGCGCTGGGCGTCGTCGCGAACGCCCATCAGCATCTGGACCTCGTACGGCGTCCCGTACTCGTCGTGCAGCGACGCGGCGAGGTCGATCATCTCCGGGTCGTGGCTGCCGACGGCGACCTCGCCCTGGAAGTGCTCGAAGAGGTATCGCAACTGGTCGCGGTAGGCCTGATTGATCTCGGCCTTGTCCTGGAGCGCGATCGACGGCGGCGGATCGTACGCGCCCTTGACGAGCCGGATCTTCCCCGGCAGATCGGCCAGCCGTTCGAGGTCGTCGGGCGTCCGTCGGAGGTTCGCCTGCACGCAGAGCCCGACGCCGCCGTCGGTCTGGCGGGCGAGTCGCTCGAAGGCGTCGAGCGTCGCGTCCGTCGTCTCGTGGTCCTCCATGTCGATCCAGACGAACACGTCGCGGGCCGCGGCGTGCGTGACGACGCTGTCGAGGTTCGACTCGAAGAGCTGCTCGCTCACGTCGAGACCCAGCTGAGAGGGCTTGATCGAGAGGCAGGCGCGCAGCCCCGCCAGATCGATCTCCTCGACGAGGGACTCGTAGGTCGCGGCGGCCTCCTTGGCCGGTTCGCGACGGTCGTAGTGTTCACCCAGCTGGTTCAGGATGACGCCGATCCCCTCCTCGTTGCACTGTCGCGCGTGCTCCAGTGCTCCGGCGGTCGTCTCACCCGCGACGAACCGCCGGGCCAGTGGCGGAATCATCGTCTGCCGGTAAGACCCGCCTACCTATGAGGTTTGTCACCGAGGAGATCTGTTCCGCGGCGTGGCCGGTCAGGTGCCGCGGGGAGTCGCCGACGTTAAGCCGCCCGCGGGACAGCACCGCGACATGGACGTACTCGCGATCGTGGCGACGGCGCTGTGGGCGATGCTACCGGCGTACGTCCCCAACAACGCGGCCGTCCTCGCCGGAGGGGGACGGCCGATCGACGGGGGACGGAGCTGGGGGGGCCGGCGACTCCTCGGCGACGGGAAGACCTGGCGCGGGACCGCTGCCGGAACGCTCGCGGGGACGGCGCTGGCGCTGGCGCTCAACGCCGTCTACGAGCCGGTCGCCGCGACGCTGGGGGTCGTCGCCGACCCGTTCCCGGTGGTGGCCGGCCTGGGGCTGGCACTCGGTGCGATGGTCGGCGACATCGGCGCTTCGTTCCTCAAGCGTCGCACCGGTCGCGAACGCGGGGCGGCGTTCCCGGGGCTCGACCAGCTCGACTTCGTCGTCGGGGCGCTCGCACTGGCGACGCTGTTCGCACCCGAGTGGGCGCTGGCGACGTTTCGGCCGTCAGTACTGGTCGCAGTCGTCGTGATCACGCCGCTCTTGCACGTCGTCACCAACGGCATCGCGTACGCGCTGGGGCTGAAAGACGAGCCGTGGTGATCGGCGGGCCGGGATCGCGTGGGGCGCGTTCGCCGAGAGCGACGAAAGTGGTGGGCTTTTCTACGCTGGCCGACGACCACCGTGTATGACTACAGCGACGACGGTGCGACTGGCGACGCGGGGCTCGGACCTGGCCCTGCGTCAGGCCGCGACCGTCACCGAGACGCTCGAAGCGCGGGGGTACACGGTCGAGATCGTCGAGGTAGAGACGACAGGCGATCAGATCCGGGACGAACTGATCCACCGGCTGGGCAAGACCGGCGCGTTCGTCCGCAGCCTCGACGAACAGGTCGTCGACGGCGAGGTCGACGCCGCCGTCCACTCGATGAAAGACGTGCCGACCGAACAGCCCGAGGAGCTGGTCGTCGCTGGCGTGCCCCAGCGGGAATCACCCGACGACGTGCTGGTGACGCCGGACGGAGCCACCGTCGATGAGCTGCCCGACGGCGCGACCGTCGGCACGTCGAGCCTCCGTCGAAAGGCCCAGCTGCTGGCCGAGCGACCGGATCTCGACGTGCAACCGCTCCGTGGCAACGTCGACACGCGCATCGAGAAGCTGCTCGCGCCGACCCTCCAGTCCGAACACGAGGAGCGCAGCGAGGCCGAGAAAGAGCAAAAAGAGAAGGTCGACGACGAGGAGTACGAATTCCCGTACGAGCAGGACGTAGAGACGTGGTTCGACGGGCTCACCGAGATCGAACGGCAGGCGCTGGGCCGCGAGGTCGAGACGGCGTACGACGCCGTCGTCCTCGCTCGCGCGGGCCTGGAACGGGCCGGACTGCTCCACCACGTCGAGTACCAGTCGCTCCCGACCGGGACGTTCGTCCCCGCGCCCGGCCAGGGGGCGCTGGCGGTCACCGCGACCGACGACGAGTTCGCACGGGAACTCAACGACGCCCTCGACCACCCGCGCTCGCGGGCGGAGACGACCGTCGAGCGGACCGTCCTCGACGAGCTGGGCGGGGGGTGTGTCGCACCGCTGGGCGTCCACGCGATCTTGCAGGGCAGCGTGATCCGGACGACCGTGCGCGTCCTCGACCAGGCGGGCGAGCGGGAGGTCGCCGCCACGCGTGACCTCTCGGCGGATCGCCACGTCGACGACGCGCGAGCGTTCGCCGCCGATCTGGCGGAACAGGGTGGAGCAGACCTCATCGAGCAAGCCAAGCGAGCGGGCGAGGGCGGCGACGCGGCGACGGCCCAGGGAGCCGGCGACGAATGAGCGACGACACGGGCGAGGGCGAAGCGACCGGGACGGTCCACCTCGTCGGCTCCGGCCCCGGCGATCCGGAACTGCTGACGGTGAAGGCCAAGCGACTGCTCGAAACGGCCGACGTGGTGTTACACGACAAGCTCCCCGGTCCGGAGATCATCGGCATGATCCCCGAGGCGAAACGCGAGGACGTGGGCAAGCGCGCGGGCGGCGAGTGGACGCCCCAGGAGTACACGAACCGTCGCCTCGTGGAGCTGGCCCGCGAGGGCAAGGACGTGGTGCGGCTCAAGGGCGGGGATCCCACGGTGTTTGGCCGCGGCGGCGAGGAGCTCGTCCACCTCGCACGGCACGGCGTTCCGGTCGAGATCGTCCCCGGAATCACGTCGGCCGTCGCCGGTCCGGCGGCCGCCGGCATCCCGGTCACCCACCGCGACCACGCGTCGTCGGTGTCGTTCGTCACCGGCCACGAAGACCCCACGAAAGCGGAGTCGGCCGTCGACTGGGCGGCACTCGCCGCGACCGGCGGCACCATCGTCGTGCTGATGGGCGTCGGCAAGCTGCCCGACTACACGGCCGCGCTCCGCGAGGCCGGCATGGACCCCGAGACACCGGTCGCGCTGATCGAGCGCGCGACGTGGCCGGGCCAGCAGGTCGCGACGGGGACCCTCGACAGTATCGTCTCCGCCCGCGACGCGGCCGGCATCGAGCCGCCAGCGATCACCGTCATCGGCGACGTAGCGGCGACGCGCGCGGACGTCCTGGAGTTCCTCGTCGGAGCCGATCGGGAGCCGGAGAACGAGGCGGTCGACGACGGCGGTGACGGCGATGCGTGAGGAACCGCGGCTCAGCGTCGCCGTGTTCCGCCCCGACGACGAGCGGACCACCCAGGCCGTCGAGTTGCTGGAGTCGCTCGGTGCCGACCCGGTCCCGGACCCGATGCTCGCCGTCGAGGCGACCGGGGCGACGCCCCGATCCGACGCGGACTACGTCGTCCTCACGAGCAAGACCGGCGTCGAACTGGCCACAGAGGCCGGGTGGGACCCCGGCGACGCGACAGTCTGTGCGATCGGCCGGCCGACCGCAGACGTGCTCGAAGACGCCGGCTACGCGGTCGATCTGGTGCCCGAGGAGTACTCCTCGACCGGACTGGTCGCCGCGCTCGAAGAGAGCGTCGACGGCGCGCGCGTCGAGGTGGCGCGCTCGGATCACGGCTCGGCGGTCCTGACCGACGGACTGGAAGCGGCCGGCGCGTACGTCCACGAGACGATCCTCTACCGACTCGTCCGGCCAGAGGGGGCCGGAGCGTCGACGGAGCGTGCGGCGGCCGGCGACCTCGACGCCGCACTGTTCACCTCCTCGCTGACCGTTCGACACTTCCTCGCTGCGGCCGACGAGCGAGGAATTCGAGCGGACGCTGTCGAGGGGCTGAACGACGCCGTCGTCGGCGCGATCGGCGAGCCGACCCGACAGACGGCCACGGACGCGGGCATCGACGTCGACGTCGTTCCCGACACCGCCGACTTCGAGACACTGGCGACGACGGCGGTCGAGGCGGCCGCGCCGAGTCACCGCGAGTGACGCTGCGGGCTGTGACGTTACAGCAACTGAGACTACCGGCTGTAAATCTGTGAGCGATTTCACCACCCCGGGGTAGCGAAGACCTTCACGAAGTTACAGCCGGCAGTATGAGCAGCGGGTCGGGCGGCCGGCTCGCTCGGAGGCCACCCAGAGCCGCGAAACGCGGTCTTTAAACTCGTGGACGATGCCGTACTCAGTATGACTGGTGCGGACGGGACGAACGTGCTCTTCGTCGTGCTCGATACGGTCCGCAAGGACCACCTCTCGGCGTACGGGTACGACGAGCCGACGACTCCGACCCTGGAGGCGTTCGCCGAGGAAGCGGCGGTCTTCGAACACGCCGTTGCGCCGGCCCCCTGGACCCTGCCGGTCCACGCCTCCCTGTTTACGGGGCTGTACCCCTCCGAACACGAGGCCACACAGGAGGACCCCTATCTCGACGGGGCGACCACGCTGGCCGAGTCGCTGTCGGCGGCCGGCTACGACACGGCCTGTTACTCCTCGAACGCCTGGATCACGCCCTACACGAACCTCACCGCGGGGTTCGACGACCACGACAACTTCTTCCAGATCATGCCCAGCGAACTCCTCTCGGGGCCGCTGGCCCGGATCTGGCAGACGATGAACGACAGCGACACCCTGCGGGGCGTCGCCGATCGGATGGTCCAGCTGGGCAACAAGTTCCACGAGTACTTCGCCTCCGAGGGCGGGGGCGACACGAAGACCCCCGCCGTGATCGACAAGACGATGGACTTCATCGACGACTCGGAGAACTTCTTCACGTTCATCAACCTGATGGACGCCCACCTCCCCTACCACCCGCCCGAGGAGTACGTCGAGCAGTTCGCGCCCGGCGTCGACTCGGCCGAGGTGTGCCAGAACTCCAAGGAGTTCAACTGCGGCGCTCGCGACATCGACGACGCGGAGTGGGACGACATCGAGGGGCTGTACGACGCCGAGATCCGCCACATCGACGACCAGCTCGACCGGCTCTTTACCCACCTCAAGGAGACCGGCCAGTGGGACGAGACGATGGTCGTCGTAGCGGCCGACCACGGCGAACTGCACGGCGAACACGGCCTCTACGGCCACGAGTTCTGCATCTACGATCCGCTGGTGAACGTCCCCTGCATGGTCAAGCACCCCGAGATCGAGCCCGAACGCGACGACGAGACGGTCGTCGAACTCGTCGACCTGTATCACTCCGTGCTGGACGCGACCGGCGTCGCGGGCGACGGCGTCTCGCTCGATCCCGCTCGCTCCCTGCTCTCGACGGAGTATCGCGAGTTCGCCGGGACGGCCTCGAACGGTGCGGGCGCACACGGCCCCCGCGGTGACGTGGGCTTCGTCGAGTACCACCAGCCGGTCGTCGAGCTCCGCCAGCTGGAGGGGAAAGCCAGCGCGGCCGGCATCGCCCTGGAGACGGACTCGCGGTTCTACTCTCGGATGGGCGCGGCCCGTTCGCCCGAGGGCAAGTACATCCACTGTACGCGCATCCCGGACGAGGCGTACCGGATCGACAGCGACCCCGGCGAGACCGAGGACCGTGCGGGCAGTGACGACGAACTGCTGGTCGACCTCGAAGCGGAGCTCTCCGACTTCGTCGACCGCGTCGACGCCGACTGGCCCGACGAGGCCGACGGCACCGACGGCGAGGTGCTGGACTCGATGGACGACGACGCGAAGGATCGCCTGAAAGACCTGGGCTACATCGACTGATCGTGAGCGACGACGCAGGCGGGATCGGTGACCTGTTCGACCGTCGGACAGTCGTCCAGATCGTCCTGGGGTTCGCCGTCGCCGGCCTCGTTCTCTCCGTGCTGGTCGAGTTCGTCGGGACGCGCAACGTCCTCGATCGGCTGGCGACGGCGGACCTGCGCTGGCTGGCGATGGGCTGTCTCTCGACGCTGCTCTGTCTCACGTTCTGGGGGAAAGCCTGGCAGATCGTCCTGGACGTGGCCGGCGTCCGCGAGTCGTTTCGCCGACTGGTCGTGACCTACTACGCCGCGACGTTCGCCAACTACGTGACGCCCCTGGGCCAGGCCGGGGGCGAGCCCTTCATCGCCTACGTCCTCTCGCGAGACACGGACGCCAGCTACGAGGACGCGCTGGCCTCGGTCGTCACGGCGGACCTGCTGAACCTCTTTCCGTTCGTCACCTTCTCCGGGGTGGGCTTTGCGGCCCTGCTCTACCAGTCGTCGCTGCCGGCAGTGCTGGAGCCACTCGCTGTGGCGCTGTTCGCCGTCGCGCTGGGAGTCCCGGTGCTCGCGGCGGTCGGCTGGCGCTACCGGCTGTCCCTGCGACGAGTCGGTGCCAGCGTCGTGGTCCCGATCGTCCGGCTCCTGCCGCGCCTGACCGTCGACGGGCTCCGGAGCCGCCTTGCGGAACTGGACGAGGCCTTCAATCGGATCGCGACGGACCGGAGAGCGCTCGTGCGGGCACTTGGCTACTCGTACGTCGGCTGGATCTTCTTCGCGCTCCCGCTGTACTTCGTCGCGATGGCCGTCGGCGACGCGGCGATCCCGCTCTTGCTCGTCTTCTTCATCGTCCCCGCGAGCACGCTGGGCGGACTCGCGCCCTCGCCGGGAGGCTCGGGCGCGGTCGAGGCGTTCCTGGTGATTCTGATCGTCGCGCTCACGCCGATCGCCAGCGACGGAGCAACCGCCATCTCGATTCTCTACCGGGTCGCGAGCTACGTCTTCGCGCTCCTCGTGGGCGGCGCGGCCGCGGTGTTCGTGCTCCGTCGGAGCTATAGTAACAATTGAAACGATTGACACACCGATCGCACTGCCGTCGTGCGATCGGGTGTGCATTGATTTTCAATGGCTACTATAGCGTCGTCCCGTACTGTTCTCGTCTTCCCACGCCCGCACGAGCGCGGTCAGCGTCTCGTTGACGGGGACCGCCACACCCCCAGACCGCTCTACGACGTAGCCGCTGATCGCGTCGATCTCGGTCTGTCGTCCGTCGGCCACGTCCTGCAACATCGAGGAGCGGTTCGCGGCGGTGTCCGTAGCCACCTGCATCGCTATCTGGGCGGCCCGCTCGTCCGGCAGATCGACGCCGTGTTCGCGGGCCACGGCCGCCGTTTCCCGTGCAGCGCGCTCGGCGACCCGCCGTGCCGGACCGTCGACGAGCGCGCCGTTGGGGACGCGGGCCAGCGCCGTCGTGGCGTTGATTCCGGCGTTGACCGCCAGCTTCTCCCAGAGCCGTCGCGGCATGTCGTCGGCGACGGTGGTCTCGACACCGGCGTCGGTAAACGCCGCCCCAGCGCGGTCGGCCGGCTCGGAGCGGCCGCCCTCGCGGGGACCCAGCACGACCTCGCCGACGCCGGTACACGCGACCACGCCGGGCTCGGTCAGGCGTGCGCCGTAGGTGCAGGTGCCCGCGAGGACGGGACAGCCCAGTCGCTCGGCGAGCGTCGCCTCGTTGCCCATGCCGTTTTGCAGCGAGAGGCAGGCGTCGAGTGCCGTGTCAGAGAGCGCCGCGGCGGCGGCGTCGGTGTCGCCGGCCGTGACCGTCACGACGGCGAGGTCTGCCGCGGCGGGCGATGTAGTCCCCGCGGCCGGCCTCACGTGCGCGTCGATCGCGCCCTCGATCGCCAGCCCCGACCGCTCGACCGTCCCGACGTGTGGCTCGCGCCCGACCAGAGTCACGTCGTGGCTGCGTGCCAGCAGCCCCCCGATCAGACTGCCGAGACTGCCCGCTCCGAAGACGACGATCTCCATGCGCCCACTCCGTCGCGGGTGCTGAAAAACGCGACGGGGATCACCACCCACTTGCCGCGCCGTCGCCAACGACGGGTATGACCGACGGATCCGCTTCCGACGAGCCCCTCGACGACGCCGAGTGGCCGGCCGAGACGCCGCGGTACCGTCTCGTCGTCCCGGCGACGGCACCGGAACTGGCGTCGATCGAGCTGCTGGCGACGGTGCTCGACGAGAGCCCCCGATCACCGGCCGCGGCCACCGTCCGCGTGGGGTCCGGCCGACGCGACGACCGCGACCGCGTCCGCCACGCGCTGGCCGATCTGGCTGCCCACTCGGACGTGGCGGTCGGCCACGAGGAGACCACCGGATCGGTTCCACTGACCGGCGACACCTTCGACGCGCTGGCAGACGTGTCCCCGGAGATCCGCACGCTGGTGGTTCGAGACGCCGACGGACTCGCGATCGTCACGCGGCGCGACGAACGGTTCACGTTCGCCATGCCCGACGAGGCGATTGAGGCCGTCGAGTCGTCGCTGCCGTCGTCGCTGCGGGAGCGACTCGAAGGCGTCTCGTAGCGGGGGCGACAGGTCGCCGTCCGCAGGGCGCTGGCTCCCCGCGGTCGCCGTTCGTCTGTTCCGCGGACCGGTCCTCGTTCCCTCGGGCCGCCCCCTAATCCTCCGTCCAGTAGTAGATGTCCTCCTTTGGCGCACCGCAGTCGGGACACTCCTCGGGGATGTCCTCGATCTCGCCCATCGCGCCACAGTCCCAGCAGCGCCACATCAGTTCGGCTTCGCCGGACTCACCGGCGCGGACGTGTTCGATCGACATGGCGGCCATGCCGCCGTCGAGCGTGACGTAGAACCCCCGCTCGTCGAACCCGCGGATCGTGCCGAGCCGTTGGCCGTCCTCGTCGTAGACGGTCTCTCCGAAGCCCAGTCCCATGTCGCTGGCCGCGTCTGGCATCTCTGACATTGTGTAACACAGTTCACACCACACGCCAATAAAGGTCACTGGGACAACAGCTCGTCCCGATCACGAGAAGAGGCTCGTGTGGACCGGTGCGTGGTCGGGACCGTCGTCGCCGTCGTCGTCGTCGGTGGTGTCGGAGACGGCGCTGCCACCGACGCCGTCAGCGAGGAAGTCCGCGACGGGCGGGCCGACGCGATCGGGCTCGACGAGGAAGGCGTCGTGGCCGTAGTCGGAGTCGACCACGTGGTGTGCGGTCGCGGTGTCGGTCTCGCGGAACGACTCGGCCAGCTCCTCGGACTGTGCTGTCGTGAAGTGCCAGTCGCCGGTAAAGGACATCAGCAGCGCCTCGCCGTCGAAAGCGGCGACGGCGTCCGCGTCGGACTCGAAGCCCGACGAGAGGTCGTAGTTGTCCATCGCCCGAGTCAGGTAGAGGTAGCTGTTGGCGTCGAAGCGGTCGACGAACTTCGTGGCGTTGTGATCGAGATAGGACTCCACGTCCCGGTAGGGGAAAAAGCGGCCCGCCGGGTCCGTCGGGAAGGCTCGCTCGTACTCTCTCGTGGCGGCCCGGCGGCCGAAGCGCTGCTCCATCGTCGCCTTCGAGAGGTACATCACGTGGCCGAGTTCCCGGGCCAGCGCCAGCCCGTCGTCCGGGTCCGGGCGGTCGTCGCCGTAGTAGTCGCCCCCGTTCCAGTCGTCGTCGGTCGTGATCGCTCGGCGGGCGATGCCGTCCAGCGCGAGACACTGCGAATCGAGTCGCGCGGCGGCGGCGATGGCGACGACGCGCTCGACGTGATCAGGATGGCGCTTGACCCAGTCCAGTGCGTTCATGCCGCCGACGCTACCGCCGACGACCGCGTGGAGGTGGGGGACCCCCAACTCGTCCAGTACGGCCCGCTGGGCCTCCGTCCAGTCGCCGACGGTCACCGGCGGGAACGCCGTCCCGTAGGGCTCGCCCGTCTCGGGGTTCGTCGAGGCCGGCCCGGACGTGCCATAACAGGAGCCGGGGTCGTTCACGCAGATCACGTAGTACTCGGTCGTGTCGATGGCCTTGCCCGGGCCGACGATGTTGTCCCACCAGGCGAAGGCCTGATCGGAGTCTTCGAAGCGACCGCGGCCGGCGACGTGTGCGCTGCCGGTGAGCGCGTGACAGACGAGGACGGCGTTGTCGCCGTCGAACTCGCCGTAGGTCTCGTAGGCGACTTCGAGCTCGGGGATCGTCTCGCCACAGGCGAACTCGAACTCGCCCAGCGAGAGGGTCTGGTGGTCTACGTCCATCGTGTGCCTCGTGTTGATGTCTCTCCACAAGGGGTATCGAACGACCTGAAGGTACCGAACGACTCGCTTCGATCGGCGTTCGAACAGTCACTCGCTACGTTCGTGAACACACCGAAAGCCCTCGACCCGCTCGACGCCGTCTGTGCAGGATATCCTCGCAGTGCTCGGATAGCGCCTGCACAGACGACGCGAGACGCGCCTCGCCCTTTCATCCGCCAGGGCGTAGACTGTGGGGCTATCCACGAGCCTGGCGGATGAAAGGGCGAGTGCAGTTCCGGGAACCCCGACGACACAAGCACGCGAGCGAAGCGAGCGCGCGCAGGGAGTCGCGGGACCGGAACTGTACGAGGGCTTTCGGTGTCTCTGTTCCGGAGACAGTCTTCTCGTTGCTCTCGAAACATTAGCTGGCCTCCGCGATGGCGCGGTCGAGGTCGGCGACGACGTCCTCGGTGTCCTCGATGCCGACGCTACAGCGGATCAGGTCCGGCGTGACGCCGCTGGCCCGCTGTTCGTCCTCGCTGAGCTGTGCGTGGGTCGTGCTCGCGGGGTGGATCACGAGCGTCTTGGCGTCGCCGATGTTGGCGAGGAACTGCGCGAGATCGGTCCGCTCGCACACCTCGCGGCCGGCGTCGTAGCCCCCCTCCAGGCCGAAGGTGACGATGCCGCCGTAACCGCCGTCGAGGTAGCGGCTCGCGTTGTCGTGGGTCTCGTGGCTCTCGAGGCCGGGGTAGGTGACCCACGCCACCTCGGGGTGGTCCCGGAGGTGTTCGGCGACGGCCATCGCCGACTCGCAGTGCTGTTGCATCCGGAGCTTGAGCGTCTCACACCCCTGGAGGGTGGCCCAGGCATCGAAGGGCTTCTGGCCGTCGCCCAGCGAGCGAACGGCGCGCTGGCGGACCGCGTGTGCGAACGCCTCGCCCTCGAAGCGCTCGGCGAAGGTGATCCCGTCGAAGGCCGGATTGGGGGCCCCCAGCTCCGGGAACTTCTCGGGGTACTCCGCCCACGGGAACGAGCCGCCGTCGACCAGGACGCCGCCGACGGTCGTCCCCGAGCCGTGGATCCACTTGGTCGTCGACTCCCAGACGAGGTCGACGCCGTGATCCAGCGGGTTACAGAGGTACGGCGTGCCGAAGGTGTTGTCGACGAAGACGGGGACGCCACGGTCGTGAGCGATCTCGGCGATCGCCTCCATCGGCGGCGTCACGAGCGAGGGGTTCCCGATGGTCTCGAAGTGGACGTAGGCGGTGTCGTCGTCGATGGCGTCGGCGTAGGCCTGTGGGTCGAGCGTGTCGACGAAGCGCGTCTCGATGCCGCGGCGAGGTCCCATGTTGGCCAGATAGGAGTGGGTCCCCCCGTAGATCGAGGCGGCCGTGACGACGTTGTCGCCCGCGCTCGCGAGGATGGACGTGCCGGCGTCGAGCGCGGCCATCCCCGAGCCCGTGGCGACCGCCGCGGTCCCGTTCTCCAGCGACGCGAGCCGCCGCTCCAGCATCGACACCGTCGGGTTGTCGAACCGCGAGTAGACGTTGCCGGTGTCGTCGAGGGCGTACCGCTGGGCGGCGGTGTCGGCGTCCTCGAACACGTACGACGTCGTCTGGTAGATCGGTGGCGCACGCGCGCCCGTCGCCGGATCGGGCTCCTCCTGGCCGGCGTGAACACAGCGCGTTCCGAACCCCTGGGTGTCGTCAGTCATGTACAACACGCATATTGCTCTAGCCATCTATAACCACGAGTTACGGCAAAACTCGCAGGTGCGTCGTCCGCTGGCGGGTCGCCGTCGGCGGCCGCCCGTCCAGCGACCGTCCCGTCTGGTCAAAGCTTATATCGCGCCACGACTGACGTACGTCCATCTTCAGTCACGTCCCGGCCGGTCGTCCCACATCGACGAGCCATGGCAGATGACGAATCTCTCTTCGAGGTCGGCGGCACGCGCGACTACTCGCGGGTCGCACTCGTGGTAGTCACGCTGCTCGCGCTGGTGGTGGCGACGACCGCGGTGCCGGCGCTGTCGCCCGCGGGGACCGACTCGCCCGCCTCGTCGCTGGTCCCGATCCCCGAGGAGGTCCGGGGTGGGTCGGGGGGCAGCGGCTCGGGCGGTGGCGGCGGGCTCGGCGCGCTGAGTCCCGGCGACAGCACCGACGTGGGCGGGTCGCTGGGCGGCGAGTCGGCCCTGCGATCACGGAGCGACGACGTCCACTTCCGGGTCCAGAGCACGCAGGCGAGCTACTGGCGCACGGGTGCCTACGGCGAGTACACGGGCACGGGCTGGGAGCGACGCGAGGGAACGACGCCGGTCGATGGCGAACTGCCCGTCGAGGGCGCTCGCGACGAACGCGTCACCTACGAGGTGACCCTGGAACGCAGCGCCGCGTCGCTCCCGACCGTCTGGCGGCCGACCCAGGTCTCTCGGCCGGGCGTCTCGATCACCGAGAACGGTGCGATCACGGCCGACAGGGCCGTCCCGCAGGGGACCAGCTACACCGGCGTCAGTCAGCGCCCGGCCGACGATCCGGCCGTACTGAGCCAGGCCGGTCGGGACTATCCGGCCGAGATCGAGGACCGATACACCCAGCTCCCGGCCGACAGCGAGGGCCGCCTCGGGGCGTTCACCGACGACCTGACGGCCGACGCCGACGGTCCCTACGAGACCGCTCGCACGATCGAGCGGTGGCTCGAATCGAACAAGGCCTATTCGTTGAACGCCAGCCACGATCCCGAGCGGGAGGCCGGCGTCGCGACGCAGTTCGTCTTCGACATGGAGACGGGGTACTGCGAGTACTTCGCCACGTCGATGGTCGCGATGCTGCGCAGTCAGGACATTCCCGCCCGCTACGTCGTCGGCTACTCCACCGGCGAGCAGGTCGGCGAGAACAGCTACACCGTCCGCGGGATGAACGCTCACGCCTGGACGGAGGTCTACTTCCCCGAGGTCGGTTGGGTCCGCTTCGACGCGACGCCGGCGGCCGAACGCCAGCAACAGGAGCGGGCCGCGCTCGACGACGAGCCGCCCACGGCGACACCCACACCGACACCGGCGGACCAGCCCCCGACGGACACGCCGACCGCGACGGACACGGCGACACCGACGCCGACCGAGCGAGACGACACCGCCGACGGCTACGACGTGTCGCTGAACCGGACGGCCGTCCCCGGCGTGCCGGTGACCGTGACCGTCACCGAAGATGGCGTTCCGGTGATGGGCGCACAGGTCCTGTTCAACGGCGAGCCGGTCGGTGCCACGGCCACGGACGGGAACGTGACCGCCACCGTCCCCTACGCCGCGACGCTCAACGTGACGATCGCCGGCACCGCCGACGAGCGGGTCGTCGTCTACGGCGCGCCGAGCCGCGAGAACGGGCGGCTGTTCCGACCGGCCGGCCCCGCGACCCGCGACACCGAGACCTTCGACCTGAACACGACCGCGGCGATCTCCGTGAGCGGCGATCTCACCACCGGCAGCGAGGTGTCGGTGCTCGCGCTCGTCGACGGGGAGCCGCTCCGGCGGGCGGCGGTGACACTGTCGGGCGAGCAGGTCGCGACGACCGACGATCGGGGCCGGGCGACCGTGCGTCTGCCGGACGAGCCCGGCGAGACGACCCTGGAGGTGCGTCGCGGTGCCGTCGAGGGCACCCGGAGGCTCACGCTCGGGCGACTGAACGTGAGCGTCGAGCCGACGGCACCGCTGGCCCTCCCGCTGACCGACGCCCGAGTCAACGCGACCGTGGCGGGCGAACCGACAGCCGGCGCGACCGTCGCGCTGGACGGCGAACGGATCGGGACGACCGGCGTCGACGGCACGACGACGGTCTCGCTGCCACTGGCAGACAGCGCGACCGTCGCGGTCTCGCAGTACGGCCAGTCTCGACGGACCGCTCTGGAGGGGCTGTACGCGAACCTGGCGGCGGTCGCAGCCGCCCTCCTCGTCGCCGTCCTCGCCGCGGTCGCGCTGGCTCGCCGCTACGGAGTCACGCCCAGACGGATCGCGGCGGCGCTCGCCCGGAGCGGGCAGTTGGTCGTCGTCGCGCTGGTGGGGCTCGGATCGGTGCTCGATCGCGCGATCCGTCGGCTCTACCGGCGGACGGTGCTGACCGTCGAGCACCTGCGCGCGCTCGTCACCGGCCGCGTCTCGCCGGCCGCGCTGCTGGCTGCGCTCCGGCGCTGGCTCGCGGACCGGTCGGGGGGCGTCCAGTCGGCGGTGACCGCCCGCTTCGAGCCGCTCGCCCCTGCCGGCGACGGTGACGGCGGGTCCGACGACGCTCACGCGACGATCAGAGAGGGGTGGTCGCAGTTCCTCGGGCACGTCTCCGTGGCCCGGCCGGAGCGCCGAACGCCGGAGGCGATCGCCGCCCACGCCGTCGAGGTCGACGACCTCCCGGCCGACGCGGTCTGGACGATCGTCGACGCCTTCCGGGCCGTCGAGTACGGCCAGCGCGAACCCACGGAACGGGTGCCGGCCGTCGCCGACGCCGTCGCCGAGATCGAGCGCGCCGTCGAGCGCGCCGACGACGCCGACGGCGACGCGCCCGGCGGCCAGCCGGAGGTGGCCGGCTGATGCGGGTCCGGGTCGTCCTGTTCGGCGTCGTGGGGACGGTCGCAACGGCGTTGGCCGCCGGGCTGCTGTTCGCTCCCGAGACGCTGCTGTCGGTTGCGCCCGTCGATCCGCTCGTGACCCTCGGCGAGGCGGCGAACGCGCGCCAGCTGTTGCTGGCCGGCAGCCTCCTCGCCGGACTCTACCTGCTCGTCGCCGCCCGGTCGGCGACGCTACCGAGCCGCGCTGGGGAGGGCGGAGACGCGTTCGACGCCGCGACCGCGGAACCGCCAGAGGCGGTCACGACGGCACGCCAGCGTCGGACCGGCGCGGCGCTGGCGGCGACGATCGACGACGCCATCGCGGGCGACGACGAGGCGCTCGACGCCGTCCGGGAGCGGTTTCGGGAGACGGCCACGGCGGCCTACGCACAGACGGCCGGCTGTGGCCCCGAGGACGCCCGGCGAGCGGTCGAGCGCGGTGACTGGACCGACGACCGGACCGCCGCGGCCCTCCTCTCGGACGACGAGGGGCCGTCGCACTCGCTGTGGTCGCGTCTCAGGCTCTGGCTCGATCCGGCGGCCGAGCGCCGACGCCGACTGCACCGCACGGTCCGTGCCACGCGCGGGCTCACGGAGGGGTGGCCGTGACCGACCGCGTCCGGCGCTGGGGCGTCCCGCTCGCGGGGACGGTGACGCTACTGAGCGTCGGTCTCCTGGCCGCCGAACCGGCCCTCTTCGCGGGGGCGGCGATCCCCCTCGCCTCCGTGCTGGTCGGGTCGCTGTCGCGAGTCCCGTCGGGAGCCAACCTCGACGCCGACCGGACCGTGGCCGCCGCCGCACCGACGCCGGGCGATCCGGTCGACGTGACGCTGACCGTCGAGAACACCGGCCGGCGGACCCTGACCGACGTTCGGATCGTCGACGGCGTCCCCGCCGAGCTGACCGTCGTCTCGGGCTCGCCGCGGGCCTGTCGCTCGCTGCGGCCGGGCGAGTCGACGACCGTCGAGTACGCCGTCCGCTCGAAGCGGGGGACCTACGCCTTCGAGGACCCCGTCGTTCGAATCCGGCCGCTGGCGGCCACCGAGATCGCCACGGCGACGGTCGCCGCGACGGGCGACACCGCCCTGACCTGTGCCAACGTGGTCGCCGAGGCACCGCTGGCCGACGCGACGCTGCCCCGCGCCGGCACGCTCCCGACCGACAGCGGCGGCAGCGGGCTGGAGTTTCACGCGACCCGCGACTACCAGTCGGGCGATCCGGTCTCGCGAATCGACTGGCGGCGCTTGGCCAAGACCGGCGAACTGACGACCGTCGAGTACCGCGAGGAACAGGCCGTCCGCACGGTGCTGGTCGTCGACGCACGCCCCCCGACGCGGGTGACGCCGGAAGCGGGGTATCCGACGGGTGCCGAGCTGTCCGCCTACGCCGCCGAGCGTCTGCTCGATGCCCTGTCCAGATCGAGTGTCGTCGCCAGCGTCACCGCCGTCGGGCTCGCAGACGAGGATCTCGTGGGCGGGCTCGGCCCCGACGGACTGGCCTGGGCTGACCCCGACGGCGGCGTCGAGAGCCCGCAGGCGAGTCGTCTGTTCGACGGCGTCCAGTCGGCGGCCGCACGCGACAGCGTCGCCCCCGACGGCGGCGAGCGGGAGGGGGCAGAGACCCCGACGGATCGGACCGTCCCCGACATCCAGTCGCTGCTCGCTCGCCTCCCGCCGACGGCTCAGGTCGTCGTCTTCTCGCCGCTGCTCGACGACTGGCCGACCGAACTGATCACGAGCCTCCGGGCGCGGAGCTACCCGACGACCGTCGTCAGTCCCGACGTGACTCGCGGCGAGGGACCGGCCCAGACCGTCGTCGCGCTCGAACGCCGGCTGCGCCTCCAGTCGGTGGAGCTGACCGGGGCGACGCTGATCGACTGGGACCTCGACGAACCGATCGACATCGCCATGCGGGCCTCGCTCGCGGAGCTGTTCAACCGATGATCGACGATCGCACTGAGTGGCGGCCGACGACGGCGAGCACGGGGCTGGTCGTGTTCGTCACGCTGCTGACAGCGACGGTGCTCGTGCGAGCGATCGGCGTCGCGGTGCCGGCCGCGCTCGGCGGGGCGGGCGCGGTCGCGCTCGCACTGGCGGTCTGGACCGCCGGCTGGGACCGCCACCGCACGCTGGGGACCGTCCTGACCAGCCTGCTCGCGCTCCCGATCGGGGTCGGCGTCGTCGCTGCGACGGTCGGGACCGTCATCGTCCTGGCGGGCGTCTTCTTCCCCGTCGAGTCGCTGTCCCGCTTGCCGGCGACCGTCGTCGACCTGTCGGCCCGCGCGATGGTCGTCGTCGGCGCGGCCGCGGCCGTCTTCGGCGCGAGCGTGGCGATCGGACACGTCCTCGATCGAGACACGGCCAGGCGGACCGCCGAGGCGTCGCTGAAGACGACGATACCGCCACTCGGAGTGGGGCTGGTCCTCGTCGCCAGCGAGGCCCTCCGGTATCTCGAATCCACCCGCGACGCACCGGGGGTCGGGGCCGTCCTCGGCGACGTGCTCCGGACGGCCACGACGGTCGTCTTCGAGCCCCCAGCGGTCCGACCCAGCGTGACGACGTTCCTGTTGCTCGTCGCGGCCGCGCTTCTGGTCGTCCGACGGACCGTCGGTGCCCTGCCGCTCACCGAACTCACGACCGATCCGGCGGTCGAGCGCGCCGTCGCGAGCGTCCGGTCGTGGCTGCTCCGGGCGGCCGTCGTCGCCGGGTTCGGGGTTCCCGTGGGGTTCTTCACCGACTACGTGTTCCCGCCCGAGCGGCTCCAGTCGGTGGTGACGCCGCCCGCCTTCGACCTGTTGACGGCGGTGACGACCGCGCCGCCGGCTCGCAGGCTCGCGTGGCGTGTGATCGTCCTCTGTGTCGCGACGCTCGTCGCCGTCGCCGTGCTCCGGCGGACCGCCCAGACCGCTGCCGACCGGATCGGGGCCGCGGTCGCGCCCTTCGCGGCCGGGAGCGGGGTGCTGGTCGCGGCCGCCCTCGTCGCCGGCCCGGTCCTGTCGGCGGCTCGCGGCTGGGTCGCTGCGACGCTGCCCGGCGAGTTCGGCCCGCAGTTTCGCGAGCTGTCTGGCTCCGTCGTCGACTTCTACGGCCCGGTCCCGATCGTCCTGACCGGCGTCGGCTTCGTGTTGCTGGTCGCCGCGGTCGTGGCGATGTGTCTGTGGCTCGTCTTGCTCACGAAGTACCTCGACGACCGCACTGCCGGCGTCGGAATCGCCAGTGGCGCACTCTTCGTGGTCGCGGCGTTCGCTGGCGTCGTCGGCGTTCCGACGGCGCTGCTGTTTGCCAGTCTCGTCGCGGCCGTCCTCGTCTGGGACGTGGGCGAGTTCGGGACGACGCTGGGCGAGGAGATCGGACGGCGGGCCGACACCCGTCGGGCAGAACTGGTCCACACGACCGGAACGCTGGCCATCGGCGGGGTCGGCGTCGCCGTCGCCGTGGCCGTGACCGACGCCGCCGTCGGTGCGGTCACCGTCGCCGACGGGGCCGTCGTCGCCGGCCTGGTCGTCGCCGTCGCGGGGCTGTTGGCGTTGCTGGTCGCGCTGCGGTGATCGGTGCGAGTACAATCCTTACCTGGGGGCGGTCCGACTCGCCGGCATGGAGATCGTCGAAAACACGCTCGAAAGCTCGATCGACGAGGTGCTCGCACGCCCGCTGTTTTGCTTTCTCGGGACGACTGCTCCGACCGGCGAGCCTCGCGTCTCCCCGCTGTGGTTCCTGTGGGAGGACGAGTACGTCTGGATTCTCGGTGACACCGTCGGCAAGTCTTACACCGGGCGCATCGAGGCCCGCCCCGAGAGCGCCGTCGCCGTCGTCGACGCCGAGCCGACGAGCGGCCGGGTCCACCACGTCGGCATGCGCGGCCGCGCCGAACTGGTCGCGCTCGACGCCGACCGCGTGCGACGGCTGCTGGGGAACTACCTCGGCGACGATCCCGACCAGTGGGACCCGCGATTCGTCGACCTCGATCCGGAGCGGTGGTCGTTCGTCCGGTTCTCGCCCGAGACGGTGGTCGCAAGAGACCAATCGTTCGCGCCGAGTCTCGCCGACGAGTGATGCTGCCGGCCGTCACGTCGCGGCGACCGTCGTCACCTCGGGTGGCGACATCGGTCACAGAGTCACAGCCGGCAGTCTGACGATCCGATCGGTCCGGCGCTCAGGTCGGCGAGACGGCCGGCACCTCGATCCGATCGAGCACGTCCCGGACTACCTCGTCGGGGTCGACCTCGCGGACGCTCGCGTCGGCGGTCAGCACCAGTCGGTGAGCGAACACGTCGCGGACGACCCGCTGTACGTCCTCGGGGACGACGTAGTCCCGCCCCTCGATGACGGCGCGAGCGCGAGCGGCTTCGAACAGCCGCTGGATCCCGCGCGGCGAGACGCCGACGTCGACGCGCTCGTCGGCGCGGGTCGCCCGCCCGAGTTCGACGACGTAGTCCCTGAGCTTCCCGTCGACGGTGACGGTCTCGGCGACGCGCTGGAGGTCGGGGATCCGCTCGGCGTCGACGATCGCCGTGACGCTCGGTGCCTGTGCGGTGCGGTCGGCCCGCCGGTCGATCAGCGCTCGCTCGCCGTCGAAGTCGGGGTAGCCCATCGCGGTCTTGACGACGAAGCGGTCCCGCTGGGCCTCGGGCAGCCCGAAGGTCCCCTCCTGCTCGACCGGGTTCTGCGTCGCGATGACGAAAAACGGCTCGGGCAGCGCGTGGGTCTCGCCGTCGACGGTGACCTGGCCCTCGCCCATCGCCTCCAGCAGCGCGGCCTGTGTCTTGGGCGGGGCGCGGTTGATCTCGTCGGCCAGCACGACGTTGGCGAAGATCGGCCCCGGCGCGAACTCGAAGCTCCCCGTCCCCTCGTTGTAGACGTTCGACCCGGTGATGTCGGCCGGCAACAGGTCCGGCGTGAACTGGATGCGGTTGAACGAGAGATCGAGCGCGTTCGCGAAGCTCCGGGCGGTCAGCGTCTTGCCGGTGCCGGGTACGTCCTCCAGCAGGACGTGGCCCCGTGCGAGGACGCCGGTCAGCACGGCCTCCAGGAAGGCGTCCTCGGCGATCACCGCGCTCCCGACGGCGTCGAGAATCTCGGCGCAGGCCCGGCCGGCGGTCTCGTGATCCATACACGAGTGGTCGGCCAGCGACGGCATAAGTCTGGTCGAAACGTCAGATGGTCGCCGGCCCGCTGATCGAGAATCGAGCGATCGGGCTATCGGGATGGGTCCCAGGATCGACGGCTGGTGCTCGGTAAAAAGCGAGGGGGTGAGCGGCTACGTCGCGGCTTCGGTCTCCGTCGCTTCCTCGTCGGTCGTCTCTTCCTCCTCAGTTGTCTCTTCCTCGTCGGCCGTTTCCTCGTCGGTCGTCTCTTCCTCGTCGGTCGTCTCTTCCTCAGTTGTCTCTTCCTCGTCGGTCGTTTCCTCGTCGGTCGTCTCGCCGTCTTCGGCTTCCGTTTCGGTGTCCGTCTGTTCAGTCTCGTTTTCCGCGCCCGGGAAGTCGATGGTCCTGCTGGCGTCCTGGGTCGTGGCGACGCGGAAGGTCGGTGGCATCTCCTCGCCGTCCTCGGGGACGTTCCCGAGCGCCCAGGCGGTGTGGGCGACGCCGCTCTCCAGGGAGAGGTCCGTGCTGGCGACGACCGATCCGTCGTTGTCCTCGGCCGCGACTCTGACCTCGACGGTGTAGTCGCCGGCCGGGACGTTCGCGTACTCGGTCGCATCGGTGTACGAGACGTTCTCGGCGAGGACCGTCTCACCGGTCGCGGTCTCGTCGGTCTCTTCGGTCTCGTCGGTCTCGTTTGCCTCCGTCTCTGTCGCCGTCTCCTCGGTGGCGTTGTCCTCGCCGCTCTCGACGGCGACGATGTCGACTGCCGGCGCGTTCGGCGAGAGGTGAGCGATCCGGAGTGCAGCCTCGTCGTCTGCCGGCGTGGCGGCGCTGTCGTCGTAGGCCACGGGGACGACCCCGCCCTCGCTGTCGTTCGCGGCGATGGCCGCGGTCACGGTCGTCACCGACCGCGGTTCGAGGTCGACGGTCTCGTTGAACACGACCTCGTCGGGCCTGTCGACGACGGTGAGCGTTATCGTGTGGTTGCCCGATTCGAGGGCGATGTAGTCGCTGAACGTGTCGAACGCGACGCCCTCGGCGACCGTCTCGTTGTCGACGTACACGTCGACCGACGTCGCGCCGGGCGCGGCGTGGGCGACGCGCAGGTACGACGTGTTCTGTGTGCTCAACTCCGTGTTGTCGGCGTCGTCCTCGGCCTGCTGGCCGAAGCCGACCCCGACGAAGGCCGCGCTCGCCACGAGCGCGACCGAGAGGACCAATACGAGTGCTGTACCGCGTGTGCTGTCTGGCATGCAGTAGAGTCATCCGCCCTCTCCCCCTTTGTTATGCGAGAGCAAGCGCTCGCCCGCCGCAGTCGCCGTCCCGCGCCCGCCACGGCGCTCTGGAGTAAGCCGGTCGTTTGTTCCGTGCTCGCTCGATAACGATCGCTTGTCGCTCGGGGCGATCCACCGGTACGGACCCGAAAAGCGAACCGTATCGACGGGGCGACGCCGCCAGGGGAGATAAGGCGAGGTTATAGTAACAATTGAAACGATTTACACACCGATCGCACTGCTGTCGTGCGATCGGGTGTGCATTGATTTTCAATGGCTACTATACCTGGAGTCGTGCGGACGGTATCACAACTACCATACCGTTCGGCGACGACCGTTTACAACACTGAGAGGTGGCTTCAGTGACGAAAAAAAGCGAATACACGGACGACTATCCCGACAAGACGCTGTACATTCCAGGCCCGACCGAGGTCCGCGACGACGTGATCCAGGCGATGGCTCAGCCGATGTTCGGCCACCGGATGGACCGGATGACCGACCTCTACACGACCATCGTCGAGGACACGAAGACGTTCCTGGGTACCGACAACGACGTGATCATCCTCACGGGCTCCGGGACGGAGTTCTGGGAGGCATCGACGCTGAACCTCGTCGACGAGAACATCCTCGTCCCGACCTGTGGCAGCTTCAGCGAGCGCCACGCCAACGTCGCCGAGCGCCTCGGCAAGGACGTGGACCGACTCGAATACGAGTGGGGACAGGCCATCAAGCCCGAGGACATCCGCGCCGAACTCGAATCGAGCGACAAGCACTACGACGTGGTCGCGACGGTGATGAACGAGTCCTCGACCGGCGTCCGCAACCCCATCGAGGAGATCGGCGACGTGGTCGCGGAGTACCCGGACACCTACTTCGTCGTCGACGCCGTCTCCTCGCTCGGCGGTGACTACGTCGACATCGACCAGCACAACGTCGACGTGATCTTCGCCTCGACCCAGAAGGCGTTCGCCATGCCGCCGGGACTGACCGTCTGTGTCGTCAGCGACGACGCCTACGATCGCGAGATCGAGAAGGAGTCCGCCTCGTGGTACGGCGGCTTCCAGCGCTGTCTGGACTACTACGACCGGAAGGGACAGACCCACTCGACGCCCGCAATCCCGATCATGCTGGCCTACCGCAAGCAGATGAAACACATGCTCGAAGAGGGCCACGACGGGCGCGACCAGCGCCACCGCGAGATGGCCGAGTACACCCGCGAGTGGGCGCGCGATCACTTCGACATGTTCCCCGAGGAGGGGTACGAGTCCCAGACGGTCTCCTGTATCGAGAACACGCAGGGCATCGACGTGGCCGGGACCATCGAGGAGGTGTCCGAGAAGTACGACATGGTGTTCTCGAACGGTTACGGCTCCGCGCTTGGCGAGGAGACGTTCCGGATCGGCCACATGGGCGAACACGATGTCGAGTCGATCCGGACGCTGACCGACGCCATCGAGGACGTCGCAGACCTGTAACGCCGAGCCGTCACACGCCGTCGGCCGTCGCTGCCAGCGGGCCGATCGAGCCCGTTGCGTTATCAATTGTGGAATCTGGGGCCACAGCTTCAAGAGCCGTATCGGATTTGTTTCCAATAAGATGCAATCACGGACAGTCACGTGGCTCGCCTCGCAGTACAGCCGCCGCATCGGCACGGCGCTGGCGATCACGTTGGGAGTGACGGTCGGTTTCGGTGCGGTCTTTGCCGCCCACGTCGCCACTTCGCCGGAGGCCGGACTCGCCGGGCTCGCGGGGACGGTCTTCGTCGTCACGCTCAACCTCGGCCTGCTGGGAATCGTGTTGGCCGGCAACGTCGCGGTCGAGCTCAGACAGCTCACCGACGCGGCCGCCGCCATCGAGGACGGCGACCTCGACGCCACTCCCGAGGTCGATCGGGCCGACGAGTTCGGCCGGCTCGCCGACGCGTTCGACAGCATGCGCGACTCGCTCACGTCGGCCTTCGAAGAGTCGGAGGCCTCTCGCAAAGAGGCCGAACAGGCGAAGTCGGAGGCCGAAGCGGCCCGCGCCGAGGCCGAGGAATTCAACGATCGACTGGTCGATCAGGCCGAGACGATCGGCGACGCGATGGCGGCCGCCGCCGACGGCGACTTCACCCACCGCCTGACGGCCGACAGCGAGGTCGACGCGATCGAACGGATCGCCGACGCCTACGAGTCGATGACCGTCGACCTCTCGGATACTGTCGGCGAGATTCGGGCCTTCGCGACGACGGTCGAACAGACAAGCGGGGCCGTCGCCGAGGACGCCGCCGAGGTCGAGCGCCTCAACGAGTCGCTGGCGACCGACATCCGCGAACTCGCCAGTGACGTGTCCGGACAGGCCGAACGCCTCCAGAGCGCGGTCGCCGAGACGAACGACCTCTCGGCGACGATCGAGGAAGTCGCTTCGACGACCGACGAGGTCGCGGGGCGGGCGACCGAAGCCGCCGAGGTCGGCGCGACCGGCGCAGAGCGCACCGAAGAGGCAGTCGAGACGATCGAACACGTCGCCGACGCCGTCGACGAACTCGACCGGCTCGTCGCCGCTCTCGACGACCGGATGGACGAGGTCGCGGAGACGACGGGACTCATCGACGAGATCGCCCAGCAGACCGACATGCTCGCGCTCAACGCCAACATCGAGGCCTCTCACGCCGGGAGCGGTGGCGACGGGTTCGCCGTCGTCGCCGACGAAGTGAAGGGGCTGGCCGAGCAGACCCAGGACGCCATCGACGAGATCGAGTCGATCGTCGACGGTGCCCGCGACGACGTGGACGGCGTGACCGAGGAGATGGCGCTGACGCGCCGCCGGATCGACGACGGGGTCGAGACGGTGACCGAAGCCGGAGAGACGCTGGGCACGCTGACCGAGACCGTCGACGACGTGGACGACGCGATGGCGGAGATCGCCCGCGCGACCGACGACGGTGCGGCCGCCACCGAGGAGGTCTCGGCAGCGCTCGACCAGGTCGCCGAGTCCGCCCAGCAGGTGGCGACTCGCTCGAACGAGCTGGCCGACACGGCCGAGCAGACGGCGTCGACGATGCGTGGCGTTCGCGAGCGCGCCGACGACCTGAACGACCAGACGGCCGACCTGATGGCGCTGCTGGATTCGTTCGAGACCAGAGACACGGACCACACCGGAGCAGTCCAGACCGCGAGCGCAACGGCGGGTGACGACGATGATTGAGGCGACGACCGTCTACGGTCTCACCGCCGTGGTCTACGCAGTCGCGCTCGTCGTCCTGTGGGGGTGGCTCCGCCAGGTCTCACCGGAGCACCGCCGGTTCTGTACCCCAATCGTGCTGGTCGTCGCGCTCGCCGGAGTGGCGTCGGCGGTCGTCGCTGCCGGCGTCGGGACGATCACGGTCAACGGTAGCGAAGTCGTCGTCCCGCTGTTCGTCGAATCGATGATCGCGTACGGGGTGTTGTACGCCGTGATGGCGCGACTCGCCGACGTGGAGGGTCGCGCGCTCGCGGCCATCGTGCTCACGCCGGTCGTCCAGCGCATCGCCTTCGAGGTCGCGGCGGTCTCGGGCGGGATCGTCGCCCTGATCGGTCTGGTGGTCGTCGTCGGCGGGCACCTCGCGATCGCCGCCTACCTCCTGGGGCCGGTCTGGACGCAGACACGGGGAGTGCCCGAGCAGCGCCGGCTCCTCCACTGGAAGGCCCGGAACCTGGTGTTGTTCCTCATCGGGATGTTGATCGCCTACGCCGTCATCGCGCTGTTCGGCGTCTTCGACGCCTTCGTCTCGCTGGCGATCAGCCAGTACATGGCCGTCCTCATCCGCGTGGGCTTTGCCGGGTTCTTGCTGGCGAACCTCGACGCGGTCGGCTCCGCGTCGCTGCGTCCGACGACCGCGTCCGAGACGACCCCGGCCGACTAGCACTGCCACCCGACTCGCTCGCGCGCACCGTTCTGTGCCGGACCACTGAGACCCCCGCTCGAAGCCGTAATCGTGCCTTACTCGCGATAATGCTGACCTGTCACGGGGTAATCGAACCGTTCTCGCCCGGCTCGGCTCGCACCGAACTGGCAAGCAACTGCCGAGCGTCCGACCGTCGCTGGGCTGTGGGTGTGACAACCCGGTTGCCACCCCGTAAAAACCCCCTTTACCGGTAAGATCACTGTACTCGATTATGCCGGAACCTAACGGCGACCGGAACCGTACTGCACCGACGACACAGACCGACCTGCCCGTCAGCCGACGCCGCTGTCTGGAACTGACTGGCCTCATGCTCATGAGCGGCGTGGGCGTTGGCGCTGCGAGCGCACGCGACTCCGAATCGGCCGCCGAGGCCGACGACGACGTGACCGGCCGCGCGTCCGAACCGGCGGGCGACGGCGACGCGAACGACGCACCGGTCGTCGGCGGCGGCACCGGATACGAGCGCACCGTCGGACCGGATCAGGCAGACGTTACCGTCGGTACCCGGAGCGAACTCCAGGACGCGCTGGGGAGCGCGTCCAGTGGCGACGTGGTGTACGTCGCTGGCGACGCGACCATCGACATGGGCGGTGCGGAGTGGTCGATCCCCGAGGGCGTCACGCTGGCCTCGGACCGCGGGATCGACGGCGCACCCGGCGGCCACCTCCAGACGACCGATCTCCCGTGGCCGATGTTCGTCGTCCGCGCGAACGCCCGCGTGACGGGACTGCGCGTCAGCGGCCAGTACGACGAGTACGTCGACCTTACCGACGGCCCGGTCAGTATCGGCCTGCAGGTCGCCGACAGCGGCGTCGAGATCGACAACAACGAAGTCTTCGGCTTCTCTCACGCGGCCATCCGACCCTTCACCGACACCCACGTCCACCACAACGACGTCCACCACAACCCGATGGACGGGCTGGGCTACGGCGTCAGCGTCACCCGCGGCCAGCCCCTGATCGAGTACAACTACTTCAACTACAACCGCCACAGCGTCGCCGGCAGCGGCAACTGCGGCTACACCGCCCGGTACAACCACTTCGGACCGGAGACGGTCGACCACGTCATCGATCAGCACGAGCCCGGCGGAACGACGATGGAGATCCACCACAACACCGTCGAAGCGGTCGCCCACGTCCAGGACGGCGGCGAGCCCGAAGCCGTCGCCATCCGGGGCACGCCCGACGACGTGGCCGACGTGCACCACAACTGGTTCTACAACGCCGACGAGCCGAAGTCAACCCCCGCCGACTGGGACGGCAGCGCGATCACGCAGGTCAACACCGGCGACTGGGCGAACGTCGAGTACGAGGCCAACCACTACGGCACCGACGAACCGGCCGACGACGTCGGCTGCCCGCGGTAGGACGCTCCGACCGAGCGGACCCGTTGGACGGTCTCCAATTCCTCGGTGACGGCTCACCCCCGTCGTCGCCACTCGGGATGGCTCCTTTTAACCCCCGACGGCCACTGCCATAGCCTATGAGTTCGGAGACGGAGGCGACACCACCGCCGGACAACCCCTACGTCGAGGACCCGCCCACCGAGTTCGAGCCGGTCGAGGATTTCTCCGACGACGAGGCCCGCGAGCAGGCCCAGCGGCTCCGCGAGGCGATCCGGTACCACGACCACCGCTACTACGTGCTGGCCGATCCGGTGATCGGGGACCGGGCCTACGACGCGCTGTTCGCCCGGCTCGAAGCCCTCGAAGACGCCTTCGACCTCGATCGCGAGGCCAGTCCGACCCAGCGGGTCGGGGGCGAACCGCTCGACGAACTCGCGTCGGTCGAACACGTCGCGCCGATGGGCTCGATCGACCAGGGCGGCGAGGCCAGCGAGGTCAGAGAGTTCGACCGCCGAGTGCGGGATCGACTGTCCGACGCCGGCTACGACGGCGAGATCGAGTACTTCTGTGAGCCGAAGTTCGACGGGCTCTCCGTCGAGATCGTCTACGAGGACGGCCAGTTCCAGCGGGCCGCGACCCGAGGGGACGGCGCGGTCGGCGAGGACGTGACCGAGAACGTCCGCACGATCGCCAGCGTCCCCCAGCGCCTGCGCGGTGACTACCCCGACTATCTCGCCGTGCGGGGCGAGGTGTACATGCCCCGGGACGCCTTCACGGCATACAACAGCGAGCGGATCGAACGGGGCGAGGACCCGTTCGCGAACCCTCGCAACGCCGCGGCCGGGACGTTGCGACAGCTCGACCCCTCGGTCACGGCCGAGCGGCCGCTGTCGATCTTCTTGTTCGGCGTCCTCGACGCGTCGGTCGACTTCGACTCCCACGGCGCGCTCCACGAGCGATTTCCGGAGTGGGGACTGCGCGTCTGTGACCGGACGACTGTCGTCGACGACATCGACGCCGCCATCGACTACCGGGACCGGCAACTCGACGCGCGAGACGATCTGGACTACGAGATCGACGGCGTCGTGATCAAGGTCGACGACCGCCGGGCCTGTGAGTTGCTGGGGGCGACCAGCCGCGCCCCGCGGTGGGCCTTCGCCTACAAGTTCCCCGCTCGCAAGGAACGGACGACGCTGCGCGACATCGCCGTCCAGGTCGGCCGGACCGGCCGGCTGACGCCGGTCGCGCTGCTCGATCCCGTCGAGGTCGGCGGCGTCACCGTCTCGCGGGCGTCGCTGCACAACCCCGCACAGATCGAGGAACTGGGCGTCGACGCCGGTGACACGGTCCGGATCAAGCGAGCCGGCGACGTGATCCCGGACGTGGTCGAAGTCGTCGAGTCGAGCGGCGAAGCGACGTTTTCGTTCCCCGACCGCTGTCCGGTCTGTGAGAGCGCAGTCGAGCGCGACGGGCCGATGGCCTTCTGTACCGGGGGGCTCGCCTGCCCCGCCCAGCGCGAGCGCGCGATCGAACACTACGCGAGCCGCGACGCGCTGGACATCGAGGGGGTGGGCGAGAAGGCCGTCGCGAAGCTCCTGGACGCGGAGCTCGTCGAGAGCCCGGCGGACCTCTACGATCTGACCGTCGACGAACTGGCCGCCCTTTCGGGGTGGGGCCAGCGCAGCGCCGAAAACCTCGTCGCGGAGGTCGACGCGAGCCGCGAGCCGCCGCTGGCGAACTTCCTCGTCGCGCTCGGGATCCACGACGTGGGGACGGTCACGGCCCGGAATCTCGCCCGCGAGTTCGGGAGCTTCGAGGCGATCCGCGAGGCCGGCGCGGCCGGCGACACGGACGCGTTCGAGGCCGTCGACGACGTGGGGCCGGTCGTCGCAGAGAGCATCTGCGAGTTCTTCCGTGGCGAGCGCAACGAGGCGGTGCTCGACGACCTGCTCGACCACGTCGACCCCCAGCCGGCCGACACGGAGACCGGCGACGCGCTCGACGGACAGACGTTCGTGTTCACGGGCTCGCTGGCGGGATACACCCGCAGCGAGGCACAGGATCTGGTCGAGGCCCACGGCGGCTCTGCGACAAGCAGCGTCTCGGGCAACACCGACTATCTCGTCGTCGGCGACAACCCCGGACAGTCCAAGCGCGACGACGCCGAGGCGGAAGGCGTCGAGACGATCGATCAAGAATCGTTCGAGGAGTTGCTCGCCGACCGCGGGATCGAGAACTGAGAGCGCGGTCCCGAGACGGCTACAGGTCCGCTTCTTCGAACCGGAGAATACCGATCAGGATCGGCAGCGTGATCCAGACGAGCAGCATCGCCATCGCGCCCAGCTGGAGCCGGAAGTCCGGCAGTCCCTGAGAGACCTCGGAGGCGAACAGCACGTCGTTCATCAGCGCCTGTCGGAGGATCTGGAAGTCACCCGTCGGGCTGAGCAACTGGAACACGCGCAGCGTCTCCTGGACGGTCAGTGGCATCCAGCTGGGCCACTGGCCGCTGAGCGTGAGGACGATGACGAACGACGCGGTGTTGATCGCCCGCCAGAGGATGTTGAACACGAAGTAGAAGCCGAAGACGGCCAGCAGCACGCGGAAGCGGGACTCGAAGGTCGCCGACATCCCCGTCGCGACGGAGACGAACGCGACGCCGAACAGCGTCGCAAACAGGAGGTAGCCGAAGTACTTCGCGGCCTCGAACTCGACGCCGACGACCAGGAGTGCCACGGCGGGCACGACCATGCCCAGCACGAGCGGGACGACGAACGCGGCCGTCCGGCCCAGCACCTTCCCCAGGATCACGTCCGTCCGGGAGTGGGGGAGCGATAGCAGGATCTTCAGCGACCCGGAGTCTCGTTCGTTGACGATCGCCCCGAACGAGATCGCGATCGCGATCAGCGGGACGACGTACTGGAACAGCATGTGGAGCACTCCGAGGATGTCCGTGGAGGTGGGGTTCGACTGGACCCACCCGAGCACCGCCGCCGCCAGCGAGACCAGCGCGATGAACCCGATCGTCAGCCCCCAGAGGAGGTAGGATCGCGAGGCGTCCCGAAAGTCCTTGCGCGCGACGGCCTGCCAGCTCATGCTTCGGCCTCCTGGCGCTCGGTGTAGGAGCTGAACACGTCGTCGAGCGACGCCTCCTCGGTCTCGAAGTCCTCGACGCTGACCTCGGCGTCTTCCAGCGCGTTCAGGACCGCCATCTTCTGGTCGCCCTCGCAGGTGACCGTGATCGCGTCGCTGTCGGCACGCACGTCGGAGACGGCGTCCAGTGCCCGGACGGCAGCCACACCGTCGTCGATCTGGCTGGCGGTCCCGCCGACGGTGACCGTCAGCGTGAGGCCGGTGTCGTAGGCCGCTCGCAGCCCCTCGATGGTGTCTTTGGCGACCAGTTCGCCCTCTCTGAGGATCCCGACGGTGTCACAGACGGCCTCGACCTGCCCGAGGATGTGCGAGGAGAAGAAGACGGTCGCGCCGCGTTCGTTCTCTTCGCGAACGATCTCCTGCATCATCCGCGCGCCGTTGGGGTCGAGCCCGGAGGAGGGCTCGTCGAGGATCAGCAGGTCGGGCTCGCCGACCAGCGCCATCGCCAGCACGAGACGCTGGGACATCCCCTTGGAGTAGCCTCCCGCCTTGCGCTTTGCATCTTCCTCGCTGAGGCCGACCCGATCCAGCAGGGCGTGCGGGTCGTCGTCGGCGTCTTTCGACTCGATCGCGAACTCCAGGTGCTGGAGTCCGGTAAGCCGATCGTACACGTCGTAGCCCTCCGGGAGGACACCAATCCGCTCGCGGATCCGCGTGGAGTCCTCGTAGGAGTCGTAGCCCAGTACCTCCGCGCGACCCTCCGTGGGCCGGACGAAGTCCAGCAGGATGTTGATGCTCGTCGACTTCCCAGCGCCGTTGGGGCCGAGGAAGCCGAAGATCTCACCCTCTTCGACGGTGAGATCCACCTCCTGTAGCGCGGTCACGCCGTCGAACCGCTTCGTTACTCCGTCCAGTTCTATTGCAGCCATACGCGCCGAATTTACCCCGGTGACGTAAAATCTTCGTGGAACTGACTCGTCACGCCCAGCCGCCGACGACACGCGGACCCGCTCAGGAACGACGTACTCGGGTAACGTCGGCGTATCTCACTCTATTGGCGAGCCTTCTCGATTTCCACGGACCGGATAGAGTCGGTTATCCGACGGTATTTCGGAGCTACGGCCTGAACACGCTCTAATCGTCTCTACGTTTAATACGGGGGCCGGTAGTACGGCCGACTGCGCCGTCGGCTCCCGACGTGGGACACCGGCGCGCCACCGGAGGTACATCGATGACACACCAGCAACAGCAGCCCATGGCGAGTGACATGTATAGCCAGCCAAACCGCGCGAGCCAGCAGCCAGCCACACAGCCGACACAGCAGCAGATCCCACCGCGTTCGACGATGGAACCCGCCGGCGGAGCCGTCCCGCAGGCAGCCCAGCAGACGAGTCAGCAGCCGGCGGCCGCGCAACTCCCGAATCAACAGCCGATAGCGGGCCAGTCGCCAGCCACACAGGTGCCACCGCAGCGCCCGATCACACAGGAACCGGCACAGCAGCCGGCCGCCCAGCAAGCTGCACAGCAGCCGTCTGCTCAGCAGGCATCGTCTCAACAGCCGATCGCCCAGCAGCCGGCCGCTCAGCAACCGGTCGCTCAGCAGCCGGCCGCACAGCAACCGGCCGCACAGCAACCGGCCGCCCAGCAGCCGGCCGCCCAGCAAGCCGCACAGCAGCCGACCGTTCAGCAAGCTGCACAGCAGCCGTCTGCTCAGCAGGTATCGGCTCAACAGCCGGCCGCCCAGCAACCGACCGCCCAGCAAGCCGTACAGCAGCCACCCGTTCAGCAGCCAATCGCCAAGCAGCCGGTCGCACAGCAGCAACCCGTTCAGCAAGCTGCACAGCAGCCGTCTGCTCAGCAGGTATCGGCTCGACAGCCGGCCGTTCAGCAGCTACCCACTCAACAGCCGGCCGCCCAGCAGCCCGCCCTGGCGGGCCACTATCAGTTCTCGTCTCAGCAACTCCCGACGGACCAGTCCACCGGACAGCACTCCGGCCGCTTCGCCGGGGCCGCTCAGTCGGGCCAGTTCCCGAACCAACTGGAGCCGTCGACCGGCGAGGTGGGTAGTTCCTTTCAGTCCGGACGCGACCCGATCCAGTCCGATCTCGCCACACAGCCACCGCTCGGCCAGCAAAGCCCCACCGGCGGGCTCCGGTAACGACACGATGTCTCGGCAACCCTATCAGGCGGTTCCTCAGTGGCGGTCCGTCCAGTCACCACAGCGCGTCGCCCAGGGAACTGTGCCCGACGTGACCGACGCCCGGCAACTCTCACAGGCCGCGACCGGCGCGGCCCAGCAGGGCTGGAGCGCGACGCAGACAGGCGTCCAGCAGCCCGCACAGGCGAGCCAGCAATCCGCCGGTATGCAGTCCATTCAGGGACAGCAACCGACACGGGCGGCGGTAACGTCGACACAGATCTCGACACAGCAGCCGCCGGTCGACGTGCTAGAGACGCCAGACGAGCTGCTCGTGCTGGTCGACATGGCGGGGTTCGACGAGGACGACATCCAGCTCGACGTCGACGACGACGTGCTGCGGATCGCCGCCAGCCGCACCCTCTCGATCGACGACGACGAGACGCTGCTCACCCAGGAGCGCCCGACCCGCTTCGAGCGCTACCTCCAGTTGCCGGTCGAGGCGAACATCGAGGCGGCGAAGGCGAAACACGAAGCCGGCGTCTGTCGGATCACGCTGCCCAAATCCGAGCAGGCACGCGATAACCACCACCGCATCGGCTTCCAGTAGCCGAGCGGTCCGCAAACACGCTGTAATACTGCCGGCTGTACTCTGTGAAGAATATCGCGACCCCGTGGTCGCGAATATCTCGAAACAGTCACGGCCGGCAGTATAAGCCGTTCTTACCGGCGACGGGCGTGCCGTCGCCGGGATCCGTTCGTGTTCGCGCATCAGGCGAAATCCTTTTCTAACCCACCGAGTAAGCCGTGTGTAAGAGCGCCGTGCGTGAACCGGTCGCACACGGACACTGTCGAACCATGTCACAGCACTATCGCATCGTGTCCGAAGTCAGAACGGACGGAGAGCAGGTCGACATTCCCGACGAGGCCAGCAACGTCAGCGTCGAGCCGCTGGCGACGGCGGGCCACGTCCGGGTCACCTATCTCAAACCGACACAGCGGATCGCCGTCGACGGCGGCGACGAGACCGAGCCGCGCCGATATATCGATTGACGCTGCCGGTCCCGCTCGAACTGCTCGGCTGGTGGGTATCGCGTGTTCGACTCGTACTGCCGGCTATATTTTGTCGTCGGGCGCAAACTGCTCGCGGACGCGCTCGACCTCGCGGGCGTACCGCTCGCGGTCGTCGCTGTCTTCGACGGGCTCTAGGTCCTCGACCGGGACCTCCGTGGCCGCGGTTGGTGGCTGCTGGCGCAACATCGTCGTCGAGCGCTGACTCGTCTGTGCGCGCTCGCCGTCCGGCGTCGCGTACACCAGCGTCACGAGGTTCTTGTCCCAGTAGTCCCGTTCGACGAGCCAGCACTGCACGGTCTCGGTCATTACGCTCCCTTCGACGCCGACGGTTTAGGGCCTGTGGGTCCGGCGGCCTCATACGGAAAGTTGTAGGTCTTTACCAGATCGACCGCACGCCGTCGTGCGGTCGACTGGGTAAACGCCTACAACCGTCCGTATCACAGGACGCCGACGTTGAACGAGGCGATCGTCAACAGCAGCGCCACGACCGACACGAAGACGCCGCCGAGGATGATGAGCCGGTACTGCACTTCCCGCCGCGAGGGGAGCCCTTGCAGTAGCTTCGAGATGTGGTCGTCGGCGACTTTGAACGCTTTCACGCTCTCTTCCATCGACTTGGCCTTCTTTTCGCGTCCTTTGACCATCTGCTCACGGATGGTCTGGAGGCGGCGCTCGCTCTCTGCCTTGCTCGGGGCGTCCAGTCGGGTGATCGTGTACAGCGTCGGTGGCACCCGCTCGTTGAAGTACTGGTCGAGCTTCTTGTCGGGAACGGACTGTGCGCTGTCGAACGCGGCACGCTGGATGTGTGCTTCCATCTCGCCGAGGTTCTCTCTGGCCCCGTCGATGTCGTCCTGTTCCAGATCGTTGAAGATCTTGCTCATGTGGTCCAGTGCGTCCCGAAAGTTCGTCATCGCGACCCAGTTGTGTTCACCGCGCTCCTCTTCGGCCCAGATGTGTGTCCGCTTTGCCCGCTCGTAGGGCTCTCCGAGGAGGCGTTCGAGCTCGGTCAGAATCTCCGCTTCAGTCTCGGGGTCGTCGACGACGCTGTTGCGCAGATCGTCGAGATCGCTCCTGTCGAGTGGTGACTGGCGGTCCTCCATGCGCTGACGGAGCTAGAGACCCAGCCGTTGCTTGATTCGCTCTCGACGTGACCGGTACTCGGACCTGTCGACCACGTCGAGCCGGTCGGTGTCCTTGTACCCCTCTCTGGCACCGTTGGGGTGGTGTGGCTTCGTGATCTCGATGTCGGATCGCTCTTCGAACTCGTGGATCGGCATCTCGGCGAGTTCCTCGACTTCGATCCCGGCGCTCTTGGCCGTCTCTTCGGTCAAAAGCTGGAAGAATTCGTCGCCGTCCATCGCTTCGTACTGCGACTCGAACTCGTCGTCGACCGTGTCGTTCCCGTCGTCCCCCTGTCGTTTCGACGGGCGAGTGTCGTCACCGGCACTACTCAGCATTATCCTGACCTATTGCGCTATGTTTGATATGTCCTTCGCTTTCGAACGTCCTCTCGTCGATGGATCCGGTAGTTTCGCACGCTCCGGCGCTGTCGGCGTCGGCTACAGGCCGGTCCGGATTGATCATACGACGCATCTGTGCGGCGAGCTATTTAAAGACTGCCCAGTCGAGACGCTGACCTGTCTCCTGTACAGACAGGTGGGGTTCGGTGACAGTGCTCGATCGATCACGACTCCCGTTCTCGATTCTGGTACTCCCGCCAGCAGATTCATACCGGGGGCTCGCAAACGGCCGGCAATGACTGGCTGGCTCGACCGGGCCGACGAACTCCTGTACGACGGGGAAGAGTCCATCGAGCGGGTCCGGATCGGGGAGGGGGGCGTCGTGGTCACGTCCCACCGCGTGCTCGTGTTCACGCCGGGCGGCGAGGGCGCGAACTTCCGGGACGTGGATCGACCGAACGTCGTCGGCGTCGCCGCCGAGACCAGCGGCGAGTGGGCCTTCCTCCAGCGGGCGATCAAGGCCCTCGTCGTGGGTGGCGTGTTGCTGATCGCCGGCCAGACCGTGAGCCTCGACTCGATGGTCGAGGGCATCGAGATCGGGGCCAGCGCGGGACAGGTCGGGATGGGGGGCATGTTGGGACTGCTCCAGACGTTCCTCTCGCTGATGGCCCAGCTAGACGAGTTACTGACGCTTTTCGGTGCCCTGGCACTGCTGTTCGGAGCGGTCGTGCTGGGCGTCTACGCCTGGTCGCGCGAGGCCGAACTCGTCGTCTCCGTGGCCGGCGACGAGGCGGACCTGCGGCTGCCAGCGCCGGAAGACGCTGCCGAGGTCGCCGCGCGACTGGAATCCGTGATTCTCCCGCGCGAGTCGTGATCCACGCCGGGCGTCACCGATCCTCCGACTCGGGGCTGCGCTGGACGACGAGGACCGGGCCGAGGAACCGCTCGGCGACCTGGTCGGTCGGCATCCCGAACACGAACGTCGAGAGTGACGGGTCGGACTCGCCCATGACGACGGCGTCGAACTCGGCGGCCGTCTCGACGATCGCGTCCAGTGGCGACGCGTCGCGGTCGACCGCCGTTTCGAGGCGCGACGGCTCGACGCCCTGCTCTGCCAGCCGGTCGGTGAGTCCGTCCAGCAGCGTCTGGCTGTCCTCGTCGGTCTCCCCGTCGGCCGCGACGTGATACAGCGTCACGCCGACCTCGCTCTCCGCGAACAGCCCGGCGACGACGCGGACGAGGCGGTCGACGCCGACCGTCCCTCGGACCGCGACGAGCACGTCTTCGGGCGGCTGCGTCGAGTTCGGGACGAGGACGGCCAGACAGTCGTGTTCCGCTATCGTTCGATCGATCGTCTGCTGGCCGTCGTGGGTGAAGACGAGCCGTCGCTCGGTGGTCGCGCCGGTACGCTCGAACAGCGACTCGAACTCGTCGAGGCGCTCGGTCGCCCGCTCCTCGAACTGCAGCCGGGCCTGTCCCGGTGCGGTCTGTTCGGGGACGACGTGGTAGCCAAGCAACACGACGTGGGCGTTCGCGAGCAGCTCGGGCACGCCGTCGGGAATCGGTTCGCCGTCCAGGACGCGGATCGGGACGAGTACTGGTGGTCCGTTCATGTTAGACAGCTCCTTTGAGGGATACGTCACCGGCGTAGTACCGGTACCAGCCGTACGCGACCGCCATGATCGCGAGGCCGATCGCGATCGACGCCACCTGCATGAACGCGATCAGCGCGACGCTGGCGACCGCACCGAGTGCCGGCACGACCGGGTAGCCGGGGACCGTGTAGCTGGGGGTGTACCAGGACGGGTCTCGCCGTCGCAACACGAGGAGTGCAACACACAGCAACGCGTACATGACGAGGTGGAGGAACGAGGCGACTTCCGCCAGGAGCTCCACCTGTCCGGTCGCGACGAGGACGAGGATTGGGCCGCCGGCAGACAGCAGCGCCACGTGGGGCGTTCCGTACCGGAGGTTGATCTCGCTGGCCTTGCGGGGCAACAGCGCGTCCCGGCTCAGTGCGTAGACAGCCCGCGAGGCGCTGAGGATCGAGGCGTTCGCGCTCGAAAACGTCGCCAGCAGGCCGGCAAAGAGGATCGCGACCGCACCGGGAACGCCGAGGAAGTCGCGAGCGACTTCGACCATCGCCGTCTCCCCGAATCGGCCCAACTGGTCGGCCCCGAACGCGCTCGTCGCGACGAAGATCGTCACCACGTAGAAGACGGTGACGACCAGCACCGAGCCGACCATCGCGATCGGGAGGTTCCGCCCCGGTTGCTTGATCTCTCCCGCGACGGTCGCGACCTGTGCGAAGCCCAGGTACGACGTGAACACGAGGGCGGCCGTCGAGAACACCGGCAAGACGCCCTGCGAGAAGAACTGCTCTGGCGCGCTCTGCCTGCCGAAGACGCCGACGGCGTCGAGGACGCCGTAGGAGAGAAACACCGTCAACACGACGAGCAAGATCCCGACCACGGCGTTCTGGAGCGTGGCCGTGTTCTCCGTTCCCCCGATGCTCAGTGCGGTCAGTGCCACGGCGAACACCAGCCCGATCGGGACGACCGGACTGACAGACAGAGCGACGCCGACCTCCGCGAGTACGGCAGTCGCGTAGTGGCCGAGACCGACGAGGTAAAACGCCGAGGCAAACACCAGCCCGAGCCACAGCCCCAGTCCGACGACCGAACCGTAGGCGGTCCCGAGCCCCCGGGAGATGAAGTAGTAGCCCCCTCCGCTTCGGGGCATCGCCGTGGCCAGCTCCGAGGCCGGCAGCGCCACCAGCAACGCGACGACGCCGCCGATGGCAAAAGAGAGCGTGGCCGCCAGCCCGGCGTTCTGGGCTGCGAGCCCGGGAAAGACGAAGATCCCCGCGCCGATCATGGTCCCGATCCCGATGGCGAGTCCGCCGACGAGACCGATCGTCCGCTCCAGTTCGGCGTCGTCGTGGACCGTCGTCTCGTCGGTCACTCGCTCCGGTGGTGCCGTCGGTGACTCCCCGTCGACGTTTACACCGCTCGCCTCGTCTCCGGAACCAGGCTGGCCCATACGTGGATTGTCTCCCAGATGGCTGATAAATCTGGTCCCGGTGCGTGACGTTCAAAGCCGCCCAGTGCCAACGACACCGCGATGGACGCGACCGGGGTCCGCGAGGCCGCCGACGTTCTCCCCCGAGAGCCCGGCGTCTACCACTTCGTCGCCGACCGCGTGCTGTACGTCGGCAAGGCCGTCGACCTGCGCGACCGGGTCCGCTCCTACGCCGATCCGCGGTCCGCGCGGATCGCACAGATGGTCGAGCGCGCCGAGTCGATCGAGTTCAGCGTCACCGACACGGAGACGCAGGCGCTCTTGCTGGAGGCGAACCTGATCAAACGCCACCAGCCGCCGTACAACGTCCGGCTCAAAGACGACAAGTCGTATCCGCTCGTCCAGCTCACCGACCACCCGGTGCCCCGGATCGAGGTCACCCGCGATCCAGAGGAGGGCGCGACCGTCTACGGCCCGTTCACCGACAAAGGCCGGGTCGAGACCGTCGTCAAGGCCCTGCGCGAGACCTACGGGCTGCGGGGGTGTTCCGACCACAAGTACGAGGGGCGCGACCGACCGTGTCTGGACTACGAGATGGGGCTCTGTACCGCGCCCTGTACCGGCGAGATTTCTGCTGTCGACTACGCCGAAGACGTGGAGAGCGTCGAGCGGTTCTTCGGCGGCGAGACCGGCGTGCTGGCCGATCCGCTCCGCCGGGAGATGGCCGCCGCGTCGGAGGCCCAGGAGTTCGAGCGCGCGGCCAACTGCCGGGACAAGCTCGAAGCCGTCGAGGCGTTCCACGGCGACGCCGACGACGCGGTCCAGACGACCCGCGACGAACGGGCCGTCGACGTGCTGGGGGCCGTCCGTGAGGGCGAACGCGCGACCGTCGCCCGCCTGCACGCCGCCGACGGCCAGCTGATCGATCGCGAGCGCCACGGGCTCGACGCGCCCGACGGCGACGGCGTCGGCGAGGTACTCTCGGCGTTTATCACCCAGTACTATGCCGAGCGCGAGTTTCCGGAGGCGGTGCTGTGCTCGGAACGCCCCGGCGAGGACGTGGTCGAGTGGCTCGCGGGCGAGGGCGTCGACGTGCGCGTCCCCGGTGCGGGCCGAGAGGCGACACTCGTCGATCTCGCGCTGAAGAACGCCCGCCGTGGCGGGCCGGCACGCGACGACACCGCCGCGCTGGCCGACGCGCTCGCTCTCGACTCGGCCGATCGGATCGAGGGGTTCGACGTGAGCCACGCGCAGGGTCGGGCCGTCGTCGGGTCGAACGTCGCTTTCGTCGACGGCGACGCCGCCAAGCGCGACTACCGCCGCAAGAAGCTCACGGAGCGCAACGACGACTACGCCAACATGCGGGAGCTGGTTCGCTGGCGGGCGAAACGAGCGATCGAGGACCGGGACGACCGCCCCGACCCCGACCTCCTCCTGATCGACGGCGGCGACGGCCAGCTCGGCGCGGCCCGGGACGCGCTGGCCGATACCGGCTGGGACGTGCCGGCCGTGGCACTCGCCAAGGACGAGGAACTGGTCGTGACTCCCACTGGCACGCACGACTGGGACGACGACGACCCGAAGCTCCACCTCTGTCAGCGAGTTCGCGACGAGGCCCACCGCTTTGCCGTCCAGTACCACCAGACGGTCCGCGACGAGGTCACGACGGCGCTGGACGAGGTCCCCGGCGTCGGTCCCGAGACCCGCAAGCGACTGCTCAGGCGTTTCGGGAGCGTCGACAACGTTCGGGCGGCCTCGACGGAGGAGCTGCTGGCCGTCGAGGGCGTCGGCGCGGGGACTGCCGAGACCATTCGCTCGCGGCTGTCCTGAGCGCTTTCGAGAGGAATGACGACGAGGAACGGCGTTCTACAGCGTTGTACCGGGGAGAGAGTAACTTCTGTAAGATGGGTATTCTGCACTGATCCAGCTAGTTGCCTACTTCCCGGATCAGGATAGTAGCCGAAAACGCGACAACGAGACCAGTGACGAGTATACCAACCACAAAATATGGATTGGAGAGGTCAAAGTTTACCAGGAATAGCGCCAATATAAACGTTGAACCCAGTAGGGTAGTCCACAATGCTCGAACGTCGGGATCGTACATATTATACAGGATAGATGACATCAATCTGGGCGTTCGTATCATATCGATATAATATTTTTGCACGGGCTCGTAGATCGAAACATCGATCGTCACGGTATATTCCCAGCACCAAAGACTGCAAGCTGTGTATATGCCGATCTGTCTTCTCCGGCTCACGCTTTTCGGGTTCCAGGCCGTAACGAGCCACTTCTCTACCGGGCCGGCAGTTCGAGTTCGCCGGCCACGTCCAGGTGTAAGGTGCCCTTCACGTAGCCTTCGGTCGTGCCGTCCGGGCGCATCCGGAAGACGACGGCGGGCTCGTGGCCCACGTCTGGGCGCTCGCCGAGGATGCGTCGCCAGTCGTCGTCGGGGAACGACGAGCAGTCGACGAACAGCGCGGCGTTGCCGTGGATCGCGATCTGGTCGCGGGTCTTGGCGTCGCCGCTGGCCTTGACCGCGTGGATCGGCGAGTCGATCTTGCGGCGGTTCGTCGGCTGGGGACGGGTCACTTCGACGAGGATGTCGTCGACCTGGAAGTCCAGCGCGTGGCCCGACCCCAGTTCGACCTCAGGTTCGAAGTCGTGACCCGCGTCGGCGAGCAGCTTGGCGGCGTTGAACTCGCCCATCGTCGCCTGCATTCTGGTCAGGTCGACGCCGTCGCTGGTCCCGAGCTTGCTCGCCATCGTGTAGCGGTGATCGTCGAGCAGCCCCGTCGAGAGCAGTTCCTCGTAGAAGGACAGCGCCGCCTCGCGGTCGGCGTCGGGGAACCCACCGGCGTGGTCCCGGAAGAACGCTCGCGTCGATTCCCGGCCGTCCTTCGAGAAGAAGACCGGCAGGAAGAACCAGGCCAGGTGGTCGTATTCGGCCAACCACGGGTCCTCCTGTTCGAGCTGGGCGAGTAGTTCGCGTTTCCCCCAGCGGGCGACGCCGTGTGGCGCTTCCTCGAAGCTACACTTGTTCGTGCGCCACAGCGTCTTCGGCGTCTCGGTGTTGCCCAGCCAGTAGGCGTCGTCGTCTGACCAGCAAAACAGCGCGAGGTCGCCGTTGTCCATCGCAATGCGGCGCGCTTCGTAGCCGTCGGGCGGGCGGTACCACGGATCGGCCGTGGTCGCGCCGAACTTCGCGTCGAGCGGCTGATAGAGGGCGTCGTGTACTCGTCCCGCGTTCCAGCGTTCGGACGAGCGTCGGAATCGAATCGGGCCTGCCACGAATCACCGTACGCGCCCAGCCCGTTTGAGGGTTCTGCATGGACATAACTGTCAGCAGCAGTTCATTTGACCGTTACATTGATAACTACTACCACATTACATTGAGTGTGGTAATCAATGTCGATGGGCGCATATGACGAAGACGAACACGAACGCCGCGAGCGCAAGAACAGCGACGTCGATCTGAGCGAAGACGACGACCGGACAGCGTACCACGGCGAAGTCGAGTACGACTCCAGCGATTCGACCGAAGAACTGCTCGACCAGTTCGAGCAGATCAAATCCTCGTAGCTACGCCGTCGTCTGTCGACCGAGCAGGAACACCGACAGCGACATCACGACCGTCACCGCGACGACGTGTGCCAGGACGGCCGCGAGCAGCACCCGAAACTCCAGGACGAACGGGACCAACACGAGCTGGAGCAGTCCGAACCCGAGGATCTCCAGATCCGCCCGGCGCAACACGGCGGCGGTCTCCGGGTCGAACCGGTAGCGGGCCGACCGCCACAGCGACGTGATCGCGGCCCACCAGCCGGTGCCGATCCGATAACACACGTCCCACAGCACCAGCAACATCAGGTAGACGACCAGTATCGGCTGGTCGGGGCCGAACAGCCGCCCGACCAGCGTCTCCCCGCCCTGCTGGGGATCGAAGACGAACAGGTGGGTCACCAGCGCGATGTAGGCGAGCACCGAGAGGACGACCTCGACGTTCGAGCTAAAGAGGAGGTCGCGATAGTCGCCGGGCACGTCGATCCGGCGGACCAGCGTCCCGATCCGCAGCATCTCGACGCTGCCGATCGCGGCGACGACGACCGCGGCCGTGCCGGCGACCGCGGCCGCCCAGAGGTCGTAGTACGCCGCCAGGACGAGCACGCCGAGTTCGAAGACGAGCAACTGGATGGCGACGGCCGCCCACGCCGGCAGGCTGATCCCCGGTAGCGCCCCGACGATGCTCTCGTAGACCCACGTCTCTCCGTACCGGAGCGGTCGCCGGTCCTGACTCACCGGGACCGGACCTCCGCCGGGAGCCGCTCGACGGCCAGGCGGGCCTCGCGCTTGCCAAGCGCCCGCTCGACCGCGGTCTCGAACGGCGTCAGCTCGACGGGCAGCAGTTCGCGGATCGGCTCGTCGTTGGCGACGACGGGATTTTTCAGCCCCTCGATCAGCGGCCGTGCGACGCTGGTGGGTACGTCGGTGACGAAGCCGATCCAGTACGAAGACAGCCGCGGCGAGAGGACGGGGATCGGGATGATGTAGGGCTCGCCGGTGCCCATCACCTTGCCGGTCCGTTTGAGGATCTCCGCGTATGACAGCACCTCGGGCCCGCCGATGTCGTAGGTCTCGCCCGCGGTCTCGGGCACGTCCAGTACCCCGACGAGGTAGGCGATCACGTCGTCGATGGCGATGGGGTGACTGGGCGTCTCGACCCACTGTGGCGTCGTCATCACCGGTAGCCGGCGGTCCATCTGGCGCACCATCTCGAAGCTCGCCGAGCCGTCGCCGATGATGATCGCCGCCCGCAGCGTCGTCAGGTCGTAGTCGCCGTCTCGCAACAGCCGTTCGACCTCCCGTCGCGATTCGAGGTGCGAGGACAGCTCCGTGGTCTCCTCGCCCAGCCCGCCGAGGTAGACGACGCGGTCGACGCCCGCCTCGCTGGCGGCCTCGGCGAAGTTCCGCGCCGCGGTCCGGTCGCGCTCCTCGAAGTCCGCACCGGCACGCATCGAGTGGACGAGGTAGTACGCGGCGTCGATCCCGTCGAGCGCGTCGTCGAAGCTGTCCGGTTCCAGTAGGTCGCCGACGGCGACCTCGACGTCGTCGGGTCCGTCGTACCCCGTCGGATCCCGGACCAGCGCCCGGACATCGTGGCCCCGCTCCAGCAACGCGGGCACGAGGTTCCCGCCGACGAAGCCGGTCGCACCGGTGACCAGCACGTTCATGGTTCTACTGTGTGCCAGGCTACCGTAACTGTTGGGCCCGACCTCACTCGTCGGGGAAGGGCACGTCGATCCGGCGGCCGTCGTCGGGGACGAAGACCTCGCCGTCGAAGGCCTCGCGGGCGTCGGAGAGGATCGGTGTCGGATTGCCGCCGTAGCGCGTCGAGATGTGGGTGAGCGCGAGGCGTTTGGCCCCCGCCTCCTGTGCGACCTCGGCGGCCTCGCGACCGGTGGCGTGGGCGGTCTTGCGCGCTCGCTCCGCCCAGTCGTCGGCGAAGGTGGCGTCGTGGACCAGCAGATCGGCGTCCTCGCTGGCTTCGACGACGGAGTCGGTGGGGCGGGTGTCGCCGGTGTAGACCAGCGTCCGGCCGGGCCGATCGGGGCCGACGACCGCCTCGGGCTGGATCGTCCGCCCCTCGTGTTCGACCGGCTCGCCGCGGTGGAGCTTCGAGTACTTCGGGCCGGGCTCGATCCCGAGTTCCTCCTCGGCTTTCTCGCGGTCGAACCGGCCCTTGCGGTCGTCCTCGACGACGGCGTACCCCACCGACTGACAGCGGTGCTGGGTGCGGATCGCCCGCACCTCGTAGCCGTCGCCGTCGAGCACGGTGTCGCCGGCCGAGACCTGCGTGATCCGGACCGGGAACGAGGGCGTGTCGCCGGTGACCGAGACGAGGTCCTCGATGGTCCCTCGCGTCCCGGCGGGCGCGTGGATCGCCAAGGGCTCCTCGCGGTCGTTGAAGTCGAACGTCTGGAGGAGACCGGGGATCCCCAGCACGTGGTCGCCGTGGGTGTGCGTGACGAAGACGTGGTCGACGGCGAACCCGGTTCCAAAGCGCATCATCTGGCGCTGGGTGCCCTCGCCGCAGTCGAACAGGAGCTTGTCGCCGTCTCTGTTGACGAACAGCGCACTGGGATTGCGCTCGGTCGTCGGTACCGCTCCGCTCGTCCCGAGAAACGTCACGCGCATGCTCTGGTTCTGGGCGAGCGTGGATAAACCCGTGTCGAATTTCGAAGCGCTCCGTGCGTCCGGATCGCAGGAGAGAAGCGCCGCCGGTCAGTCGTCTGCCGGAGCCGTCCCAGTCTCGTCCAAGTCCTCGCCGCCGACCGAGGACCGGAGCTGGTCCATCCCGTCGTCGCGGTCGACGCCAAAGTTGTCCGCGTACAGCTCCTGGACGCGCTCGTACTCCGCGTCGGACAGGGCCGGCGTGGCCGGCGCGCCGGCCCACTCGTCGATGTCGGCGGCGGTCCGGAACGTCGGCGTGACGCTCGCGACTTCGTCGTGGTACAGCAGCCACTGGAGGGCAGCCTGGGCCATCGTTCGCCGGCCGTCGGCGTGGTCCCCTCGCGGTTCGTCACCGCTCGCGCCGTCCGCGCGCTCCAGGAACCGAACGCTGTCGACTTTCTCCCAGCCGGTCTCGTACCACTCGGTTGGGCGGTGAGAGCGGTGGTCGCCCTCGCCGAGTTCGGTGTCGGGCGTGACCTGCTCGTTGAGCAGCCCCGAGGAGTGGGGCACGCGGGCGACGACGGAGGTGTCGGCGTCCAGCTCTCGGATGGTGTCGAGAAAGTGCTGGCCCGGCACCTGCTCGAACATGTTGAAGACCGTCTGGAGGGCGTCGAACTCGTTTTGCACGGCGGCGTCGCCGTCGGCCAGCCAGCCGATCGAGGGGCCGAGCGCCCAGCCGATCGCCTCGACTTTGCCCTCCTCTCGGAGCTCGTCGAGCGTCGCCAGCACGTCCGCGTCGACCTCGTCGGCGTTGGCGTTGTGCAACATGAGCATATCGACGTACTCCATGTCGAGCCGCTCCAGCGAGTCGTCAAGCGCCTCTCGGATCCACTCGCCGTCGATCCGCTTGGGGAGTTCCCCGTGGCCGGCCTGAGGGTTGTTGTAGAAGTCGTAGCCGACCTTCGTCGAGACCGTCACGTCCTCGCGATACTCCGCGAGGGCCTCGCCGATTAGTTCCTCGCTCGCCCCGTGGCCGTACACGTCGCCGGTGTCGAAGTAGGTGACGCCCTGGTCGATGGCGTGGTGAACCATCTCGATGGCCTGGTCGCGACTGCGGTCGCCCCACCAGTCGGTGCCGACGACCCAGGCCCCGAAACCGATCTCCGAAACTTCGACGCCTGACGTTCCGAGTTCCCGCTCGTTCATGTCCCGACGTTACGGATGCGCGCACTTAGCCCTCTTGGTCCCGGCACACGCGAGGACACCGGCGCTGCCTGCCCGGTCTCGTAGGGAACGTTGTCGTTGCGTATCGGTAAGCGTCGCCACCGGGGAGACGCTCGCCGGTACATTGCTACAACCGTCCGTATCACTCGGGGCGGGGCGGATCGCGCAGATCGGGGTCGGCGATGTCGGTCCGAAAACGCACTGCGCCGTCCACTCGGCGGACCCACCACCAGGTGAGCGCGATCCCGACTGCGAGCCCGAGATAGAGGATCAGTCCGCCCTCCGGGCCGAACGTGCCGCCGGTCACCACGTCGGCACCGGTCTGGCGGACCGAGAGGACGGTCCCCGGCATCGCGAGTCCGCTGACGGGGAAGCCGTACAGCGAAGACAGCGAGAAGTTCCACGTGATGTGGATCCCGATCGGGATTCCCAGATCGTCGGTGACGACGTAGGTCGCGGCGAAAAACAGGCCGACGACGGTGATGTTGAGCGTGGAAAACAGCGTCGTGCTGGGGTTCGTCAGGTGCAACAGGCCGAAGACGGCGCTGGTCACGGCCGCCGCAACCGCGACCGCGCCCCGCTTGCCGACCGGTCCGACACCGCTCAGCCCCTCGGCAATGTTGTTCAGCAGGTAGCCACGCGTCAGCACCTCCTCGAAGACGCCGACGCCGACGAAAAAGAGGAGCGTGACCGGAACGGCGACCACTACCGGCAGGGCGACGCCGAGCTGGTTCGTCGGTCTCGCGACGAGTACGCCGTCGACAGCGATCAGCCCCAGCCCCAACTCGACGAGGAAGATCGCCGTCGTCATCGCGACCCCGACGGCGAGTCCGAACCCGAGGTTGCGCCACCAGCCGTCGCCGCCCAGTCCCAGTCCCGCGAGGGTCCGCCCGCCGAGCCACCACGAGAGCCCGACCAGCGTGCCCGTCCCGGCACCGTAGGACAACAGCGCTCCCGCCAGGATCGCCCCACCCGCGAGCACTGGCACCGTGAGCGGGATGGCCTGTACCGCCCGCTGACCGACGCCCGCGACCGCCAGCACGAACAGGAGCACCGGCAGTCCGACGAGCAGTCGCCAGCCCGCTCGCAGGCGTCGTTCCCGCGGGTTCACGAGCACGCGGCGTACCTCCGTGATGAGATCCGATCGCGCCATTGCCCGACGGTGCGGGCGGCGGGGGCAAAGTAGCTCCCCTTCTCGGAGCCCCTCATTCTCCGGGTCCGATCGCCACGTTACGGCCACGTCGCCGGGTTACTCGGCGGTAACGGCGACGCAACGGAAACCCATATCAGCGGGCACCGCCATCCTCGCAGTATGACGAAGCGCCACGTCTCGCTGCCGCCGCTGGCCGAGGAGGGCCTGCGCGCGTTCATCTCCGAGGTCGACGAGCGCCTCGCGAGCGACGAGGACACCTGCGACGTCGTCGAGGACGTGCTGGTCGACCTCCACGGCGACCGGGAGGCCTACGAGCGATGGCAGTCGGGCGAGGACGTGTCGCCGGCCGAGCGGGTCCGTCTGCAGGGGTACGATCCCTGTAACGCGACCCTGGAGAGCGAGTACTACGCGGAGAAAGACGAAGACGCCTTTTCGGAGTCGAAGTACCTCCAGTGGCTCTGGCGACAGTTCGACGCGACGCCGATGGCGGACAACGTCGAGTTCGCGCTGCGCTTTCGACGGATGATCGCGGAGCACCTCTTCGAGGAAGTCGGCGACGGATGCCGGTTCTTCAAGGGGATCACGTTCACCTACGGCCACAACATCACCGTCGGTGACAACGTCGTGATCCACGACGACGTACACCTTGACGACCGCGGACGGTTGACGATCGGTGACCGCGTCTCTATCTCCGACGACGCACACGTCTACACCCACGACCACGATTCGGTCGACCAGACCCACGTCGACAACTACCACACGATCATCGAAGACGACGCTCGGGTCACCTACGACTCGATGGTCCGGGCCGGCGTCCGACTGGGCGAGAACTCGATTCTCGCGGCCAAGTCGTCGGTCAGTCGCGACGTACCCGCCCACCACATCGCGGCCGGCACCCCCGCGGAGAGCGTCGCCATCAAGGACGGCTGGGAGTCCGTCGCCGACTCGCTCGACGGTGCCAACGTCGACCGGCGCGACCAGCGCAAACTCGACAGTACGGTCCCCGACGACGTCACCCAGTTCGACGAGTTCGGTCGCGATCTGTCCCCGCCCGATCGGTGAGGGATCTGTTCGATGGGTAGTGTTCAGATAAGCGACTGCGTCAGTGGACTTGTAGACACCGAAAGCCCTCGTGCAGTTGCGGTCCCGGGACCCACGCTGCGCTCCAGTAGGTGCTTGCGGGGTCCGGGTTCCCGCAACTGCACTCGCCCTTTCATCCGCCAGGGTTCAGACGATCAAATAGCCGATACCTGGCGGATGAAAGGGCGAGGCCCGCTCGGCGGTTCTGCGGCGGCACTATCCGAGCGGAGTGAGGATATCCGCCACAGAACCGCCGAGCGGGCCGAGGGCTTTCGGTGCTTTACTTCCGCCACTCTCGATCTCTTATCTGAACACCGCCGTTCGACGGGACCCGCCGAACTATCGTCTCTGATACGGAACGTTGTCGTTGCGCACCGGTGAGCGTCGCCACGGGGTAGACGCTCACCGGTACAGGACGACAACCGTCCGTATGAGAACCTGCCGAAACAGCCAAGTTCCTCGGTACCGAATCACACGGTATGGACGTGGTGTTCTGGCTCGTCGCGTACGTCCTCGGGTTCGGGCTCGTGCAGTTGCTGCTCTACCGGTACTTCCAGCGTGACGACCCCGCACCCGACGCGACGCCGAGCCGAGTGGACACCGCCGCCCCGGCGTCTGTCGACGCGGGCGATCCCACTGGCGGCGGCCGCTGCCGCGAGTGTGGCACGCACAACGAGAACGACCCCGCGTTCGTCTACTGCCGGCAGTGTGGGGCCCGTCTCCAGTGACCGACGAGGTCGGTCACCGTCGCTCCGCCCGACGGGTCCGCCCTCGTTCGGTTCACGTCTGTGAGTTATCAGGCGTGAAAACGGAGCGAAAACACCTATTACGTGATTCGCTGTGACTAGCGGTATGCGACTCGAGAGTGGTGTGCCGGGATTCGACGAGCTCGTGGAGGGTGGGTTGCTGGAGAACCGGCTCTACGTGATCAGCGGTCCGCCCGGAAGCGGCAAGACGACGTTCAGCGCACAGTTCATCACGCAGGGAGCCAAGCGGGGCGAGGACTGTCTCTACGTGACGATGCACGAGACCAAAGAAGAGCTGATGCAGGACATGGCCGGCTACGACTTCGGGTTCGACCGCGCGATGCAGTCCGATGCGATCCAGTTTCTCAACCTCGTCACCGAGAGCGGCAAGCGGACCATCACCCAGTTCGGTTCCGAGGGCGGACTGACGAGCCGCCTCGTCGCCTTCATCGAGCAGAACAACGTCGAACGGGTCGTCGTCGACTCGACGATGTTGCTCCAGCACTTTCTGACGGACGTCTCCGAGGAGATCACCGGCTTTCTCTCGGCGCTGAAACAGACCGACGCGACCGTCTTGCTCATCTCCGAGATGACCGACCCCACGTCGTACTCCGACGAGCACTACCTCGCCCACGGCGTCGTCTTCTTCCACAACTTCCTCGATAGCGGGAGCATGACCCGCGGGCTCCAGGTCATCAAGATGCGGGGCACCGCCATCGACTGTGACATCCGACGGATCAGCTTCTCCGACACCGGACTCCGGGTCCACCCGAGCGAGAAAGTAGAATCATGAGCCTGTACCACGCCGAGTACGACGAGTGGGACGCCCTCGACAAGGACGAGGCCACCGAGCGGGCCTACGCCATCGGCGTCGCGGAGCGACTCGGTGAGTACAACCGCGAGGAACTGGAGGCCATCTACGACGAGATGGCGACCAACTACAACCGGAGCATGGTCGAACTCGCCTACCGAGAGGGCCGCCAGGAGGCCCGTGCGGCCGCCGAGTCGACGGACGCCGACGGCGACGCGGTCTGGGCGGACCTCGTCGAGGGCGAGACGATCCTCGTCGACCCCGACGACCGCCCGACCGGCGGTCGAGACGGGCTCCCGTCGGCGCTCGATCCGACCGAACTCCTCGATCGGCAGGACGTCGACAGCACCGAGGCGCTCGATCTACCGGACTTTCTCGATCGCTGACGCCCAGTCCTCTACGAGCGTCGGACCGAACGGTTGGTGTCTTTCTGTGGGAGATAGACCACGAGGTAGGCGACGAAGAACACGCCCGTGACGCTGCCGAGCACGAGGTAGACCCGTACGTCCAACGCGAGCAGCAGGGCCGCGATCTCGTCGGCGGTCGCGAGCGGATCGGCGAGCCCGTAGACGTGGACGTACGCGGCCAGCGACACCCCGACGACGAGTAGCAGGTCGAAGACGTCCCGTTCGTCCATCACCCGCATTCGGTGAGGCAGGTAGTTAGCTCTTGTTGCCGAGCTGGTCGGCCACGATCTCGTCGGCGGCGTCGACGAAGGCCTGCTCTTCGCCCGCCGGAACGGTCGCGCCGGCCGCGATGTCGTGGCCGCCGCCGTCGCCGCCGACCGAACGGGCCGCCTCGCGCATCACCGCCGAGAGGTCCAGGCCCCGTCCCACGAGCGGGCCGGTCCCGCGCGAGGAGACTTTCGTCTCGTCGTCGTCCTTGCTGGCGAACGCGAGGATCGGCTTGTCGGCGTCCACGCCGGCCGTCCCCAGCGCCATGCCGGCGACGATGCCGACGATCGTCTCGCGGATCGCCGAGCCGGCGTCGAACCACTGGACGTTGTCCTCGTGGGTCACGCCCCGCTCCTGGATCAGCGTCAGTCCCTCCGAGAGGTTCCGACGGTGGTTCGAGAGCAGCGTCTGGGCGCGGTCGAGCGCGGCCTCGCGGTCGCCGCGACACACCGCAAGGCCCACGTCGGCACGCTCGTAGCGGGCGGTCGCGTTCAACAGCGTCGAGAACTCGCTGGCGTCGCGCAGCTCCGTCCCCGTCGGCTCCTCGGTCAGCGTGTACGTCGTGCCGATCAGCGTCTGGATGTCGTCGGCGGGCACGCCGCGCTCGACGGCCCGCTGGACCAGCGCGCTGGCGACGGTCTGGCGTTCGTCGTCGGTCAGGTCCGCCCACGTGCGCCACTCGCCGGACCGCTTCAGGTCGAGCCCGAGCGATTCGAGAAACCGGATCGCGCCGGCCTCGTCGTTGGAGATGCCGGGGATCGGGACCTCCGTGGCGTACTCCAGTAGCTTCGGCAGCGGCCGGGTCTGCTTGCCGTACAGCGTCAGGTCGGTCCCCTCTTCGAGGACGCCGGCCGCGACGCCCTCCTCGACGATGCCGGTGTTCGCGCCGACGAGTTCGCCGTCGACGGCCTGCATGTCACCGACAGCGCCGACGACGGCCAGACCGGCCAGGTCCCGGTTCCCGTCGGGTGGCTCGGTCTCGCCGACCTCGGCCAGCGCCCGCGCGAGGACGTAGCTCGCGCCCGCACCCGACAGCTCCGAGGCCCCGTCGAGGCCGACGAGCAGCGGGTTCAGGTGAAACTCCGTCTCGGCAGGGTGAGAGTCCGTCCCACTGGCAGACGGGCGCTGCCCGTCGACGACGGCCGGCTGGTGGTGGTCGGCGATCACGGGCTCGAAGTCGCCCGCTCGCTCGTGCTCGCTGATCACGTCGAGTTGCCCGCTGCCGAAGTCGGTAAAGAGGACGGTGTCGTATTCGCGGGCGGCGATCGAGGCGATCTCTGTCTCGTCGAGTTGCTTCTTGAACACGACCTCGAAGGGGATTCCGGCCCGCTCCAGTGCCAGCGAGGCGACGGCGGCACTGGTCAGGCCGTCGGCGTCGATGTGTGACGCCAACAGTACGCGATCCGCGCGACAGAGCCGCTGGGCACACGCGGTCGCAACGTCGTCGAGGTCGGGGACTGGTCCCATCGGCGCGAGGTTGGTCCCTGATCGGGTTTAAATCTCCGGTCCATCTCGGCGAAAGAGTGGAGACGCTGGCCGACGAAGAGGGCGTATGGGTTTCGGAAAGCACCTCGTCAACGGAATCGTCTCACTTGTCGTCAGCGTCGGCGTCACGGTCGCGTTGGCCGACGACGACGGACCGTGGGGACTCGGCGATATGGCACTGGCGGTCGCCATCTCCTCGTTCCTCTCGGGCTTTTTCACCAGCTACTTCGCCGAGTAGTCGGACTGGCCGAGACGGTCGCGGCTGGCCGTCTCAGAGCGGCTACCTGTCCGTAGCGAATAGCTTGCAGCGGTACGGCCGACAGGATCAGTCGTCGGCCGGGGCCGTCCCCTCGGAGTGAGTGTCGAGGCTCGGCTGCCCGACGACGTCCTGGTTCGCAGCGACCCAGCGCAACAGCAGGAACGCGAACAGGTACTTCGCGCCGATGTCCAGCGCCGAGTACCCCCAGGACGTGAGTCCGACCGACTGGACCAGCGCCAGCCCTTCGATACCGACGGCCCAGATGATCGGGTAGCCCAGCCACAGGACCACCGTCAGCGCCCGCAGCGTTCCGAAGATCTCGTCGGTGCCCGCCGCCGTCGCGCTCTGTGGCCACTCGACCAGGATGGCGTACAGCACGACGAGGAAGAAGGCACAGCTGACGAGGTAAAACGCCCACCGGAGCCCGTACGATGACGTGATCAGCGCCGCGGCCAGCCCGGTCACGCACATGCCGATGTCGGCCGCGATCACGACGAACAGGTCACCGATGTCGACATCCGCCAGGAGCCCCAGCGCCAGCAGGATCATCGGCGTCGACAGCGCCCACGTGAGGTATCGGCCCCACTGGCTCATGACCTCCTCGCCGGCCAGTGCGTGCCCCGCCGGCATCTCGATGAAGCCGACCGTCAGCCCCGAGAGCAAGCCGAGGTAACTGGAGATCGACACCAGCGGTATCATCAGCGTCGCCCCCCAGATGAGCTTCGCCCGCGGCGCTTCGACGTTGCGGCCCATGTACACGAACAACAGGATCGCCAGCCCGGCGAGGGCGACGTTCGCCCACAGCGACGAACTCAACAGTACGTCGTTCTCGATCGCCGTGACCGCCTCCGACTGTGTGGCCTGCAAGAGAGTGGTGGTTGCTGACATGTGTATAGTTCTATCGTCCGACTGACTTAAGTAGGCGATACCAAACCGACAGTATCGGGCGCGTATTTTTACCGATGCGAGGAACGGAGCGATCCGTCGCCGACCACCTCGCGGACGGCCGCGACGTGGCCGCGCCGGTGAACGCATGCCCTCCTACGAGTACCGAACGATCGAGGTCGACAGCGAAGTGATGATCGCGGGGCTCGGCGGCGATGTCGCGCCCCCGATGGACGAGCTGAACGAGCTCGGTGCGGAGGGGTGGGACGTCGCCGCTCCGATCACCGACAAGACCGGGGAGACGGTCAGTCTCCTGCTCCAGCGCGAGGTGTAGGGACGACCCGGCCGGGCGTCTCGGCGTGCCCCGCGGCGGGGTCACACACAACCGATTGTCCTTTAGTCCCGGCGTCGCTGTAGTCGGGTATGGAACGCTTCGCCCCCGTCGACGACCAGTACGACCCCGCCGCGGTCGAGGAGCGGGTCTTCGAGTACTGGGACGATATCGACGCCTACGAGAAGACAGTGGAGCACCGGGCCGACGGCGAGGACTTCTTCTTCGTCGACGGACCGCCCTACACGTCCGGTTCGGCCCACATGGGCCACGCCTGGAACAAGAGCCTCAAGGACGTGTACATCCGCTACAAGCGAATGTGCGGCTACGACGTGACCGACCGGCCGGGCTACGACATGCACGGCCTGCCGATCGAGACCAAAGTCGAGGAGGAGAAAGAGTTCCGGAACAAGAAAGACATCGAGGCGTTCGGCGTCGAGAACTTCGTCGACGCCTGCCGGGAGTTCGCCGAGACGAGCCTCGAAGGCCTGCAAGAGGACTTCAAGTCGTTCGGCGTCTGGATGGACTGGGACAATCCCTACCGGACGGTCGAGCCCGAGTACATGGAGGCCGCCTGGTGGGGCTTTGCCAGCGCTCACGAGCGCGATCTCGTCGAGCAGGGCCAGCGCTCGATCACCCAGTGTCCCCGCTGTGAGACCGCCATCGCCAACAACGAGGTCGAGTACGAGGACGTGGAGGACCCGTCGATCTACGTGAAGTTCGACCTCGCCGACCGCGAGGGGAATCTGGTCGTCTGGACGACGACGCCCTGGACGATCCCGGCAAACACCTTCGTCGCGGTCGACGGCGAGGGGACGTACGTCGGCGTCGAGGCGACCCGAAACGGCCAAACGGAACTGCTGTACGTCGCCGAGCCGAAGGTCGACGAGGTACTCCGGGCGGGTCGGTACGACGACTACGAGATCGTCGAGGAACTGAGCGGCGAGGACCTGCTTGGCTGGGAGTACGACCACCCGCTTCGCGAGAAAGTGCCCGACGCACCCGACGGCGATGGTGCTGGACAGGTGTACGAAGCACCGTACGTCGACACCGAGGGCGAGGGGACCGGGCTGGTCCACTCCGCACCGGGCCACGGCGAGGAAGACTTCGAGCGCGGGCGCGAACTCGGACTGGAGATCTTCTGTCCGGTCGGTCCGGACGGCGTCTACGACGAGGCCGCCGGCACGTACGAAGGCCAGTTCGTCAAAGACGCCGACGACGAGATCATCGACGACCTCGAAGCGCGCGGTCGGATGCTGGCCGCCGAGACGACGACACACAGCTACGGCCACTGCTGGCGCTGTGACACGGGCATCGTCCAGATCGTCACCGACCAGTGGTTCATCACGATCACGGACATCAAAGACGACCTGCTTGCCAACATCGACGACTCGGAGTGGTACCCCCACGAGGCCCGCGAGAACCGCTTCCGGAACTTCGTCGAGGAGGCCCCCGACTGGAACGTCTCGCGACAGCGGTACTGGGGGACACCGGTCCCGATCTGGCTGCCCAGCGAGGACGCCGACGGCGAGCCCGTCGAGTGGAGCGGCGACATGGACGACGCCATCGTCGTCGGCGACCGCGAGGAGCTGGCCGACGCCGTCGACCAGGAGATCGACCCCGAGACCGTCGACCTCCACAAGGACACCGTCGACGACCTGACGATCACCGAAGACGGGGTCACCTACGAGCGGGTGCCGGACGTGTTCGACGTGTGGCTCGACTCCGCCGTCGCGACGTGGGGAACGATCGACTACCCCTCCGAGACCGAGGCCTTCGACGAACTGTGGCCCGCCGACCTCATCATCGAGGCCCACGACCAGACCCGCGGCTGGTTCTGGTCCCAGCTCGGAATGGGGACGGCGGCGGTCGGCGCGAGTCCCTACGAGCGCGTCGTGATGCACGGCCACGCGCTGATGCCCGACGGGCGCGCGATGTCCAAGTCCAGGGACATCCGCGTCGACCCCGGCGAGGTCATCGACGACTACGGCGCGGACCCGATGCGCGCGTTCCTCCTGTCGCTCGCCGCCCGCGGCGAGGACATGAACTTCTCGTACGACGGGACCGAGGAGATGCAGCGACGGCTCAACATCCTCTGGAACGTCTTTCGCTTCCCGCTGCCGTACATGCGGATGGACGGGTTCTCGCCGCGCGTTGCGACGGAGTCGCAACGATCCGAAGGCGGCGATGCCGCCGAAGGGACCGGGATCGACGACGTGACGCTGGACCTGGCCGACGAGTGGGTGCTCTCGCGGCTCCAGACGGTCGAGGCCGAAGCGACGGAAGCGATGGAGGAGTTCCGTCAGGACGACGCCATCGAGGGGATCCTCGATTTCGTCGTCGAGGACGTGTCCCGCTACTACGTCCAGCTGGTCCGCGAGCGCATGTGGGAGGAAGACGACAGCGAGTCCAAACGGGCCGCCTACGCGACACTGTACCGCGTGCTCCGCGAGGTCGTCGCGCTGCTGGCACCGTTCACGCCGTTCGTCGCAGAGGAGATCTACGGGACGCTCACCGGCGAGAGCGAGCACCCGACGGTCCACATGTGCGACTGGCCGACGGTCGACGACGAACTGCGAGATCCCACGCTCGAAGACGAGGTCACCGTCGCCCGCGCCGTCGAAGAGGCCGGCTCGAACGCCCGCCAGCAGGCCGAGCGCAAGCTCCGCTGGCCGGTCACGCGCGTCGTGATCGACACCGACAGCGACGACGTCACCGCGGCCATCGAGGCCCACACCGACCTCGTCGCCGACCGGCTCAACGCCCGTACCGTCGAGATCGTCGGCGGCGGCGACGCCTGGGGCGAACTGGCCTACTCCGCGGAGGCCGACATGAGCGAACTCGGCCCGGCCTTCGGTGACGACGCCGGCCGCGTGATGAACGCGCTCAACGAGGCCCGCGTCGACGAAGCCAGCCTCGACACGCTGGAAGCCGCCGTCTCGGACGCGCTCGGCGAATCCGTCGCGCTCACCGACGAGATGGTGTCGTTCCGCCGCGAGACGCCCGAAGGCGTCGCGAGCACCGAGTTCGAGGCACTGGGCGGCCACGGCGTCGTCTACGTCGACACCACGCTCACGGAGGACATCGAGAGCGAGGGATACGCACGCGAGGTCATCCGCCGCGTCCAGGAGATGCGCAAGGATCTGGAACTGGACCTGGAAGAGCGCATCCGCCTCGATCTCGCTGTCGCCGACGAGCGCATCGACGAGCTCGTGCGCGAACACGAGCAGCTCATCGCCGAGGAGGTCCGCGCCGACGAGTTCGGCGATGTCGAGGACGGCCACCGCAAGACCTGGTCGGTCGAAGGCGTCGAGATGGAGATCGCCATCGCCACCGTCGAGACCGCCGAAGCAGACGACTAAGACGGAGTATTGTAGATCTGTTCCGGATCGACCGCACGACTGCGTGCGGTCGACCGGGGAAACGGTCACACTGCACCGAGAAGACGGATCACGACCGGCGGAAGCGCCAGCGGGGCGAGCAGCTATCAGTTCTCAGTTCGAGCGTCGGTCGCGATACGCAGGGAGTAGGCGATCAGGAGGAGCCCGCCGAACTGGAGGAGACGGACGATCAGCCGGAACACGTTCTGGTAGCGAATCGAGACGATGCGGAACGTGAGGAGCCCCTGTCCAGCCAGCGCCAGGACGTACGTCACGCCGAAGAGCAGGATCATCCCGATCGAGAGATACCGCATCGAGGGGTCGTCGTTGCGTCGGAGCCCGCGATAGGCCTGGCCGCCGATGTAGAGGCCAACGAGGGCGGAGCCGGTCGCCGCCGCTCCGGCAGCGAGGCCGACGACGCCGGTGAAGTCGGTGAGCGCGCTGAAGACGTTCATTTCAGAGCTGTCCCCACATCCGCGAGAGCTCGTCGGCCGGGTCGCTCTCCGTCCGATCGATCGTCCAGTCCAGTTCGCCGTCGCGGATCGTCAGCTCGAACCGGTCGAGCGTCGAGACGTACACCGTCTCGTGGTGGCCGTCGCGGCGCGGTCGCGTTCGCTCGGCGAGGAGGGCACAGTCACAGAGCTCGTCGACCCGGCGGTAGATCGACGACACCGAGAGGTCGCAGTGCTCTCCCAGTTCCTTCGCCGACAGCGGTTCCGCACTCGTCGCGACGAGGATCGACCGAACGTGCTCGTCGTCGAGCAGGCCGACGACATCGGCAACGTCTGGCTCCTCGCTCACAGCGTTGTCTGACATACGTGGAACAAATAGTTTCCTCTCGGCCGTCCGAGGTCGTGTCGTCTGGGAAGGTGTGAGACGAGACGCGATCGCGACTGTCATCGCTCGTCCTCCAGTGGCAGAGAGAATAGCATCCGGAAGCCAACGTCGTCCGCCGGTCCGTACACCACTCTGATCCCGTCTGCGGTAGGCTCGTCGCTCAGGTCGATGGTCGTCTCGTCACCTGTACTCACCGTCTTCTGGTCGGGCCAGAGCGGTTTCTTCTCGACCTCTCCCCCGTCCTCTGGCGTGTCGATGTCGTAGCAGATCAGATCTGAATCAGCCGACTCGCCGGCCTCGTGACGAAGCGTGACGGTTCGAGCCGCGGGATCGAAGTTTCCGCCCCAGGTGACCTGTGGCGGATCGTCGATCGGATCGCGCTCGCGGTTCGGCCGGGTCGGCACCCGGGCGGAGACCGTCGCGAATCGGCCGTCGGCCTCGACATCGACGGTTCGTGCCTCCTTGGTGAGTTCGTGTCGCTGTTGTTCGAGGGCGCTTTTTGTCCTGTCTGCGGAATTGTCAGCGGCGGATTCGTACCGTTCGATCAGCAGGTGGTAGGCGACACCGTCGTCGATCCGAAACGCGTCGGCACCGAGTTCGGCAATTTCAGGGTTGAGTCCGGGATGCGAGCCGCCGATGTACAACATTCTGCTCGCACCGGCCGCGTCGGTGACCGCCTCGAACGCGTCGTTTTGCTCGTGATACCGTTCCGTGTGGCCGTGTCCGGCGTCGATCGTCCCCTCGATATCCGGGGCGTTGTGCTCGTTTGCGCTTGCCCAGACGACGACGCCGTCTCGTACTGCAGCCCGTCTGCGTACGTCCGAACGGGAGTACACGTCGTAGCTGCGATACGATCCGTCGGGTTCGTAGCCGGTGTCCGCGAGCGTGGCGGCGACATCGTCGGCGGTGAACTCGGCCTCGATCACCGTGGCGAGGTTCGTGATCGTGAGGCTGTCGTAGTTCTCGTAGCCGATGCCGAAGTAGTCGAGCTCCAGCTTGTGGAACCCCCGCCTGGCGACGAACTCCTCGGGGACGGGGCCCTCGAACGGACCGGGCTCGGCGTAGGTGATGACCCAGTCTTCGTCCGTTTCGCTGTCCCACCCCGCGGGGAGCCAGCGGCGGTACTTCGGCGGACCGGCGTCCGGAACGTCGACGCGGCCGTACCTCGGTTTGCTGCTCAGCGGTGGCAAGCTTCCAGTACAGCCGCTGAGTCCGGTCGTCAGACCGATCGCGACGGCCGTCGCGCCGCGGCGGAGAACCGAGCGACGCGTCGGTCGGGAGGGGTCGTCTAGTGGAACCATCGTGGTACGTAATCGATGACAGCCGGACACCTTTATACCGGGTCGTCGACCGCGCGCCGGCAAGCATCGGCGAAGGGTTTATACGCCGTCTGAGAAGCGACCGGAGCGTATCGGACGATCGGTCGTCACGCTCGAACCGTCACCGTCCGCCGTCGTGGACCGTCACACTCCACGAGCAACACGGACTGCCAGGTCCCGAGCGAGAGGGCACCCTCGTCGACCGGAACGGTCTCGCCCGGTCCGAGCAGCAGCGTCCGAAGGTGGGCGTCGGCGTTGCCGTCGAGTCGGTCGTGGTCCCACCCGTCGTCGGGCACGAGATCGGTCAGCATCGACTCGAAGTCACCGAGCAAGCGAGACTCCACCTCGTTGACGGCGACGCCGGCCGTCGTGTGTTGGACGAAGATCGTCGCAGTTCCGTTTGCATCGGCGGGCAGCGCCGACTCGACCCGTTCGGTCACGTCGACGGCCTGACAGCGGCGGTCCGTCTCGACTGTGAACGTCGGCATGGCTCAGACGTGGACGGCGGAGAACGTGAACCGGTCGATATCCGCGGTCGAGCGTCGCGGGCACCGACGGACGAGTGGCGAACTTTGATTTGGTCGCCGGACGCACGGGAGAGTATGAGCGAGGACTGCATCTTCTGTTCGATCGTCGACGGCGACATCCCCGGCCGAATCGTCCACGAGACCGACGACGCCGTCGCGTTCCTCGACGCGAACCCGCTGGCTCGCGGCCACACGCTCGTGATCCCGAAGAGTCACCACGAGCGTCTCGACGACGTGCCGGCCGAGGAAGCGACGGGCCTGTACAGTGCGCTTCACGAGGTGGTCCCGGCCGTCGAGGCCGCCGTCGACGCACCGGCCACGACGGTCGCCTTCAACAACGGCGAGGACGCCGGTCAGGAGGTCCCCCACGTCCACGCCCACGTCGTCCCCCGCTTCGAGGGCGACGGCGGCGGTCCGATCCACGCGATGTTCGGGTCCCGGCCCGACCTCTCGGACGACGAACTCGACGAGATCGAAGCCGCGATCGAGCCGTAACCGGAGTCCGGTCCTTTTTATTCTGTGGCGAGTGACCGAAGATTACGATGGCAGACACGCTCGCGTTCGTCGGCGTCGCTGGCGGCGTCGGCACGACACGCACCGTCGTCGAGACCGCGGCGACCCTGGCGCGGGACGGCAACTCGGTCGCCGTCCTCGACGCCGCGCTCGACACACAGGGACTGTCGACCTACGTCGAGGGGCGACTGGACCCCGATCTCACGGCGGTCCTGGTCGACGAGACCGGCTTCTCGGAGGCCGCCGTTCCGGGGTGGCCCGAGCTGGACGGCGAGGTGGCACTGTATCCCGCCCACGCACCGTTCGAGCGACTCGCACGCGCAAAGACGGTCGACGCGGCACAGCGACTGGAGACGTGTATCGACCACGCCGCGGGACGGTACGACCACGTGTTGCTGGACGTGCCCCCGATCGCGGACAACCAGGCCGTCGCAGCGGTCCGAGGGGCCGATCGACGAGCGCTCGTCGCACCGGCGACCCGGCGCGGCAACGACCACCTGCCCCGGATGCGCGGGCGGCTCGTCGACCTGGGATTCGACGCCGACGCGGTGGTCGGGACGTTCGCCGACGGCGAGGCAGCGCTGTCGGCGGACTACGAGCTCCCGACCGCCGAACGTGGCGCGACGGAGCCGACCGCGATCGATCCCGACACGGAGTTCGCACCCGCTGTCGCGGCGATGACCGAAGCCCTGTGTCGCTGCTCGCTCGATCTCGACTTCCCAGAAGAGGGTCTGCTGAGGTGACACCGCTGGCTGGCCCGCCGTGTCGAACCGTAACCGGGGATGAGACGACGGTGACGGCCACGGCCGCATACGGACAGTTGTAGCGACGTACCGGTGAGCGTCTCCCCCGTCTCATACGGATTATTGTAGCGATTTACCGGTGATCGTCTACTCCGTGGCGACGATCACCGGTAAGCAACTACAATAAACCGTATCAGAGCAGATCCGACGGCTGCTCGACGGCGTCGCCCAGCGACGCCTGTCGGTCGGTCCCTCGACCGTCTGTCAGCGCGCCTTCGAGCGCTTCGCGTGCGTCGGCGATCGGTTCGTGCGTTGCGACGTACGTCGCCAGCGCGAACTCGCGTTCGCTCGCGCCGGTGAGTGCGACCGCCTCGCTGCGAGCGAGGTCGCCCGATAGCCAGTCGTCGAGCACGTCGCGCTGGCGCGGGCTGAGCGGACAGACGTGTTCGCCACACAGGTGGAGCGTCTTGGCTGCCGTAAGCGGTGTGAGTCCCGCCGCCCGACCGGCGTCACCGACGCTCTCGCCCGCCGCGTAGGCCTCGACCAGCGTCGCCGCCCGCTCGGGATCACAGGGGAGCCGGGTCCCGACGCCGTCGAGGCGTTCCGCCAGCGTTCCCTCCGTTCGATCGACCGACGCCACGCCGTGCTGGCGCTGGGTGGCAGTCACCTCGATCCCGGCCGCGATCTCGGAGAGGGTCATTACCATCAGTTCATCTCTCACGTAATTTAAACCCATTGAACGTCGAAAGCCGGCGCTGGTCGGTGACGGGTTCGACCGGCCACACTGACGTGTTACCTACCGGTTACCGGTCGGTAAAATTCTCGAAAAACCTCCGATCACCGGCCGAACGACCCGGTTTTAAATATTCCATCCGGACCAATCTCGAAATACAATGAGTCAAACGGCACAGCGATGTCCGGAGTGTGACGGCGCGATCGACGCATCGGCACGCGAAGCAGTGTGTACCCAGTGTGGCCTCGTCGTCGACGAGGATCAGCTCGACCGCGGCCCCGAGTGGCGGTCGTTCGAGGACGACGGAGAGCAGAAGGCACGCACCGGCGCGCCGCTGACCCGCTCGCGCCACGACCGCGGGCTCTCGACTGAGATCGGACGATCGACCCGGCTCAAGGGCCGCAAGCGCCGCCAGATGGCGCGCCTCCGTCGGGAGCACAGCCGCGCCCAGACGGGCTCGAAGCGCGATCGGAACCAGCGCATCGGCTTCATCGAGATTCGGCGGCTCGTGAGTCGGCTCGACCTCTCGTCGACGATTCGAGATCGGGCCTGTGTCCTCTTCGAGTCCGCACAGGAGGCCGATCTCCTGGTGGGACGGTCGATCGAGGGGTTCGCGGCCGCAGCGGTGTACGCGACCTGTCGCACGAGCGAGATCGCACGGACCGTCGAGGAGGTCGCCGCCGACGCTCAGGCCAGCACCGGCGAGCTACGAGTCGCCTACGACGCGATCAACCGCGAGCTGGGACTGCCGACGGGTCCGATCGATCCGCGCGAGTATCTCCCGCGTTTCGCGAGCGAGCTCGACGTTCCCCACGAGATCGAACGGCGAGCGACGGCACTGGCTGATCTGGCAGCAGAGCGCAATCTGATCGCAGGCAAGAACCCCGGTGGCGTCGCCGCCGCGTGTCTCTACACCGCCGCCCGAGAGGCGGACTACGAGCTGACGCAGGCTCGGGCGGCCGCCGTCGCAGACGTGAGTCCGGTGACGCTTCGGTCGACGTATCAGGCCCTCCAGGACTGATACGGACGGTCGGCGACAAACGGCACAGAACAGCAGCTACGGGCGGTGGCCGCGACAGACCCGTTCGACGGCGTCGGCGAGCGATCGAAACGCCTGGCAGGCGGGCGTTCCCGGCGACGCCCGACAGACCGGCTGGCCAGCGGCCTGTGCGTCCGCGACGACTGCGTCGTCGGGCACCGTGGTCACCGGCGCGCCGAGCGTCGCCGCGACGGGGTCGGGGTTCGCGCCGTCGTCCGCGCGGTTGAGGACGACGCGTGCCAGGCCGGCGTCGAGTTCCCGTGCCAGTTCACGAACCCGGACCGCGTCCGTAACGGCCGATTCGGACGGGGTGGTCACCAGCACACACGCGTCGGCGACGTACAGCGGGAGACCGACATCGGCTCGCAACCCCGCCGGAGAGTCGACGACCACGTCGCCGTAGGCGCGCTCGACGGCTTCGATCGCGGAGACGAGCGCCGTGGGATCGCCGGCACGAGCGCCGGCCAGACTGCGTCCACACGGCAGGATCGAGACCGGCGGCCCCTCTCTGACGGCCTCAACGGAATCCGCACGTCCGGCGAGTACGTCGTGCAGATCCGGCCCGTGGTCGGCGGGCAGGTCTGCCATCCCGAGGTCGCCGTCGACGACGACGGCGTCGAGGTTGGCGGCGAGGTTGTACGCGACCGTCGACTTCCCGACGCCGCCCTTGCCGCCCGTCACGGCCAGGATCATGCCAGTCGCTCCAGCGACGACAGCGGCGGATCGGTCGCCTCGATCCGATCTGCGAGCCTGCGTGCTCGGTCTGCGACCGCCAGGAGCCGGCGTCGGTCGGCGCCACACGCGCGGGCTGCTCGCCGGCCGGGCGCGAGTCCACCCGTCGACTGGAGGGTCGTCGTCGCCTCGGGGACCGTCTCGACGGCGTCCAGTCGTTCGAGAGTCGTCACCCGCTCCTCGACGCCGTCGAGCCAGTCGGTCACCGGATCTGTCGAGCCCGCTCGTCGGTCCGGCACTGTCTGCTCCGTCGACTCGTCGCCCGCGGGCTGCTCGGGAGCGGGGACGTGACCGGGATCGTCCGGCGTCTCCTCGACCGCCGGGGCCGTGTCACAGTCGGGACGCGGGTCGGCCCGGACGGCCGCCGGTGCGGGCACCCCATCACGGGGCGGTGACGGATCGCCGAGCCGCTGGAGGACCGCCGTCGCGTCCTCGCCAGCGGCGTCCTCCGCGTCCGGGACGACCTCGCGTTCCTCGACCGCGACCGGCTGTCGAGCCGGTGGTGCCGGCGTCGCGTATCCCAGCGCGAGCCGTCCGTCGGCCGGCACGACGCCCTCGTACCCCGACTCGTCCCAGCCGGGCTCGGGTTCGCCCTCACAGCGGGGCGGCCAGACCGGACCGTCGAGTCGCTGTTCGACGCGGACCCGACGGGCGAGCCCGTCGCTGGCCAGCGAGACCGTCACGAGCGTCACACCGTCGATTGCCGTCGCACTCGCATCCACCGAAACCATACGGTCGGTGGCCCCGTCACGCGATTTAAACGTCCGGACCGCAGGCGACGACTGGTCCCTCGACCCAGGCGGCCGCGGCGGCCGGCGTCGGAAACTGCTCCGTCGCGAGCACGACCGGCCCTCGCTGGGTCCCGACACGGAGGATCGCCAGAGCGGCGGTCGTCGGGTCACAGTCGAACGGGTCGGCACCGGGATCGAGCGCGAACACGGCCCGTTCGTAGGGCCCGCGGACGCGCTCGACCAGCCACGAGCGCGCGTCGCGTTCGCGGTTGGCGATCCGGTCGTCGAGGCGGAGGCGACGCTGGCGTCGATCTCGCTGTTCGCGTGTCGCCTGCCGGGTCTGTGCGGCCGCGAGACGGGTCGTCTGTGCCTCCGACAGCCGCGCGGCAGCCTCACGCAGTGCCGCCCGCTCGTCGCTGGCGTCCAGATCGTGAGCTCGCAGTGCCGAGATCCGACCGCGGAGTTCGGCGACGCGCTCTTCGAGAGCCGCCGGATCGTCTTCGGGCGGTGTCGCGTGCTGTGGCACCCGCTCGTCCACGTCGATCTCGTCTCGCTCGGCCCGCAGTCGCTCGATCTCGTCGGCCTGTGGTGGCGTGAGGCCGCGAGTCCTGGCGGCGACCGCGAGCGCCGGCCGGACCCGGAGTCCCATCTCCGGGTGGACGTGTCCCACGCGGTCGAAGAGCGGTCCCGGTGGGGGACAGTGGACGCGACAGGGGGCGTCGTCGCCGCGGACGGCATCGGCGACCTGGTGGCTGGAGACGCCGGTCGCCCGGAGGTCCGCGACGCTGCCACACCACGTTCGGTCTGCCGTCCGGACGATCACAGGTCTCGCTCCCGGAGCGCCGACGGCCCGGGGTGGTCGGTCCCGACGGAAAACTGGCGATAGGGAACCGACGGCTGGTCGCGGTCCTCGTAGGCCTCGGCAGCCTCGCGAACGTCGGCGGGCACGTCCGCCGGAACGAACCGCTCGACGCGTTCGACCTGTACGTCCCGTCCGTGCTTCTCGCGGAGCCGACACGCCTGAAACGCCCCGAAGGCCGTCCCTGCGAGCAGTGCCGCGCGGCCGAACTGCCGGACAGTCGTCTCCTCGTGGGCCCGCGTGACGTTGCGCAGCGACGACCGTGCCGACCGCGAGTACGTGATCACGAGGAACATACGCCCACGATCCTCGCTTTCAGTGTTTAAATTTACGGACTAGCGGTCGTTTCGAACGCGGACCGGCGGCGTGCTGTCGAGGTCGACACGAGCGTCGCACAGCGACGTGATCGAGGCGACCGTCTGTACGTCGTGGGCCGCCGGATCGAGGTGAAAGTGGGCCCGAGCGTCCGCGAGGTAGCACTGTCGGGTCACCGTGTGCAGGAACTCGTAGGCCGTTTCGACCGCGACGTGGCCGAGCAGCTCGGTCAACGAGTCGAAACACACCGTCAGCTCGCCGTCGGTCTCCGCGATGAACTGGCTGAGTTTGATCCCCAGCGCCGCGAGGTCACTGGGCGTCGAGATCACCTCGACGGTGACGTCGTCGTCTCGCTCGCCCGCCGGGGTCGTGCCGACCGCGAGGACGGCACGATCGGCGTCCGCCGCGACCGTGTCGTCGAGACACTCCGACGGCGACTGCCCGAAAGAGACCCACAGCACCGTCCGGCCCGCAGCACCGCCCTCGGCCAGCAGTCGCCCACAGAGTTCGTCGGTCCGCGCACACGACCCACAGAGCAGGAGCGTCGTCACACCGTCCAACCGGTCGATCACGGACTGCATTACCGGAACCACAGGGACTACACCCGCAAATCCCTTTCCACTGCCAGATCAGGGATCGACCGGCGTCACCTCGAAGCGGCCCGGCGACTCGACGAGCGCCTGGACTCGGTCGCGGGCGTCCGGGCGCGAACTCGCCAGGACGACGACGCCGTCGGCGTCGCCGCCGTCCGCGCGGTAGGCCTGCAACTCCCCGTCGAAGTCGGTCGCGTAGGTTCGCAAGACGCCCCGGACCTCCGCTTCGAGATCGGTCAGCGAACACTCCCCCTGTTCGAAGCGAGCCAGTGCGTCCTCGACGTTCCGGAGTGCTGAGATGCGGTCCATCTACGTCGTCCTCAGGTGATCGGTCCGTGGTTCGTACACCTCGCCTTTCTGCTTGAGCTTCTCGATCTCGTGTTCGGCCTTGGACTCCTCGATTCCGACCTCCTCCGCTCGCTCGACGACCACGTCGACCGGCGCGCCCTCGTCGTACTCCTCCTCGATGTCGGAGATGATTCCCTTGAGGTTCTGTATCCGGTCGCGCTGGCTCTTCGAGGTGCCGGTCTCGACAACGTCGGCGTCGAACTCGCCCGTCTCGGGATCGACGCCGATCTGCTCCATGCAGTAGCGAGCGATCGTCGTCGCCCGCTCGGCGTCCTCTTTCTCGACCGTGTCCGAGAGTCGGATCCGCGCCGACGCCTCGGAGAGACGGACCAGCGCCTCCAGCTTTCGGGCCGTCACCGGCACCGCGGCGTCCTCGTCGGTCCCCTGGACCCGCAGATCGACGTAGAAGTCCTCGATCTCGGTCTTTGCCTCCTCGGTCATCGTCGGGAAGCAACTCGTCTTCGCGTGAGCGACGTACTTTCGCAACAGGTCCGGCTCGATCGTCGGCGCGACCTCCTCGGTGACGGCGTCGACCTGCTCCTGGCTGTAGTCCGAGGTGGGATTCTCCACGCGATGGGTGTGGAGTTCCCCCGCGTAGTTCGTCTGGATGATGTGACTCGCCAGGTTCCGGTCTTCCTCCTCGTCGGGCTCGTCGGTCACCGTAAAAATGAGGTCGAACCGTGAGACCAGCGCGGGTTCGAGATCGATCTGCTCGCCGATGGGCTCGAACTGGTCGAACCGGCCGTACTTGGGGTTGGCCGCCCCCAGCAGGGAACACCGGGACTTCAGCGTCGCGTTGATCCCGGCCTTGTTGATGGAGATCTCCTGCTGTTCGAGGGCCTGGTGCATCGCGGAGCGGTCGTCGGGATTCATCTTGTCGAGCTCGTCGACAGCGGCGATCCCGAGGTCCGCGAGCACGAGCGCGCCCGCCTCCAGCGTCCACTGCTGGCCGTCGCCGAAGTCGTCTCTCACAGCCGCTGCGGTAAGGCCTGCGCTGCTGGATCCCTTCCCGGAGGTGTAGACAGACCGTGGTGCGATGTTCTGGATGTAGGAGAGCATCTGCGAGTTGTGGGAAACGACGCCGTTGGAGACGTAGTTGTGTGTTCCCCCGACTTCGAGGTCGTAAACCCACTCGTCCTCCGGTTCGACTGGCTCGATGGATTCGATTCGATCAGTTTGGGCAGTGACTACCCCACCGTCCGCTGCGACGGTGCTCTGCCCGTGTTCGGTCTCGTCGTTATTGCCCTTGCACGCGATCATCTGCCCGGCTGTCAGCTGTTCGGCTTTCACAGCCTCGAACCGACCGTTAGACTGCACAAACAACGGGTGTGACGGAGTAATATCGAGTTCTCGTCCCGTCGCCGTCCGAATCCGATACAGCTGCTCCGGTGCCTCACGCTTCCAGACCTTCGTTGCCTGCTGCTGGGAAATAGTCCCATCTTCCTGCAACGATGGCACCTCGAAGTCGACAGTGTCCCAAACGCCATCATCGACGGGTTTTGGGTCGTCGAGGTTGTCTTCCACAAGCGTTCGAATCGGAACCTCAGAGCCATCACCGAGCGTCACATGAGTGTCACCGCTGAGGCACTTCCCCGTACCCGGATCACCGATCAGCAACATGTGGAGGTCGCCACGGATTCGAGAGCCGTCCGGGAGGTGTTTGGTCACCCCGGAGAACAGCTGGAGCATCATCGCGAGTTTCTCGCGTTCGTAGCCGTAGATCGAGGGCGCGATCGCACCGACCATCTTGTCGTAGAGGTCGTCCTCGTTGGAGAGTTCGATGATCTCTTTCTTGTCCTCCTCGGTGATGTCCATGTCCTCGAACTGCTCGTCTTCGATGGAGACGTCGATCCCGTCCATGTAGAGGTCGAACATCGGCGACTGGCTGCGGTCGTCGCCCTGCTGGTCGAGTTTGAGGACGCCGGTCACGCGGACGTGGTCGCCGGCGGTCACCTCGCCGGTGATATCGTCCTCGATGTTCACGTCGATGGCCTGGGGGGTCTCGCCGCCACGCAGTCCTTCGGGGGACTCCTGGACACGGATCTTCTGGGCGTCGACGAACTCCGACTGGTCCATGTTCAGGCGGAAGGGGCCCTGGCGCTCACAGCCCTGGCACTCGTGGGGCTCCTGAAAGTCACCGGCGACCTGCGGAATCCGGGTGAGGGTGCCACAGCGCTGGCACTCGAAGGCGGCGTTCGTGACCTTTGGCCGAACGTCGGTGGCCTTGCGGACGATCCCCTGGACGGCGATGAGCATCCCGTGGTGCTCGTGGCGAATCGCACGGATGTCCTCGGACTCGGGGAGGTCGTGAAAGCGGACGTGGGCCTGGCCGAGCTTCACGTCGACCGGCAGGTCGTACAGGCGCAACGCCTCCTCGGCGTAGTCTTGCATCTGCTCGGGACGGTTGCGCACGTCGTCCGCGAGGTCGGGGTCGAAGCGATAGAGGTCGTCCCAGTCGACCCACAGCGACTTCTGGTCGTTGGGGTACTTCTGGGCGAGTTCACCGATCTCGTTGCGGTAGTAGTCCCGGTAGAACTCCTCGAACGCGTCGGTGAGTTCGGTGTTGTCGACGCCGGTAGCCATTGGAACCGAGATAGTGCGTCCTCGCTCAAGAAGGTTCGCAAACCGGGGTGGAAGTAGTCAGTGCCGGACGACAGGTGCCCGTATCAGCCAGTTCGGACCATCTCGACGGCTGCAGTAGTCGTTATGTGGCGCTCTCGACGAGATTCTCCCGCGTGAATTCGTTGACCGAGATCCCGTACTCCTCCTGGAGCGTGTTCCGTATCTCGATGAGATCGGACCGCAGCCGTCGTGATTCGGCGAGCGTTCGACGCTTCTCGTTGCGGAGTTGCTGGCGCTCTTCGAGAGCAACCTCGTCGAGGAGCGCCCGGAATTCGTCTCCGCGCTGTTCGAGTAGCTGCGACCAGCCGGTATGGAGGTCTCGGTACTCCCGCCCCTCGCCGTCTAAGAGATACGACAAAAGCCGCGGCGGGTCGACACTCATGCTCCCCCGAGAGAAGTCGAACCGGGGCACGTCACGTTCGACTTTTGCCGTCAGTTCGGGACCAGCTGTCCGCACCACGTCACGTGCCGCCGCAGTCAAGTCATCGACCGTCGTGTCGTACGACTCCAGTTCCGAGTGTAACTCCGGGTGGCGCTCTTTCGAACGCAACAGTGCTGCCTCGTCCGTCTGCGTCTTCGAGAGGGGCTTCTGAATCGAAAGCCCACCCTCGGGCTCCCACTGCTCGTCTGCTGGAAATGCTTGGTCGCCGGGTTTCCAGCCGACGAAACCCGCTTCCAGCTTCTCGATGTTCCCGGCGAGGCGATCTATCGCGGGCTGGATGACGTACTGGAGTTCGTCGATGACGACTTGCTTTTCTCGATCCTTTCTGAGCTCCTGGATCGTCTTTCGGTTTTGACGGACCGTGAGAAACGTCGCTCCGACGAAAAGGAGGGTGGCAACAGTCCCGAGCGCCTGGATGAGAAACGTCGCAACGCCTTCGCCCAGGGTGCCAGTGAAATACGAGACGAGCACGTCCACTATCAAAAGCACCAGTACGAAGGTGAGACCCAAGAGCAACTTCGTCGTGTTGACCATCTCTGCCACACTTCCGTACCCGGTTACAAACGCTTTGTCCACTCAGACGGACAATCGCCGCCGTCGTGCGGTCGATTCTGCTCTGTCGAATCGGCAGACAGCACTGATACTGTCGGCTGTATGTGTCGGTTTCGAACGTCGGAGAGCGTGTTTCCATCCGCTGCCTGGAGCATCCACCACGCAACGCTGTGGCGAAGCGTGTTGGCGCTCACGTCGTCCGAACTGCTGTTCTATTCGGGCAGTGTCGGGGCAATCCTACGCTGGGTACTGCTCTCCCGACGCGAGATATTCACTCGGTGCGTACAACGTCGACATCGGCTAACTGCGTAATCGGCTCCTTGTCGAAGTCATTCCTGTTGTGTGTGACGAACATCCCACCGGCTTCGTGGGCGGTCGCCAGATTCAGCAGGTCGACCGCGTCGAGAGTCACGTCCTGTGACTGTAGCTTCTGATCGATGTAGGCGGCTTCAAGTGCTGTATCGGCTGTGAAGGAGAGAATCCTGTCGAAGTTCGACCGGAGATGGTGCTGTTCTTGTAGCATCTCCGCCCGAGTGCTATGGTATTGAAACGATTCCCAGGCGACGTGTGAAGGGATCGTCCACTCGCGTGTGCTGTACTGCTGGAGGTGCTGAACGACTGTCTCGTTGGAGTTGCGCAGCTTCACAAGAACGTCTCTGTCGAGGACGATCATCTACCGGCGTTCCTCCAGCGAGTCGTTCAACCGATCCCGCGCATTGTCCATCCGCTCAATATCTTCGTCGTCGACAGGCGGGAGTGAGTCGGCAATTGCTTCCACGTCCTTCTCGCTCCGGCTCAAACGGTCCAGCAGATCGTTGAAACTCTCGTCGTCCCGTTTCAGGTCTCGGAGTCGTTCCTTCACCTCGTCGTTGACTCGAATCGTGGTCATATGTATACGTTGTATACAGCTGCTTGATATCTCTTTCGCCGCGACAGCCAGTCAACGGTCTCGCGCTCTACAGACCGTACAGGTCAGCGCGGTCCAGCGCACGGTTGATCGTCGATCGAGACGTGTCCAGCCGCTCGGCGGCCTTCCACGCCTCGAAGTCGAAGCCCTCGCGGGCTTACTCTCAGCAGGGCCTCATTTCGATTCTTGTCGGCCATCCCGAAAGGCTTCGTGGCGTCAGGCATACGCCGAGCGAAGCGAGGCGTTTCACTCCGAGCGCACCGGAGGTGCGACTCGGAGAGTCTTTTTCGCCCACGTTTTTCGAGGAGCTCTCGCCGCAGCGAGCCGCAGGCTCGCGAGGAAGGGCGACGATGAAAAAGGTGGATGGGATCGCCCGGATTTGAACCGGGGTCACGGGCACCCAAGGCCCGAAGTATACCAGGCTAACCCACGATCCCGTACCAACAGATGTGGCCGTCGCTGAGTAAAGGGTTTCGTTGCGGTGGCACATAGACACATCCTGTCACGGAGTCAGGCCCCAGAAGTAGGCGATGCCCAGAGTCGTGACGACGGCAAAGACCGCCTGTAGCGGCGCGCCGACCCGCAGATAGTCGGTGAATCGATAGCCACCGGGGCCGTAGACGAAGAGGTTCGTCTGGTAGCCAACGGGCGTCATGAAGGCCGTCGAGGCGGCGAAGGTCACGGCCAGCACGAACGCGAAGGCGTTGGCTCCGAGCTGGACGGCGGCCTCGGCGGCGACGGGGATCATGAGGACGACGCTGGCGTTGTTCGAGATGATGTTCGTCAGGACCGCCGTGACGACGTACATCAGCCCGAGCACCACGAGCGGCGGGAACGACGGCGCGGCGAGCACGAGGAGGTCGGCCAGCAGCGTCGCTCCGCCGGTCGCCTCCAGGGCGAGCCCCAGCGGGATGACGCCCGCGAGCAGGAAGATCACGTCCCACTGGACGGCGTCGTAGATCTCCGAGGAGCGCAGACAGCCAGAGAGGATCATCCCGAGCGCGCCGGCCAGCGCCGAGACGACGATCGGGACCGGCGTGAGTGCCGCGACGGCGACGACGGCGGCGACGATACCGACGGCGACGGGGACTTTCGACTTCCGGAAGTCGGGGCGTTCGACCTCGCGGGCGACGATGAAGTTCGGGTTGTTGTTCAGGCGGTCGATGCTGTCGCCGGCCCCCTGAATCAGGAGCGTGTCGCCGACGCGAAGCGTCGTCCGGTCCATCCGCTGGCGGATCAACTCGCCGCCGCGTCGGAGCGCGAGGACGTTGGCGTCGTAGCGCTGTCGGAAGTTCGTCGACCGGAGCGATGCGCCGACCAGCTCCGAGCCCGGTGCGATCACGACCTCGACGAGGTTCTGTCGTTCCTCGGCCGCTTCGAGTTCCGCCTCGCCGACGACCGCGTCGGGAACCACGTCCAGGCCCTCGGCGTCGAGCAGTTCGACGAGCGTGTCCCGGTCGGTCCGGATCGCGAACACGTCACCGGCCCGGATCGACTTCGCACCGAGCGGTTCGAGGAAGGTCCGGCGATCTCGGATTAGCTGGACGATGTCGATGTCGAGGTCGGTCGCTTCCAGCGCGTCGTGGACGGTCTGGCCGACGATCGGCGAGTCCTCGCGGACGACGACTTCGGTGAGGTAGTCGGCCATCTCGAACTCCTGGGTCAGGTCGCCACGCGGTTTGATGCGTTCGGGAGTGAGCCAGCGACCGACCGTCATGAGGTACAGAGAGCCGACCACCAGGAGAATCACGCCGAGCTGTGTGAACTCGAACATGGAGAACGCGTGGAGGTCGCCGTACCGCGCCGGGTCCTCGATCGCCAGTCGGCCGGCGAGGTCGCTGGCGAGGATGTTCGTCGAGGTGCCGATCAGCGTGAGCATCCCTCCGAACATCGAGGCAAAAGAGAGCGGCATCAACAGCTTCGAGGGAGAGGTCTGGCCCTTGTGTGCGAGGTCTGTCACCATGGGCAGCAGGATGGCGACGGCCGCCGTGTTGTTGATGAACCCGGAGATCGGCCCGACGATGCCGACGGTCGCCCCGAGCTGTCTGGACTCGCTGTCACCGGTCAGAGCGGCGACCTTGGCCCCCAGAATCTGGATTACCCCGGTCCGCTGGACCCCCGCCGAGAGGACGAACATCGCGAGGACGGTGATCGTCGCCGGAGAGGCAAAGCCCGAGAGCCCCACGGCCACCGGATCGACGGCGTCGCCGGGCTCGTGGAGGACGTAGAGTCGCCCGGCCAGCACTCCGGCGTCGGCCAGCAGCGCGGTCAGCGGTTCGACGACCAGCAGTGCAACCATCACGCCGATGGCGGTCACGTCGACGGGCACGCGCTCGGTCGCGAAGAGGACGAGCGCACCGGCGACGACGGCGAAGACGAACGCCATTGCCGGCGTGATCGGAGGGAGTGTCACAGCAGAGGAGGGGACCGGCGGGAATAAAAACGTCACCCTCGCGGGCCGGTCGCGTTCGCGCTCGCTTATCCCGAGCCGCTCCTGTTAGTCGCGGTCCCGTAGCTCGCGTGTCGCTTCGCTCCCGCTCGCCATAGACGAGATCGGTCGTGTTACTCCCGATCTCGCAGCTCCATCTCCGCGACGATATCGTAGGGGTGCAGGTCCTTGCGGATGCCATCGAGGATCGCGAACGCCTGATCTGGCGCGAGGAAGAACCGCGTCACGGCCCGGCCCAGCGGCGTCGGTTCCAGCCCGTCGATGAACTCGTACTGGAGGAGTTTGCCCAGCGCGTGCTTGGTCGGGACCTCGCCGATCATGCGGTCGTTGAGCCGCTTTGCCTGGTCGCCAGCGACGGTGACGTTCGCCAGCGTCTCCTCGACGGCCGCGGCCTCGTCGTACTCGGTGATGACCGGCTCCATGTCGCCTTTGAGCAGTTTGAACGCGACCTCGTCTTCCGACATCTCCATGCTGTTGTGATAGGAGCAGTCGGGTTCGACCAGCAGGTAGACCGTCCCCTTGTCGTGGTAGTCCGGCCGGCCGGCGCGGCCGAGCATCTGGCTGAACTCCTGGACCGACAGCCACTCGATGCCCATCGCCAGCGAGTCGAAGACGACCTGCGAGGCCGGGAAGTCGACCCCGGCGGCCAGCGCCGCCGTCGTGACGACCGCGGCGAGGTCCTGGTCGGCGAACTGCTGTTCGACGCGGTGGCGGCGCTTGTTGTCCAGTCCGGCGTGGTACGGTGCCGAGTCGTACTCCAGTTTCCGGGAGATCTCGTGACAGCGCCGTCGGGAGTTGGTGAAGATGATGGTCTGGCCCCGGTAGCCCTTGCTCGATTTCGTGTCGAAGGCTCGCCTGACGAGTTTGTTCTCGATGCGGGTCTTCTCCTGTCCGTCGGCGAAGGTGACGTGGCGCTCGATGGGGACTGGACGCTCCTCGAACTCGACGAGGTTCGCCCGGAGCTTCTCGGCGAGGTCGCTGGCGTTGCCGACCGTCGCCGAGAGGTAGATCCACTGGGTGCCGTCCAGCCCGACGTTTTGCTCACGGGCGTCGCCCGTTCGCCCTTTCCGAGACTGTTCCACGGTCTCGCCCTGCTCGCAGTAGTACTTCAGCCGCGAGATGAGCCCGTCGAGGCGGTGGCCACGCTCGCCCTCGCCGAGCGTGTGGACCTCGTCGATGACGACCGTCCCGATGTCCCCCAGATCCTTGCCGGTCCGCAGCGCGTGGTCGATGCCCTCGTAGGTGCCGACGATCACGTCGGCGTTCGGGTCGAAGCGGTTGCCGTCGCCGTCGATCCGACTCGATCCGACACGCAGCGACACGTCGACCATGTCGCCGTAGCGCTCTGCGAACGACTCGTACTTCTGGTTTGCCAGCGCCACCAGCGGGACGAGAAACAGCATCTTCCCCTTGTTGTTCAACACGCGGTCGAGACCGGCCATCTCACCGATCAGCGTCTTCCCGGTGGCCGTTGCAGAGACGACGAGCTGGTCTCTACCGTCGGTCGCGCCGTTCTCGACGGCGAGACTCTGGACCGGCAAGAGCGTGTCGAAGCGGCCTTCGAGGTGTTGCTGGATGCCGGGGTGGAGATCGAGCGAGTCCACGGGCACGAGGTCGATGTCGTCGACGGTCGCCGAGATCTCGTCGAACTTCGTCAGGTCGGGATCGAGTTCGCCAGAGAGGAGGTTCTCGATGCGATCGAGGTCCTGCACGTCCAGCAGGAGCTCTTCGAGGCGAGCCTGGGCGTCGCCGGTGATCCCCCCGTTGAGTGCGAGTTCGCGGTCCAGTTCCTCGCGAGCGCAGTCCGGACAGATGTGTTCGTCGTCGGCTTTGATCGCCGTCTCGCTCGTAATCGGCGAGTACCGGCCACTGGAGGCACAGTACCGACAGGTACGCACGACCTTCGCGGAGAGCTGGTAGCCCTTGAGCATCGCCCGTAGCTCCTCGCGGCCCCGTCCGGAGGTCTGCTCGGAGATGCGGATCCGCGAGGCCCGACGGGCGAGTTCGACGAACTGGTCGGGACTGCGCAGGTCCTCGCTGGCCCCGCGCTTGATCCGGAGCCGACGGGGCCGTGGCCCGGCGTCGGTCTGTTTGAGTTCGAGCACGCCGTGAAACACTCGACCGCCGTCCCGACGAACGACGACTCGGTAGTCGTCGCCGTGCTCGTGGAGGAACAGCGTATCGACGCGTGCGACCTGCTGAGACACGCCTGGACGAACGCGGCGGAGCTATTTGAGCGGTTCGGAACCTCGTCGGTGTGAGTAGCTGGCAGCCACTCGGCAGAGATCCGACGCGAACGCTTACGCCGCATAAATGTGAAGGCAACAACATAAATATGGAACCCGATATCGAGGAACTGGCACGGTATCCGATGGAGTCGGACGACTGGATCGTGACCGTCGCGATCGGCGGAGTAGCGACGCTACTCGCGGTGTTCGTGGTGCCGATCTTCGTGGTCACGGGCTATACGGTCCGGGCGATCCGGGCCGGAATGGAGGACGCGCGCGAGCCACCGGTCTTCGACGAGTGGGAATCACTGCTCAAGGAGGGGCTGGTCGCGGCGGTCATCACGTTCGTCTACCAGTTCGTCCCGACAGTCGTGTTCGGCGTGTTCGTCGGGGGCTCGATCGTCGCGTTCGCGACCGGCTCGGAAACCGCCGCGGGACTGGGGCTGTTGGGACTGTTCGGCGGCCTGCTCCTCTGGTGGGTGCTGGCGATCGTCTTTGGCTACGTCGGACTGGCGGGCGTCGCAAACTACGCGAGAGAGCGGTCGTTCGGTGCCGGATTCGACGTGGCCGTCATCAGAACTGCCGTCACGTCACGCGACTACGCCGTCGCGTGGCTCTACGTGATCGCGCTCAACGTCGTCGTCGGCGTCCTCGCTGGAGCACTCAACGTCGTCCCGATCCTCGGTGGGATCGTCGGTGTCTTCCTGAGCTTCTACGCCCTGATCATCGCGGGATGGCTCCTCGGAGACGGGTTCGCCTCTGCGACCGACACGCACGTCGAGTCGACGGTAGACGAGAACACGAGCGTCGCATAATGTCGACCACAGAGTTATCAGGTAAGGCAGTTAATAATTCACAATGGCAGATAACAAGAGCGGACGAGACGAACAGGCAGACAACGCCGACCGACGCCAGCGCGAGCGGGACATCCTCACCGCGCTCGAACGCAACGACGAAACGGAGCCGCCCGTCGACGAGCGGACACTGGGCGAACTGGAGACGGAACTGGACGCGCTGTCGTTCCCCGCGACAGCGCGGGAAGTCGTCGAAGCCGTCGGAGACCGGACCGTCGAGTCGGACGCGAACGTCCACACGGTCGCGGAGCTCCTCCCAGAGACCGACCAGGAGATCTTCGACGAGCCGGCGACTGTCCGGACCCGCGTCCAGCGTCCGACCGTCGCCGCGGCGATGAAACGCATCGTCGAACACTGTCAGTCGATCCAGCAGACCTCGCTGGGCACCTCGCAGCGAGAAGCCTACGAGAAGACGTTCCGGGCACTGAAAGCGATCGACGCGGACGACGACGACGAGGGAATCCAGTACATGGCCGACTGGATCGTCGAACGGGTCGACGAGACGGGCAAGCTACCCGGATCGCGAGCCGTACGCCGAGAAGCCGCGACGTTCTGTCGCGAGAACGGCTACAGCGTCCGCAACGACGAGTGGCTCGGCGTCTAAGGTCGGTCACGCAGGGGGCTTAAGCCCCTCCCACGACAAGCGACGACTATGCGACGATTCCGTATCGGCAGTGCCTTCGGCATTCCGATCCAGTTGGACCTGACCTTCCTGCTGGTGTTGCCACTGTTCGCGTGGATCATCGGCTCGCAGGTCGAGCCGACCGTCGAGTTGCTCAACCGGTTCGGTGGGAACCTCGACCCGGCAGTCCTCACCACCGGTCTCCTGCCGTGGCTGCTGGGCATCGCGGCCGCGATCGGCCTGTTTACCGGCGTCGTCCTCCACGAGCTGGGCCACTCACTCGTGGCGATCCGCTACGGCTACCCGATCGAGTCGATCACGCTGTGGCTGTTCGGCGGCATCGCACAGTTAGACGAGATGCCCGAAGACTGGCGACAGGAGTTTCTCATCGCGCTGGCCGGCCCCGTCGTCAGCGTCCTCGTCGGGATCGTCTCGCTGGTCGGGTTCGTGCTGGTCCCCAGCGGGACGACGACGTTCGCTGCCGTCCGCTTCGTCCTCGGCTACCTCGCGCTGATGAACGTCGCGCTGGCCGTCTTCAACATGTTACCGGGGTTCCCGATGGACGGCGGCCGCATCCTCCGGGCTCTGCTCGCGCGGTCGAACCCCTACGCTCGCGCCACGGAGATCGCGGCCGAGGTCGGGAAGGGGTTCGCGATCCTGCTGGCGCTGTTCGGACTGTTCCCACCCTTCAATCCGCTGCTGATCGGCCTGGCCTTCTTCATCTACATCGGCGCGGCCGGCGAGTCCCGCCAGACGGTCATGCGAGCGGCCTTCGAAGGCGTCACCGTCGCCGACGTGATGACGCCCGCCGACCGCGTGACCACCGTCGATCCCGACACGAAGGTCCGCGAACTCATCCGGACGATGTTCGAGGAGCGCCACACCGGCTACCCCGTCGAGCGCAACGGCGAGATCGTCGGCCTCGTCACGCTTGAAGACGCCCGCGCCGTGCGGGAAGTCGAACGGGACGCCTACACCGTCGGCGACATCATGACCACGGAACTCATCGCCGTCGCCCCCGACGAGGACGTGATGACCGCGCTCTCGGAACTGGAAGGGAACAACGTCGGCCGCCTGATCGTCCTCGACGAGGCCGACGCGTTCCGGGGACTGCTCACCCGCAGCGACATCATGACGGCACTGACGATCATCAAGGAGAATCCCGACTACAGGGCCGACGACGAGGGCGAGGCGACCGTCTTCGAACCGCAGACGTGAGAAGAGTCGACTGGTTCGACGACGATCCCCGCTCGCCACCGCAGTTCCTCGCGTGAGATCCCGCCGAACTCCGCCCGCCGGTGACACGCCGGACACAGCGAGACGACGTTGTCCAGTGTATGCGCGTCCCGCTCGGCCACAGTTTGGACACTCATTCTCCGCCATCAATTTCTTATTTTTCGCTATGAAATATATATCTGGGCCGACCGTGGTGGAAGTGAAACTATGGCGGTGGCTGCTGTCGAGTATTATTTGTCGAAAAATTAACCAGTCCGGGTGCGGGAATTGAACCCACGTCCCAGCCACCACAAGGCTGGAGGATACCACTACCCCAACCCGGACACGGATGAGGCGTTCTAAGATATCCCGCTGGAACTGATATACGTTACGACTCCGTACGGCCTTCGAGACGCTTTTACACGCCACACCCCAACGGTCCCTAAGCGTGGCCATCACCGACAAGATCTACGTCAAGAACCACCGCCAGCTGGCCTCACAGCTTGAGACCTCGTTCCCGAAGGGCGCGTTCAAGGGCGCGACGCTGGACATCCTCTTCCAGGGCGAGGGACTCGCGAAGCTCAACGAGGCGAGCCAGGATCGGGTCCTCGATTTCGCCGAGGACTTCCTCGACTGTGACTGTCAGGCAAACCCCCACTGTGGCTGTCCCGAGGAGAAGTTCGTCCGGTACCTCCTGGAGCTGCGGGCACAGGGACTGGGACCCGACGCCATCGTCGACGTGATGGGCGACGACTACATGCTGTACGCCTATCCCGGCGACGTGCTCTCCTTTCTGGACGACTCGGTCAGGACGCTCGAAGCAGTCGAGGCACTGGCAGACGTAGACGAAAAACCGGACGTAGCGAAGCAGGCACGCGAGAGCAGAGACGAACTGGTGTAGCTAGTCGAGATCGTCGAAGCTACCGATGCGGTAGGACGCGTCGTCGTCGTCCTCGCCGTCGAGATCTTCGAGCTGGACGATGTCTTCCTGGTCGTGCTCGTCGAGTTGCTGGCGGAGCTGGGTGACGTAGCGCTTGTGCTCTTCGAGCTGTTCGCGGAGGTGGTCGGCCTCTAACTCCAGTCGCTCGTGTTCTCGGACGAAGCTCTTGGGGACCTCGACTTTCGGCGGGAAGCTCTCGGTCGTCTCCTCGGTGTCCGTCGCTTCGTTGAGTTCGTGTTCGGGGACGACCTCGACCTGGCCGTCGTGAGCGACGAGGAGATCCACGTAGTCACGGAACACCGCAGACAGCGAGATGTCTCGTTCCTCGGCGATGCCCCGGAGGGTCTCGAACTTCTCCTGGCTGACCCGGAACGAGATCGTCTTGTTCTTGTTGCTCATCGTTGTGTTGGGTTTGTCCCCGCATCATACTTAACCGTTTGTCAGACGATCGCACGGCTGGCAGGGGACCGGAAGAAAACGAACGGGTGCCGGCAGTCGGGCTACTGCTCGGCGGTGGTCGTCTCTCGCTGTTCGCCTTCGAGGCTCTCCAGTGCGCCGACCGCGGCGCGTCGGTAGTTCTCGACGGGCAGGTCGTACTGCTCGCCTGCCATCTGGACGTACTCGTCCATCTCGGCACCGTCCTCGTCGTCGAACGCTTGGATCCGGTCGAGCGTTCGCTGGGCGGTCTCGACGACCCAGCGGTCGCGGGTCGCCTCGTCGACCTGCGAGATCGACTCCGGACGAACCGAGACGTTGACCTCGCCGTCGTCGGTCTCGTACGTGCGGGGCTTGCCCACGACGGCGACGTAGGCCGGCGGCTCCAGTTCCCGCAGCATCGAGGCGGCGTCGGGCTGGTACTGGCCGGCGTACATGAAGAACGTGTCGCCGTTGGGGTCGACGACTCGTCCCTGCCAGTACTCGCTGTCTTCGCCGACGTCCTCGGTCTCGGTCAGCGTGCCGACGAGGAACACGCGGTTGGCCCGCTCGCCCGTCGGCAACAGGACGTAGACGGGAGCGCGCTCGTCGTCGGACTCTTTGAAGGTGTAACTCGCGTCGTTGAACTCGCTGGCGAAGACGCGGCGTGCGACTTCGCGGGTGGGTGTTGCAGCCATCTCAGATCGACCTCGCTTTGATCAGCATCGCCTCTGCGTCCACTGGCCCGTCCAGTCGCTCCTGTTCGTTCGCCAGGACGTATCGGCCGAGCGTCGGGCCGGTGACTCGGTAGTACCGTCCCAGCACCTTCTGGCGCATCTCGTCGGCCACGACGGTCGTGTCCAGTGCGTCCATGGCCATCTCCTTGCCCTCTTCGAGCGAGATGCCAGTCAGTTTCTCCGTGGCTTCCTCGTCGAAGATGACTTCGGTGACTTCCTCGCCGTCGTCGAGGACGCCCTTGATGCGGAGGTCGAACTCGCCTTCGACCTCGCCGTGCTCGTTGCAGCGGCCGTTCTGGAGGACCCGCGTACAGTCCTCCTCGGGACATCGCTTGATGAGCCCGCTACCCGACTGGATGTCGACCAGCGCGCCCTCGACCTCGACGGCGTCGTCGCCGACCTCGATCTCCTCGTCGACGGCCTCGATGGTCGTCGTCCGGTTGAGCTTCACGGAGAAGCGACCCTGGTACTCGTCGGTGACGACGTTTCGAAGCTCGTAGACCTGCCCTTCTTCGAGTTCCGGGAGGTCGGACTTGGACCACTTGGTGAACTTGATGGTCCCGGTCTCGTCGCCCAGCAGGCCGACCTGCGCGACGGCGTCGGCCGTGGCGTCCCACAGCTCGACGACCTTCGCGGTCACGTCGATCCACTCCTCGGGTGCGTCCACGTCGGCGATGTCGACGTGCTCGTTGCCGCCACCGCCCGAGAGCTGGTCGCGGTCCATGCCGGCGTCGTCGAGGTACGTGTTGACGACGCTGCGGCGGGCCTCGCTGAGCGGGACCTTGTACTCCTCGACCAGCGTTTCGAGGCGCTCCTCGATCTCGTCGACGGTCACGTCGAGCTGGTCGTCGAACTGCTCTTGTATCTCTGTCGCAGGGGTATGCAAATCGGTCATTGGTGTCTCTGTCTCCGCGTGTTTTCGATGGGAGACACCTGTCGATTGGTCGTCTCGGTACATAAACCCTCGTCAACCACACTGAAAGTGAAAGCGACGCCCTCCTCGGCGGCCCCGTCTCCGGCGTCGTTGTCAGATCCGGCCCGGCACCGATCGGGGGCCGTCACGGCAGTTGGGTTGTGTTCAGAGAATCGACCGCGCTTGCTGAGTTGCAGACACCGAAAGCCCTCCCGGGCGACGTAAGCACCGACGGCGCGCAGCGAGCCCCGGAGCGGTCGAGCGACGCGAGGGCTTTCGGTACCTGAATCACGCTACTCTCTATCTCTTATCTGAACACCGCTGCCAGTTGCCAGAGAAGATTCTTGAGGCGCGAGCCGAAACGGTACGTATGGCCGACGACGACCGGACGAGCCTCTTTCAGCAGATGATCAGGACGACCCTCCGGTCGGCGGGCCGCCAGATCGAGGACGCGAAACAGGCCTACACCGACGCCAAGCGGTCCGCGCTCGCAGATCTCCCACAGAACGACGACGGGAAGGCTCGCATCGTCTGTCGACGCTACGCCGAGCGCCGCGCAGTCCGCCTCGACGACCAGGCGCGCCCGGCCTGCTTCGATCCCGACCACCCCGACTGCCAGGGCTGTGCCGAAGACGTGAAAGCGGGCAGCGTCGAGACGTGGTGACCGACCTTTTTCCGCTTCGGGTTCGAGTCGCGGCTGCGCCGCGCTCGGACCACTCGCGCGAAAACGTCGACGAAAAAGGCTCGATCTCACTGCGTTCGGTCGAGTGAACCGTGCGAGTGCCGACAGCAGCGACGTTGGCGCGCGCTGTCGCTCGCTCCGTCGAGCGACGACAGTGTGCGAGGGAGGAGTGAGTGAGCAACGCGAACGAGCGACTCGGCTGGGGAGGTCGTGGCTCGGTGCTGTCTGCTGTATCCTGGTGTTCTCGTGAACGGAGTGAGCGAGGGTCAGGAGAGCGTGCTCTCCTGGTGGAGCGAAAGAGCGAGACGCGTCTCGCGGTGAGTAACAGGAGCGGAGGCGCTGGCCGACCCCTATCCGAGCGAACGCAGTGAGCGAGGAGATGTCTGCCAGCGCCCGCGAGCGTGTCGAGGGCTTTCAGTGCCTGTTGGCACCGCTTTCGGAGACTGCTAGCGAGCGTCGCGAGCTTTAGTGCTCGGCCGTGCGACCCCGGCCGCCCGGAACAGAATCAGACCGAACTCCGGGGCGGCGGTCCCCAAGCTTCAGGCACCGACCCGTCGAAAGCGGGGGTATGGAGCGCCCCATCGTTGCCCTGGTGCTGGCCGGCGGGACCGGGACGCGCCTCTATCCGGCCAGCAGGGCCGACCAGCCCAAACAGTTCCAGTCGTTCGGCGGTGACCGGTCGCTGCTGACCAGAGCCGTCGAGCGAGTCAGTTTCGCCGACGAGACGTACGTCCTCACTCGCGAGGCCTTCGCCGACGCGGTTCACGACCACGCGCCCGAGGCCGCCGTCCTCACCGAGCCAGCGCCGAAAGACACCGGCCCCGCGCTCGTCTACGCCGCCCACCGGATCCGCGAGCAGGTCGGCGACTGCGTGCTCCTTGCGGTGCCAAGCGACCACGTCGTCGGCGACGGCTTCGAGGCCGTCGGGCGACGGGCGGCTCACACCGCAGTCGAAACGGAGGGGCTGGTGACCGTCGGTGTGGAACCGACGCGCCCGGAACCGGGCTACGGCTACGTCGAGCCCGGAGAGAGCCGAGAGGGGTACGAGACGGTCAGGCAGTTCCACGAGAAGCCGGACCGTGAGACTGCTACGGAATACGTCGACCGTGGCTGCTACTGGAACGCCGGCATGTTCGCGTGGACGCCCGAGGCGTTGCTGTCGGCCGCGCGGGCGTCGCCGCTGTCGGATCTGGTCGACGCACTGGAGCGGGACGAACCCGAACGGGGGTTCGACGCCGTCGATCCGGTCAGCGTCGACTACGCCGTCCTCGAACGGGCCGAGGGCGTGTTCGTCGTGCCCGCCGACTTCGCCTGGGACGATCTGGGAGCGTGGGACGCACTGGCGCGGCACCTGCCAGCGGACGATGACGGCAACGCCGTGCTCGGCGACGCCGTGACCGTCGACGCGGCGGACAACGTCGTCGCGACCGACGGCCACGTCAGCCTCGTCGGCGTCTCCGATCTCGTCGTCGCGAGTTACGGCGATCGAACGCTGGTCGTCCCCGCCGACGAGAGCCAGCGCGTTCGCGAGGTCGTCGCTCGCCTCCGAGACGAGGACGCGTTCTGACGTGACCCGACCGGCACTGCCGAAAAAGTCTTGCCATAGCCGGCTGTAACCGACGCCATGGCAGGCGCTGCCCGGCAGTTCTGGCTGTTCGTCATTCCGTTCATCGTCGGGTTCGCGGCCGTCGGGCTGTTGGCGCTGTCGTTTTTCTTCCCCGGCGAACTCTACACCGTCGACAGCACGGGCTACCTGCTGACGGCGATCGTCGCGGTCGCGTCGCTTGGCATCGTCGTCTGGCAGTCCGTCGCCAGCGAGCGCACCGTCGTCGGCGGAATCGACGAACCCGAGCGGCGCTAGCTCCGCATCGATCCGCCGTCGATGGGCAGTGCCGTCCCCGTCACGTACGACGAGCGTGCACTGGAGAGGAACGCGACCACGTCGCCCAGCTCTCGCGGGTCGGCGATCCGGCCCAGCGGCGCGTCGGACCACTCGGCCCGGCCCTGCTCGTAGCTGTCGTACTCCCCGCGGGAAACGGCGTCCTCGATCAGTTCCTGAATTCGGGGGGTCTCGTGAGCGCCGGGGAGGACCGCGTTGACCCGGACCTCGGGGGCGAACTCGCGGGCCTGTGTCTTCATGAGGCCGATGACGGCCCGCCGGACCGAGTTCGACAGCACGAGGTCGTCGATGACCTCTCTGACCGAGCGGGAGGTGATGTTGACGACCGTCCCGGCCTCCGAGTCCCGGAGATGGGGGTAGGCAAAGCGGGTGGTCCACACCGCGCTCATCACCAGCAGGTCGTAGGCCTGGTACCAGTCGTCGTCGGTCGTCGAGAGGAAGTCCCCACTGGAGGGACCGCCAGCGCTGGTGACGACGTGGTCCAGCCCGCCCAGTTCGCCGACGGTCTCCTCGACGAAGGCGGCGACGTGATCCTGGTCGGTGATGTCGGCCTCGACGGCCAGCACGTCGCCGTCGCCGGTCGCTTCGAGTTGCTCGCGAGCGTCGTCGACGTGGGACGCCGTGCGGCCACAGACCGCGACGTGAGCGCCCTCGCGGGCCAGGGCCGTGGCACTCGCCAGTCCGAGGCCGCTGGTCGCTGCGGTACACAGTGCGACGTTGCCGTCGAGTTCCAGATCCATGTGGTCCGATGCGCGCGGCAGCCCCAAAACGTCGTCGTCAGCGCCTCGACAGGCGAGTGCGATAGCGGTCGAGCAGCGTCTCGGCCAGTCGTCGCTCCGTCGGTGTGAACCCCAGCCACCGCAGGACGACCGCGAAGACGCCGTAGGCTCCGGCGCTGAAGCCGTTCGTCAGGACGGCGGTAAAGGCCAGCGTGAGCGCGCGCTGGAAGAGGATGCCCGGAATCGAGACCGTCGCACCGTGGGCGACCCGTTCGAGCGCGTCGTCGAGTGTCGCCTCGACGGACGCCTCGCTGTGCTCGTCGCTGCGAGCGGTGTCTGATACGGAAAGTTGTAGTTGCTTACCGGTGAGCGTCGCCACGGGGTAGACGCTCACCGGTAAATTCCTACAACCGTCCGTATGACTCGGGCGAGAACGCCGACGGCACGGGCTACCGTGCCCGACGGGCTCGAATAAATCCGATGATCCACCGGCAGTGTCCGGGAAAAAACGGGAGACTGTCCACCCCGACGGCGCTATCCGCCCCAGAAGTTGTCGCGGCTACCGAGGCGCTCGTCGTCCTCCTCGTCGTCGCCCTGATAGCCCTCGTCTTCGTCGTCTTCCCCGTCGTCGTCCTCGTCCAGTTCGAGACGCTCGACCTCGTCGGCGCGGGCGTGGTTCGACCGGACCTTCGTGATCCGGACGCGGGCCTTCGCCGGTGGGAGGAGGCCGTCGACCATCACGATGAAGCCGTCCTCGGTGCGGCCGACGCCGGCACCGCTCTCGTGGATGTCGTCGACCTCGACGACGACTTCCTCGCCGAGTTTGACCGGCTGGCTCTTCAGGTCCGAGATCGGCTGGTTGTAGTGGTTGCACCACTCGGCACCACCGCGGTCGCCGTAGTGTTGACACCCCATCCCCTCGATGCGCTCGCTAAACTCGGGGCAGTCGTCCGCGAGTGGACAGTCGGCCATGCGACTGGCTACTGTGGCCGTCGGCAAAACGCTTACGAGCGACGGATTCTCGGAGTCGAACGGCGTCGTGTGGGCACGTCGGGGCCTGGGGACGGCGCTCGGTCACGCGAGCAGCGCAGCGTCGTCCGTTCGCCGGAGCCGCGACCGGGGGAACGAGTACCGGCGGTCGCCGTCGCCCAGATACGCCACCTCGACGACGACGTCGTCGGCCGGGTACCCCTCGTTGGTGGGGTAGGCCGCGACCGTACAGTCGGCGGCGTCGACGCGGACGTCGTCGGCCCGGCGATCGGTGACGCGGACGACGACCAGCCGGTCACCCGTCTCCCGGTCGAGGACGACCGTCCCCGGATCGAGCGCGCAGGTCCCACAGAGATGGGGCGTCGGGGCGTCCTCGGGAACGAACGTCTCGGTCCCGCAGGCGTCACACGCCGCCCGGACCTGTCCCGGCGGTGGGACCCGATCGGCGGTGATCTCGATTGCCACCCGGCGAACGTGCTTGCACCGCCGGCCTCTGATCTCGTGGTCGGGACAGGTACAGCTGCCGGTCGTCGCAGGTCGGGAGCCAGTGCAGTCTTGCGCGGAGCGTCGGCAGGATCGATGAGCGTCATAGCTGGTGGACACGGCTGTTCGAGCGGGTGTGTCCGTACGAACAGGTTGGTGCCGAACACACCTAAATCGCTCGGCGACCCCTCCGAGACGCTACTGGACGGGCTGTGCGAAGCCGAAGTTCGGTTTCACGTCGTCGACCCGGACCGTGACGGTGTCGCCCGCTTCGGTCCCGGAGACGAACAGCGTGTACCCCTCGACCTTGGCGATGCCGTCGCCCTCGCTGCCCACGTCTTCGATGGTCACCTCTACCGTGTCGCCCTCGCGGACCGGCGCGGTGAGGAAGCCCTTCGCGACGAGGTACAGCTCCGACGACGAGTCCCGGGAGGCGTCGGGCCGGACCTGCCGGACGTACTCGAACTCGCTCTCGATGTCGGCCTCCAGGTCGGCGAGGTCCTGGCCGTCGAACACCTTCACCGCGAAGTCCCCGCCGGTCGCGAGCACGTCCTCGGCGACCGCGAACGCCTGACGCGCGAGGTGGATCGACCGGGCGTGATCGAGGTCGTACTGACCGGTCATGTTGGGCGCGAGGTCGGAGATGACCACGTCGACCGGGCGCTCGTCGCCCTCGGCACCGACCACGTCGCGCACCTCTTCTTTCGTCGACTCGTCGGTCATGTCCCCGCGGATCGTCTCGACCGTCGGATCGGGGTCGTCGAGATCGTCGATACGCTGGCGGTCGACGCCGATCACGACGCCGCCGGTGCCGACGCGTTCCGCAGCGACCTGCATCCAGCCACCGGGTGCGGCCCCGAGGTCGAGGACCGTTCGGTTCTGGCCCAGCAGGCCGGCCGTCTCGTCGAGTTGCTGTAGCTTGTAGGCCGACCGGGCGCGATACCCCTCCTGTTTGGCCCTGTTGTAGTAGTCGTCTTTACCGGACATGTCACGGTCGCCTCCGTGTGACTCGATCTCCGTGTCGGGACGTACTGGTGGTCATACACTGATGGACGCGGCCGAAGGGGAAAGGGACATCGAATGAGAGATCGGGGCCGGACCGACACGCCACCATTCAGATGGCGGCCTGCTCGTCTCGCGTGGTCGCGGCGGCTCTCTGGAGCGACCACACCAATGTATGTATTTCTCTACCATGCATATTATTGCTTCTGATATTTGGGACGGTATGCTCTTTATGAAATAGATCTGGTTGGAAGGTAACGTGCAATGAGTTTCCCACAGTTTACCAGACGACGACTGCTCCGGGCAACCGCCAGTGTCGGCGCTTCTGGGCTCGCAGGCTGCTCGGACATCACGGGGGATGACGAGTCGACAGATCGGCAGATGGAGACTGAACAGGTCGACGAGGACGCCACGCAGGTCGGCATGATATACGCCCTCGCCGGACTCGACGATCGATCGTTCAACGACGCGGCAAACAGGGGTATCCAACGGGCACGGCTCGACTACGGGATCTCGTTCTCGAATCACGAACCGGAAACCCGAGACGACATCGCAATGCTCCAGAAGCGACTAGCCGACAGCAGGTTGCCCAACTACGACCTCCTCTGTTGTATCGGCTTCGTCCAGGAGGAATCACTAAGCGACATCGCATCCGAGTATCCCGAGCAGCGGTTCATGATTGTCGACGGTGTCGTCGACGCCGAGAACGTGACCAGTTACGTCTTCAGCGAGCATGAGGGATCGTTCCAGGCCGGCCATCTTGCGGGCGAATTGACGAGTCGAGAGATCGATCTCGGGACCGGCGCGACGGTCCCCGACCAGCGGACGGTCGGCTTCGTCGGCGGCGTCGAGAATCCGCTGATCGAGCGCTTCGAAGCGGGATACCGGGCCGGCACGAACTACGCCGATTCGGACGTGACCGTCCGCTCGTCGTATCTGGGGAGTTTTAGTGACATCGAGGGCGCGTACGATACTGCGAAGACGATGTACGACGAGGGCGCAGACATCGTCTATCACGCTGCAGGCAGTGCAGGGCTCGGGGTCTTTCAGGCCGCTCAAGCGTCCAACCGGTACGCGATCGGAGTCGACGCCGACCAGTCTCGGAGCAATCCACAGTACGCCGACGTGATCCTCGCGAGCATGGTCAAGCGCGTCGACAACGCGGTCTACAGCGCCACCTCGGACATCGTCGAGACCGACTTCCAGGGCGGCAGCGTCGTCTCGTTGGGCCTCGAAGCCAACGGCGTCGACCTGGTATACGGTATTTCTCTGGAACCGGCCGTCCCCGACGAGGTCGCTGCAGCGCTCCAGCAATCGAGAGATGACATCGTCGCCGGAGAGATCACGGTTCCGACGGAGGTAGAGGGGTGACGACAGATGGGTGATCGACTCACGCGCTACAGCCGTCTACTCACGCCGTCGTTCGTCCGCCAGCGGTACGCCGCACAGTTCGCGATCTCGTTTCTCGCGGTAATGCTAGTCATTGCGGGGGTCGGCGGGATGACCTACGTCCAAGCCGAGGAGACCGTCGAACGGAGTACGACTCAGCAACTGGAAGAGACCAGTAAACTCCAGGGCGAGTCGATCGGTTCGTGGGTCGCAGAGATGCGAACGAGTACCCGGTCAGTATCCAGTGGCGAACCACTCCAATCCGACCGAACGGCAGCAGCCCACATCCTGTTGCAGGACCAGTTGCTTTCGGAAGATATCGTGAGCATGCACTACGTGAATAGGAGCCAGAACCGGGTCGTCGCGAGCACGGAGCTGCCGATCGAAGATCGTTCACTCGACGAGGTCGACGCTCCGTGGACTGACGCGGAGGTGCCCGAAGGGCCAGGTGAGAACAGTCACGTTTGGCAGTCCGACCGCTCGTACCGCTCGCCGGTTCTCAACGATCGGCCGGTGATGGCGTTTGCCAGTTCCGTCCCACAGCGGCCCAACTCCTACGTCGTCGTCGTCAGTCGGATCCAGCCACAACTCGAACGGATTCAGGGATCGAACACCGACCAGCGGACCACAATCGTCAACGAAAACGGAGAGACCGTCCTCGACATCGACCGGACAGTGTCGACGACGGAACACTCCCAGCAGTTCGAGACTATCCGGAACGGAACCGTGAACGGGACGACGACCCGGATCGGGACTGACCGTGTCTACGCGTACGCTACCGTTCCTGGCACCGACTGGGTCGCCATGACTGATGTCGAGACTTCGACGGCCTTCGCCGTCCGTAACGATGTCGCCCAGTCGGTCGGGCTACTCGTGGTGCTCGGACTCCTGTCGCTCGGCGTCGTCGGAGCCGTACTCGGCAAGCGGACGATCAGCCCGCTGACACGGCTCCGAAGCCAAGCCGAACAGATGGAGGCAGGCGACCTCGACGTCGATCTCGACACCGGACGAGAAGACGAGATCGGCAGACTGTACGACAGCTTCGACGCGATGCGTAACTCTCTCCGGCGACGCATCACCGAGGCCGAAGAGGCACTCGAAGAGGCCGAAGAGTCTCGTTCAGAGGCCGAGTCGGCACGTGAAGAAGCCGAGGCCGCGAGACAACAGGCAGAAGCAGTCAGCCAGCAGCTCAAAGAGCAGGCCACGGCCTACAGCGACGTAATGCGGGCAGTCGCAGACGGTGATCTCACTCGTCGCATGGACCCTGACACCGATCAAGAGGCGATGGTCGAGATCGCAACGGAATTCAACGCGATGATCGACCAACTCGAATCGACCGTCGGCAGCGTGATGGCCTTCGCAGAGGAGGTCGCGACGGCGAGTGAAGAGGTCTCGAGCGGTGCCGGTGAGATAGAGACCACGAGCCAGACAGTCGCCGAACGGATCCAGCAGATCTCCGACGGAGCACTCCGGCAAAACGAGACACTCGAAGAGACTGCCGGCGACATGAACAACCTCTCGGCGAGTATCGAAGAAGTGGCGTCCGCGTCCGCGACGGTCGCCAACACGGCCGGTGAGACCGCCGAACGCGGGAAGGCAGGGCGAGAAGCAGCCCGCTCTGCCATCGACGACATGGCCGAGATCGAGTCTCGCTCGGATGCCGCTGTCGAGCAGATGCTCGAACTTCAGAGCCAGATGGACGAGATCGGCGAGATCGTCGACTTTATCACCGACATCGCAGAACAGACGAACCTGTTGGCACTCAACGCGAACATCGAGGCGGCCCACGCCGACGGCAGCGGCGAGGGGTTCAATGTCGTCGCCGACGAGGTCAAGAATCTCGCCGAGGAGACGAAGACTGCGGCAGAGCAAATCGAGACGCAGATCGACGAACTCCAGAACGCGACCGACGAGACGGTCACAGACATCCGAACGACGAGAGATCAGATCAGTAACGGGGTCGAAACCGTCCGAGAGGTTTCCACCACGCTACAAGAAATCGTCGACGCGATCGAGGACACCAACCAAGGTGTCCAAGACATCAGCACGACGACGGACGAGCAGGCCGACGCCACACAACGCGTCGTCGGCCAGGTCGACGAGGTCACCGACATCAGTCAGGAGGTGACCGAGAGTGCAGAGCAAGTCTCGGCCGCCGCCGAAGAGCAGACGGCGTCGGTCGCCGAGATCGCGAGCAGTGCCGCCACGCTCAACGAGCGCGCGACGACTCTCGCGGACTCTCTCGACGCCTTCACCGTCGCCCAACAGCGCCAGTCGACTGTCGACGACGAATCCAAAGCCGACGGCGGGGACTGAAACCTTTTGCTCTGTCACTGCGTGACCGCGTCAGCCACCTCGTGACGCCGACCGCCGTTACAGACGGGCGGTCCGCGGTACGAAGGCACAGCTATCGTCGATCGTCGTGTTGTGGCTCCGTGTTTCCTATATACCATCCCGAACCAGTTCGGGTGCTTCTGACGGCCTGAGAACCCGCTTCTGTATATATGTGGTCTGGGCAGAAAGGTGCGGATGTCGGAGGCAATCTCAATGTCATCCATTCCACGCTCGACGCGTCGCCGCGTGCTCAAGGCGCTCGGCGTCGGCGGGACGGCCGCCCTCGCTGGCTGTACCGCGCCGAGCAACCAGGAGGCGACCGAGGTATCGACGACTGATCGCGCGACCCCACAGGAGCCAAGCATGAACCCAGCCAAGGAGACCGACGTCGACCGTATCGCCGCAGACCCGACCGACATTCCCGACCCGATCGATCGGGACGAACCGAAGACGGTCGAGGTCGAGTTGACGACCAAGGAGTTGGTCGCCGAGGTCGAGCCCGGCGTCACGTACACGTACATGGCCTTCGAGGACCAGATCCCGGGGCCGATGATCCGGGTCCGTCGCGGTGACACCGTCGAGATGACCGTCACCAACGAGGAGGGCAACTCGATGCCTCACAACATCGACCTCCACGCGGTGCGTGGCCCCGGCGGCGGCGCGGAGGCGTCGATGGTGGCCCCCGGCGAGACCGAGACCTTCCGCTTCAAGGCGACCTACCCCGGAAGCTTCATCTACCACTGTGCCGTGCCGAACCTCGACATGCACATCTCGTCGGGGATGTTCGGGCTGATCCTCGTCGAACCCAAAGACGGCCTGCCCGAAGTGGACCACGAGTTCTACTTCGGCCAGCACGAGCTGTACACGACCGGCGAGACCGGAGAGGAAGGCCACCACGACTTCGACATGGAGGCGATGGCCGCCGAGGAGCCGACCTACGTCCTCATGAACGGCGAGAAGTACGCGATCACCCCCGACGGCTACGGTTCGCCCAGCATCGACGTGGGCGACACTGCTCGGGTGTACTTCGTCTCCGGCGGTCCGAATCTCATGTCCAGTTACCACCCGATCGGCTCCGTCTGGGACAAGGTGTGGCAACAGGGCTCGATCGCCGGAGAGCCCAACCGCTTCGTCGAGACGACGCCGGTCCCGCCGGGCTCGACCGCGATCACGACCCTGCACGCCGAGGTCCCCGGCCCGATCAAGCTCGTGGATCACGCTCTCAGCCGGGTCGCTCGCAAGGGCTTCATGGCCGTCATCATGCGGGAGGGCGACGAACAGACCGACGTGTTCGACCCCGAGCCCTGACGACGGTCGTCGCCGCACGCGCACGCGGTGAATGGCGTCTTTTTTAATGGATGGGGGCGTAGCCGTGGCCAAGATGTTCAACGCCATCGTGAGCGCAGACACGCTCCAGGCGACACTCGACTCCGTGAGCGTGCTGGTGGACGAGTGCAAGATCCACCTGAACGAGGAGGGCCTCGAAATTCGCGCCGTCGATCCCGCCAACGTCGGGATGGTCGATCTCACACTCGAAGCCGCAGCCTTCGAATCCTACGAGACCGACGGGGGCCTCATCGGTGTCAACCTCTCGCGGCTCGAAGACATCGCTGGCATGGCCGACGCCGGACAGCTCGTCCACCTCGAACTGGACGAAGAGACGCGCAAGCTCCACATCGCCATCGACGGGCTGGAGTACACGCTCGCGCTGATCGACCCCGATTCGATCCGACAGGAGCCGGACCTGCCCGACCTCGACCTCGCGGCCCACGTCGTCATCGAGGGCAAAGACATCGACCGTGCCGTCACCGCCGCCGACATGGTCTCCGATCACATCGCGCTGGGTGTCGACGCCACCGACGAACTGTTCTACGTCGACGCGGAGGGCGACACCGACGACGTCCACCTCGAACTCGACAGCGAGGATCTGATCGATCTCACGCCCGGCGACGCTCACTCGCTGTTCTCGCTCGACTACCTGCAGAACATGAACAAGGCGATCCCGAAAGACGCCGAGGTCCGGATGGAACTGGGCGACGAGTTCCCCGTCAAGATGCACTTCGACTTCGCCGAGGGACAGGGATCAGTCACCTACATGCTCGCGCCGCGCATCCAGAGCGAATAGACGCTTTTCGCCGCTGTCTTTCCGAGAGTCCGTCCGAGCGGCCGCTCTCAGAGCCCGCCGACGCTCCAGAGCAGGCCGAGGACGCCGACGGCCCCGCCCGCGATCCCGGCGAGAGCGTAGCCAGCGGCCCGGCGGCGGTACCGCCGCGCGACGCCGGCCGGCGACCCGGCGACGATCGTGGTCCGGGGACCACGGAGGACCGGTCCGTCGTCGTCGCTCACCACCGCACCCCAGACGGTCGCGGTCTCTCCGGGCCGGAGCACCGCCTCGGTGTACTCGCGTGGCCGGTCGGCGTAGTCGGCTTCGACGCTGGGTGCGGGGTCGGCGAAGCCGTCGGGCGGCGCACTGTCTGGTTGCCGGACGACCGACCGCTCACCGTCGACGGCGAGCGTCGCGTCCGTGGGATCGACACACAGCGGCCCCGTCCCGTCGTCGACGACGAAGGGACAGCCGCCGGTGCCGCCGTCGACGGTGCGGTGGGGGTCGTCCTCGTCGTAGCGTCGCAGTCCCGGCCCGGTGACCGAGACGGACCACGACCAGCAGACTGCGGTGCGGCCGGTCACCGGAGCAGCGGCGGCGTGGTCGTCGGTGACCGTGCCGGACACCGCCGTCGTCCCCGCCTCGACCCGCCCCGTGGCGTCGACCCGGTCGGGCCGGCACTGCCACCACCGGCGTGCGAAGCCGTAGCCCCCGGCCACTGCCTCGCAGGCTCCGACGACGACGACCACCCAGAGACCGACTCGGAGGACGTACCGTCGGCTGGCCAACACCGCCTCGAACGAGACCCGCCCGCCGACGGCGACGACCAGAACGGCGAGGCCGACGCCGACAGCGACGGCGGCCGCTGACCGCCCCGGCGTCAGTCCGTGGCGGGTGCGGACGGGTGCCGGTGCGCCGGCACTCTCGTAGTAGGCGTACACCGCGAGGAAGGCCACGGCCAGGAGAGCCACGAAACCCAGAAAGAGTCCGAACGGATCGGCCATAGCGGGGGTTCCAGCGGGGAGTACCTAACCGCTGCGGACAGCGAGGGCGAGCGTAGCGAGCCCTCGGAACCGGGAGCGGGAGCACCGCGACACGCGAGCCGCGAGGGCGAACGAAGTGAGCCCTCGGAACCGGGAGCGGGAGCACCGCGACACGCGAGCCGCGAGGGCGAGCGCAGCGAGCCCGCTCCGTCTTGCGACCGTCTGACGGACCCTTTTGTACGACGACCACGAGTAGCCGCGTATGGAGAGTCTCGGCGACGCCTACGGCGGTTCCCGCTGGAACGGGCGCGATCCGAGACGCGTCTACGCGGGCGTCGTGCTGTTCGCAGTCGGCGTACTCGCCGTCGTCGTCGGCATCCTCATCGTGACGACGCCGCTCGGGACGCTACTGGGAGCCGACAGCGCGACCGAGTCCCAGTCGCTTGCCGGCGTCCTCGCAGGGCTGGGAGTCCCGGCGTCGCTCGCGTCGGTCGTCGTCGTCCTGCCGGCCACGCGCCGCGAGCGCGTCGGCGTGCTCGCGGGCACGCTCCTCTGTGTCGTCGGTGTCGGCCTGTTCGCCTACGCCTACCCGGCCCGGTGGACCGGGACCGCCCAGTCGCTGGCCTTCCCGACCACGACGGTGTACTTCCTCGGGGGGTCGCTGGCGTTCTGGTTCGTCTTCACCGCCGTCGCCGGCTACCGGATCCGCAACAACCCACACGGCACCGTGCGGCTCGAACTGCGGCGGGAGGGCGAGACCAGGACGGTAGAGCTCTCTCGCCAGGAGTACTCGGAGTACAAGCAGGTCGTCCGGGGCGACGGCGGCGAGACCGAGCAGGTCATCCGGGAACTCGAAGAGCGAGTCGACGAGTAGGAGGATCCAGAGCGAGTCGCCACCGAGGCGAGCACCACTTTTCGACGAGACCGGGAGCCGACGCTGAAGTGTGAGCCAGCCCGACCGTCGAGTATGCGCGTGTCCGTGATCGGCGGTTCGACGGTATCGAGCGATGAGTACGAACTGGCCCGGCGAGTGGGGGAGTGTCTCGCCCAACGAGGCCACGCGGTCGTCTGCGGCGGACTGGGTGGCGTGATGGAGGCAGTGTGTCGGGGCGCACGGGACGGGCGCGAATCGACGGCCAGCCCCGGCGCTGGCGGTCACACGATCGGTATTCTGCCGGGCGAGCGCCGAGCGGCGGCCAACGAGTACGTCGACACGCCGATCGCGACGGGGCTGGGCCACGCACGCAACGCGGTCGTCGTGATGAACGGCGACGCGGTGATCGCGATCGACGGCGGTGGCGGGACGCTCTCGGAGCTGGGGTACGGCCACGTCTTCGACCGCCCCATCGCGGGGCTGGGAACACACCAGATCGAGAGCCTCGACGGGATCGAACACGTCGCGACGCCGGAGGCCGCCGTCGACTACGTCGAGAGAGCGTGAATCCAGTCGTCACTATCGGAGCTGCTGTTAATAATATCCCGATCTAGAATAATAGTGCTTATTAACTAGAGAGGTATAGTTAATAACAGGGATGACGAACCACACGACACGACGGCAGTGGCTCGGAGTACTGGCAGGAGCGACAGCTGCGGGGACGGCGGGCTGTCTGGACAGTACGGCCGGTGGGACCGACGAAACGCTCTCGGTCGCGGCGTCGTTTTTCGTCCTGGGAGATCTGGCGTCGAACGTCGCGGGCGATCGGGCGAGCGTCGAGACACTGGTACCGGTCGGTCAGCACGGCCACGGCTGGCAGCCGGGTCCCGACGTGACTCGGCGAGCCGTCGAGGCAGACGTGTTCGTCTACATGGCCCCCGGATTCCAGCCGTGGGCCGACGACGTGGTCACCAACATCGAGTCCGGAGACAGCGATACGGCGATCATGGAGGCCAGGGCCGGCGTCGACCTGCTCACGGTCCCCGAAGAGGGCGGGCACGATCACGGGAGCGCGACCGCCGTGCACGGAGAGAAACACGCCGAACACAGCGGTCACAGCGACGACCACGCGGACCACGACACCGCCCACAATGATAACCATGACACCGCCCACGAGGACGGCCACGACGAGAGACCGGTCGATCCGCACTTCTGGCTCGATCCGCGGCGTGCGAGAACGGCCGTCGAGACGATCGAAGAAGGACTACGGGCGGTCGACGAGGGCAACGCGGGAACGTACGCTGACAACGCAGACCGATACCGAGAGCGACTCTCGGAGCTCGACGAGACGTTCGAGACGGCGCTGTCCGATCGGGAGCGCGAGACGGTCCTCGTCGCGGGCCACAACGCGTTCCAGTATCTCGGCCGTCGATACGGGTTCGATGTCGTGGCACTGTCGGGGCTCTCGCCCGACGACTCGCCGACGAGCGACGACCTGCGGCGAGCCGAACGCGTCATCAGCGACCACGATCTCGACCACGTGCTCGCGCCGGTGATGGAGTCAGAGCAGGCAGCAGCGGGTATCGTCTCCGACACGTCGGCACGCGAGCGACTCCCGATCACCGCGTTGCCGGGACGCCACAGCGAGTGGGCCGATCGGGGCTGGGGCTACGAGCAGATCATGTCTGAGGTGAACCTGCCGACCCTGGAGACGGCACTGGGGTCACGATGACGGCCGCTCGGCTGGACGACGTGAGCTTCGGCTACGGAGCGACATCGGTCGTCGAGTCGGTGAGTCTCCGGGTCGAGCGCGGCGAGTTTCTGGGTATTCTCGGCCCGAACGGCTCCGGCAAGAGTACGCTCGTCGAGCTGTTGCTGGGGCTGCGCGAACCGGACGCGGGGACGGTGCGCCTGTTCGGAGAGCCCGCCGCCGACGCCGCCGGCCGCGTCGGCTACGTCCAGCAGGACGTGACCGCAACCGCCAGCGGCGTGCCACTGACGGTCACAGAGCTCGTCGAGACGGGCCGAGACTGTCGTTTCGGCGGGCTCGACGCGGACGACCGAGCGGCCGTCCGGCGAGCGATGGAGCGAGTCGGGATCGAGGACCTCGCTACCGATCGGCTCGACCGGCTCTCGGGTGGACAGCGCCAGCGTGCGTTCATCGCGCGGACACTCGCAGCCGCGGCCGATCTCCTCGTCCTCGACGAGCCGACGGTCGGGATCGACGCGACGGCACGCGAAGCGTTCTACGGCCTGCTTCACGAGCTGAACGCGGACGGGATGACGATCGTGCTCGTCGAGCACGACATCGGTGTCGTCACGGAGTACGCGACGCGGATCGCCTGCCTGAACCGGCGACTCCACTTCCACGGGCCACCCGAAGAACTGGACGACAGCGGCGGGTTCGAGCGAGCCTACGGCGACAACCAGCGCGTATTGCGACACGACCACGCATGAGCGCCAGCAGAACGGCCACGGTCGTCGTGGCGTCGGTGTTCCTGGCTGGCGTCGCACAGCTCCAACCAGCGGCGCTGTTCGAGACAGTCGACACCGTCGCCTGCGGCGTCGGGGCACCGCTCGGGATCGAACTGCTGTGTTACCCGTTCATGCAGCGGGCGCTGGTCACAGCCGTCTGTATCGGCGTCGCAGCGCCGCTGGTCGGTAGCTTCCTCGTTCACCGACGAATGGCGATGATCGGTGACGCACTGGCACACACCGCCTTCGCCGGGGTCGCCGTCGGACTACTGGTCGGCTCCGTCACCGGGCTCCCGGTCTCGCCATACGTCGCCGCGCTCGTCGTAGCCGTCGTCGCGGCCCTCGTCATCGAGACGCTCACAGCACGCACCGAAACGAGCGGCGACGTGTCGATGGCGATCGTCCTCGCGGGCGGGTTCGCACTCGGGACGGTGTTGATCAGCGCCACCGGTGGCGGACTGTCGGTCGGCATCAAGCAGTACCTGTTCGGATCGCTGGCAACGGTGACACGGCCAAACGCGGCACTGCTGATCTCGCTGACGGCCCTCGTCGTCGCCGTCGTCACCCTTGCGTACCGCCCGCTGCTCGCGGTGACCGTCGACGAGACTGCCGCCCGGATCGCCGGTCTCGACGTGCGGCGATTCAATCAGCTGCTGGTCGTGTTGACAGCCGTCGTGGTCGTCGCCGCGATGCAGATTCTCGGGATCATCCTCGTGGCTGCGATGCTCGTCGTCCCCGTCGCGACCGCGACGCCACGAGCCCGGAGCTTCGTCGATGCACTCGCTCGGAGCGTCGTCGCGGCACAGGTGGCCGTCGTCGGAGGCGTGACCGTCGCGTATCTCGGCGGCATCGCAGTCGGCGGGACCATCGTGCTGCTGGCGATCGGGCTCTACGCCCTGGAGACGGTCCGAGCCGGACAGACGTTTACAGCCAGTCGGTGAAGCTCCCGTCGAGCAGGGTCTCGGACTGGCGGTCGACGTAGCGCGACTGCATCCCCCAGATAGCCTCCGCCAGCGGGACGCCCTCGTCGACGGCCGTCTGGACCTGTTCGTGTTTCCAGCGGGCGGGAGTGAGCCGCCGGTCGACCCGCTCCTTGAGCGGCTGGATGTACCCGAGGGCCTGCTCCGTCGAGAGCCCCCGTCCCTCCAGTCCCTCGCGGGCGAGTTCGAACAGCTCGCCGTAGATCTCGTCGACGGCGCTGGTCTCGGTGCCGTCGGCAGTGATCCACTCGAAGTCGGCCCGCAACCCATCGCGAGCGGCCGCGTAGAAGTTCTCCTCGGCCGTCTCCCACTCCAGCGAGCGTACGGGGTGTTCCAGCCGGGAGAGGCTCTTCATCAGGCCGGCAAACACGGCCTGGAAGGCGACGGCGTCGCTGACGGTCGGTTGCCCGGACAGGGGCCGAAACTCGATGCGGGCGTTGGCGGCCGACCGCGTCGGGCCGTCGAACACCGGCCGAACCCACCGCCAGTACGAGCCGTGTTTGTGTCGAAGGTGTGCGAAGGCGTCGTCGAAGCGCTCGCCAGTCGAGGCCGCCATGGGGACGATCGTGGTGTCGGCGACCACGTCGTCGATGGCCGCCTCGACGGTCTCGAAGTCCTTCGGGAAGCGGACTTTCGCCTGGGCGTCGGCCCCGGCACCATCGCGGCTCGTCCGTTCGTCCTCCCGCGGGTTCAGCACGGACTCGAAGACGCCGATCCGGTGTTCCATGTGGGCCTCGTCGACGATCCGGCTGTCGGGCACGTCGTCGTAGAGATCCGGGGGGAAGAACGGCGAGTTGACGCCCAGCGCGACCAGCGGGCCGGCGATCCGCAGCGCGTACCGGAAGTACTCCGGGAGATCCGGCGCGTGCGGGATCTGGTAGTGGGGCTGGATGGAGGTGATGAGGCTCTCGGGCATCACGGTGTCGGCCTGCAGCGAGACGTTGGGCGCGTCCAGGGCCATCCCGGAGGGGTAGTCCGTGTTCGCCATCGCGTGGTAGCGCACCGCTGCGGACATGTTGGTCGCGATGCGGATCCCCTGCTCCTCGACGGAGTCACAGAGGTAGCCACTCGCGGTCTCGCCGTTGGGCGGGACCGTCCACATCCCGTCGGAGACCAGCTGGATGTTTTCCGTGTGTGTCTGTTCGAGCGCGGGCGCGAGGTTGGCCCGCAGCTCGGCGAGCTGGGCCTCCAGTCCGTGTTCGTTGAGCGGCTGGGGACTGGTCTGCATCTCGGCGTTGTGCAGCCCCAGTTCCTTCTCGAAGCCGATCAGCTCCAGGAGGTTTCGGGGCACGCGCTGGAGTGCGTCGGTCCGGTCGTCGACGGCGTACAGTTCCAGCTCCAGTCCGACGATCGCTTCGGTGTTGTCGAAGGTGCCGTCGCGGACCTCCGCTTTGAGCCACTCGGCCTCTTCGGCGGCGCGGGCCTCGAACTCGTCGCCGTCGACCGACAGTGCCTCTCGCACTCGTTGGGCCAGTTCCGAGGCGGACATGCAATCGCCTTCTCCGTCCCCAGTGTTAAAACGGCCGTCCCGACACCACTCAGCGTTCGGGCAGCGGGACGACGACGACCGGACACGCCGCTCGTTCGAGGAGCGCCCGGAGGGTCGAGCCAACGCCCTCGGCTCCCTCGACGCCCCGGTTCGGCCCAGCCAGGACCACGTCGGGCGCTCGCCGTTCGATGGCATCGAGCAGCGTCTCGGTCGGATCGCCGTCGGGGGTCTCGACCGTCGGCGCGACGGCGGCCAGTCGCGACCGGGCGACGTTGGCCGCGTCACCGGCGTCGCGGTCGGGACTGGCGGCCTCGCGGACCGCCACGACGACGACCTCGTCGGTCGCCGGATCGAGGCGCTCCCGGAGGTAGTCGGCGGCAGCGGCCGTGACGTGGACGGACGACGTGGCGACGAGATACTCCGTCATGTCCGCTCGGTCGACCGCTGTCGGCAAATCCGTTGGGATCGCGACGAGCGGGAGACTTTTTTCCGCCGGGGTGCAGCAATCGGGTAGATGGAGCTCGAATCGGTCTCCGGCGTTGGGGAGAAGACGGCGGCGGCACTGGCCGAACTCGACGACCCCGAGCGGGCGCTGCGCGAGGGCGACGTGGCGACGCTGGCCCAGGCCCCGGGGATCAGCGAGGGACGGGCCGCCCGAATCGCGCGAGCGGCCATCCGAGACGAACACGACGACCCCGGCGGGTGGGCCGCGACCAGTCGCGCACGCGAGATTTACCGCGATGCGCTGGGACTGATACAGGACCGGACCGTCACCGACTACGCCCGGAAGCGTCTGGAGACGATCTATCCCAGCGGCGTCCCCGAACGCATCGAGAGCGTCCGGGAGCGAGCCCGAGCGGCGATGGAGCGAGAGCCGGACGACGCCGTCCTCGAAGCCCTGGCGGGCGTCGAACCGCTCGCCGACCCGAGCGACGTGCGCGTCCGAGACCGGTGTCTGGCGACGACCGACGCCGAGCGCTACGCCGAGGCACAGGCGGCGATCCCGGAAGTCACCGTCGAGGTGGTCGACGACGCCAGACAGCTCGCAGAGCTGGGTCGCAGCTACGCGACCGTCGTCGCCCTCGACGAGTCCTTCGCCGGCCTCGACGTGGAGGGCGACGTGCGCGTCCAGCCCGACGCACTGGAGAACCCGGCCGACGTGGTCCCCGAGCGCCCGCTGGCGTTTTTCACGCGCAACCGGGACCGAATCCGGGCGGCCGTCGCAGTACACCGCGTGGCCGACCTCGATTCCCCCTGTGATCTGGACGCCCTGGAGAGCGCGCTGGACCGGCTCGCCGAAGACGGCAGCGTGCGGGGCGACGACGAACTCGATCGCCTGACCGTCGCCGTCGACGATCTCGATGCGGCGGTCTCGACGGCCGAATCCGCCGCCAACGACCACCTCCGGGCGGCCATCGAAGAGCGAGACGTGACCATCGAGGGGACAGACCTGCTCTCGCTCGTCGAGCGAGGGGCCGGGGTGGACTCGCTGCTCTCCAGAGAGCTGGCCGACGAGTACGATGCCGCCATCTCGAAGGCTCGCGACCGCCTGATCGAGACGCTGGGGCTGACAGACACCGAGGCGGTCGCACGGCGGGCCTTCCCCGACGACCCGACCTACCCCGTCGAACACAACGAGGAGGCCGTCTCGCGCCTGCGCGAGGAGCTGACCGCCGCACGGGACCAGCGCGCCACGCGACTGAAACGAGAGCTGGCCGACGATCTCGCCGAGATGCGCGGGGCCGCCGAGAGCCTCGTCGAGACCGCGCTCGAACTGGACGTCGAGCTCGCGATCGCCCGGTTCGCCGCCGACTTCGACTGTACGATGCCCGTGGTCGGCGGGGTAGAGCCCGAGGGACGGAGCGCCTCGGAGCGGTCGGACGGGAGCGAGCCCCGAGACGGCGCGGACGATCCCGGCTTCGCCATCGAGGGCGGGCGCTCGCCGCTGCTGGACGTGCCCTTCGAAGCCGTCGAACCGGTCGACTACCGCGTCGACGGCGTGGCGCTGCTGTCGGGGGTCAACAGCGGCGGGAAGACCTCGACGCTGGACCTGGTGGCGCTGGTGACGACGCTTGCCCACATGGGCCTGCCCGTCCCGGCCGAGTCCGCCCGGATCGGCCGGGTGCGAGAACTCCACTACCACGCCAAGACCCAGGGGACGCTGGACGCGGGGGCCTTCGAGGCGACGCTGCGGGATTTCGGCGCGCTGGTAGCGGGCGTCGACGAGAGTCCGGAAGCCACTCGCGCCGACCGCGTGATGGTGCTGGTCGACGAACTGGAGTCGATCACGGAACCCGGCGCGGCGGCGACGATCGTCGCCGGCATCCTCGAAGCGCTGGCAGAGCGCGACGCGACGGGCGTGTTCGTCTCTCACCTCGCGGGCGACATCATCGACGCCGCCGACGCCGATTTGACCGTCGACGGGATTCAGGCCGAGGGACTGGTCGACGGCGAACTCCGGGTCAATCGCTCGCCCGTGAAGGGCCAGCTCGCCCGGTCGACGCCGGAGCTGATCGTCGAGAAGCTGGCAGACGACAGCGAGAGCGACTTTTACGGCGACTTACTCGGGAAGTTCGAGTAGCGAATCCTCTTTGGTCCTCCGTCACTGTGGTTCGACAATGCGACGACGCACGTTCCTCCGCGTGACCGGCGTGACCGCGACCGGCGCTCTGGCCGGCTGTGCCAGCAGCGGCGACTCGGAAACGGCCACGCCCGGCGACGACGAGGTGCTGGTCGGCCCGAACGGCAGGTACGTCTTCCAGCCCGACCCGCTGACCGTCTCGGCGGGCACGACGGTCACCTGGCGGTTCCAGAGCCCGAACCACAACGTCAGCTGTCGGCCCGACGGGTGGGACAGCGCCTCCCTTCCGGAGGGTGCCGAACCGTTCGCCAGCTACGAGGCGGGCAACAGCTACGAGACCCGCCAGGAAGGCGAGACCTTCGAGCACACCTTCGAGGTCCCGGGCACGTACGACTACATCTGCACGCCCCACGTGGCAAACGGGATGGTCGGGACGGTCGTCGTCGAGGAGTAGCGCGGTGCGAGGGTGAGCCACCAATGATCGGTGTGGTTGTTGGGTAAGTGTTCCAGTAGTATCGCTCGATACAGTGCAGGGCAAAGACGTGCTGGCTGGTCACGCGGACGACCGACGCCAGCGCAGTCGCACGAGAACACCGACGCCGACGACGAGACACGCGACACCGACGAAATCAAGCACGCCCATAGTTGTGTCGTCGACAGTCACAACCTGCTGATACGCCTGATTGGTGAGCGAATATGCGAGCACCAGAAGCATGATCCCAATGCCCTCTAACGAATCGTCCTCTCGATTCAGGATATAGCTGGTGAAGTACCAGATGATCGCAACGAGGGCTACACAGCCCAGCAGGAATGTCAGGGTCGTGAGAGCGGAGACAATCATCTATGTTTGACGGGCTCTAGCCGCCTGTCCATGATAGTAGGACAGACACGGCATAAAAATGCGTGGTAATTGGTCTTGAAACCACTATAGTAGCCATTGAAATTCAGTACACACTCGATCGCACGACAGCAGTGCGATCAGTATGTAGATCGTTTCAATTGTTACTATAGATCACAGAGAAGGGTTGCTGCCGACTCCCCGAATATCACGGGAGGAGCGCCGCAGTTACAGTTTCGCCACCCTGGGGAATCGTTAAGTGGCGCGCGGACCGCGGTGAAAGTGATGAGCGACGACCCGGAGGAGGGGATGCTCTCCTGGGACGAGTCCGTCTTTCGGGACGAGCACGTCTTCGAGATCGACTACGTCCCTCAGACGTTCGAACACCGGGAGAGCCAGATGGAGAACCTGAAGTACGCGCTCAGGCCCGCCGTGCGTGGCTCTCGCCCGCTGAACGTCATCGCTCGCGGACCGCCCGGCACCGGCAAGACGACGGCGACCCAGATCCTCTTCGACGAACTCACCGCCCAGACCGACGTGCAGGCGGTGCGGGTCAACTGTCAGGTCGATTCGACGCGCTACGCCGTCTTCTCGCGGCTGTTCGCCGAGATATTCGACTACGAGCCCCCCTCCTCCGGCATCTCCTTCAAGAAGCTGTTCTCCCAGATCACCGACCGCCTCGTCGAGCGCGAGGAGGTGCTGGTGGTGGCACTCGACGACGTGAACTACCTCTTCTACGAGTCCGAAGCCAGCGACACGCTATACTCGCTGTTGCGCGCCCACGAGGCTCACTCTGGGGCCAAGATCGGCGTCATCTGCATCTCCTCGGACCTCGATCTGGACGTGATCGACGCGCTCGATACGCGCGTCCAGAGCGTCTTCCGACCCGAAGAGATCTACTTCAACAGGTACGACGAGCCCGAGATCGTCGGCATCCTGCGAGAGCGGGCCGACCGCGGGTTCCACGACGGCGTCGTCGACACGACGGTGCTCGACCGCGTGGCCGAACTCACCGCCAAGCAGGGCGGGGACCTCCGTGTGGGAATCGACCTGCTCCGCCGAGCGGGGATGAACGCGGAGATGCGAGCGTCCCGCACCGTCGAGCGCGAGGACGTGGAAGACGCCTACGACAAGTCCAAGTACGTCCATCTCTCGCGACGGCTGCGGGAACTGTCGGAGTCGGAGGCCGCACTCGCGGAGGTGATCGCCCAGCACGACGGCCAGCGGGCCGGCGAGATCTACGACGCCTTCAACGACCAGACCGACCTGGGCTACACCCGCTACTCCGAGATCATCAACAAGCTCGACCAGCTGGGCGTCATCGAGGCCACCTACACCAACGTCGACGGCCGCGGGCGCTCGCGGGAACTCACCCTGCAGTACGATCCCGAGGCCGTCCTCGAACGGCTCTGATACCGCGGCTGTACGTCTGGGACGACCCCCGTCCAGACCGCGATTTTTTGTGCCAACGGTCCGTACGGACTGTAATGCGACGACGACTTCTGGGGAGTCCGACGGTGATGACCCTGGCCGTGTTCCTCGCGGTGTTTCTCTGTCAGGAACTCGTGTCGCTGGTCGCGGGTGGCGTCGCGATGCAGTCGCTGTTCGTGCTGACGACGCCGGTGACCCACAACCCGTGGACGGTCGTGACGAGCGTCTACGCCCACAGCGGCGTCTCGCACCTGGTCGCGAACGCGGTCGCGCTGGCGGTCGTCGGAATCTTGCTGGAACGCCAGACGACGCCGGCCCGCTTTCACGCCTTCTTCGTGGTCGCGGGGGCGCTCTCGGGGCTCGCCGAGGTGTGGCTCGCGCCGCTGGTGGGTGCGGTGCTTGGCGGCGCGGGCCAGGTGAGCGTACTGGGCGGGAGCGGGGCAGTCTTCGCACTGGCGGGGTACCTGCTGACCAGCAACCGACTCACGGATCGCGTCGTCGGTACGATTCAGCTCAGCCCGCGACTGCAACTGGCGGCCTTCGCGGCGATCGCGGTCGTCGTCACGCTGGCCACGGCCCGGCCACAGGTCGCGCTCGTCGCACACTTCACCGGTCTGTTGCTGGGGCTGGTGGCCGGCCGCGTCCACGTGTTGCGCCCGCGCCAGAAGGGAGCCCAGCCAGAGCCAGCGTGATACTGCCGGCTGTTGGACAGACGTACAGCCGGCAGTATGAGACGGCTGCGAGTTCGGTACGAGAGGGCGTCGACTGGACCAGTCCACCATCCCCGCAGAGACAGATGGCACTCGATTTGGGTCGATGGGTTCTGCACTCGAAATAGAGGGGTGGCGCTACTGGCTGGCCGGGTCGACGAACACTCGCTCGTCGAGACGGGTCGTCACCCGATCGGCCAGCGTCCGGAGGTTGACGGCGTCCTCGCGGTTGTAGCTGATCAGCGTCTCCAGGGACCCGTCCTCGCCGCGCTCGTGTTCCTTCCACAGGCGGACGGCGTCCTGCCCGGAGATGTCGGGTCGGTCACGCTCGATGCCGATGTCCTGCTCGATCTGTTTGAGCCCGCCGCTGAGGCCCAGTTGCTTGCAGGTGTACAGCAGGTCGAGGTGGGGCAGGTCCAGATCCACGTCGAAGTTGGCTTCGAGGAAGGGCACGTCGAAGCGCTTGCCGTTGAACGTCACCAGCAGGTCGGCGTCGCCGACCGTCGCCGACAGCGCCTCGGCAGTCAGGTCGTCGCCGGCCACGAGCGTCTCGGTGTCGCCGCCCTGGTGGAAACTCACCGTCGTCACCTGATTGCGTTGCTGGTCCAACCCGGTAGTCTCGATGTCGAAGAAACAGGCCCGCTCGGCGAACGTCTCGTACACCCGCCAGCGCTCGCCGGAGGGGAACTGCTCGTCGAAGTAGGCCACGTCGTCGTCGGCCAGTCGCCCTCGGCCCTCGTCGATGAACGTCTCGATGCGTTCGCCGGTCTTCTGTCCGACGGTGCTGGGCTCGAAGTCGTCCCAGTGGGTGATTCCGGACTCCCACAGAGTTCGTTCGGTCTGCTCGCCGACACCGCGGACCCCGATGAAACTGTTCTCGACGCGCACGCTCCCATAGGTGGTGTGGTCGCTCATAAATGAGTCGGTCCGGTCGGTCGGCGTCTTGGCGACCGAAGCGAGCGTCTCATCCGCCGCCGTGAGAGTCCCACCGAAGCGTCAGCGGAGCCGCCTTCGATCGTGTCAGCGATCGACCCTGTGAACGGCTAACGCAACGGGCTTTTGGCCGTCCGCACCGAACGACGGTGCATGACTGCCGTCGAGACCAAGCTCGACGCCGCACGGGCCGATCTGGCCGACCGAGAGGGCGTCTTGATCGCCTTCTCGGGTGGCGTCGACTCCAGCGTCGTCGCCGCACTCGCCCACGACGCGCTGGGCGACGACGCCGTCGCCTGTACCGCAAAGAGCGAGACGCTCCCCGAAGCCGAGCTTGTCGACGCCAACCGCGTCGCCGACGAGATCGGCATCCGCCACGAGATCGTCGAGTTCAGCGAACTCGACAGCGAGGCGTTCGTCGCCAACGACGACGAACGGTGTTATCACTGCCGTTCGATGCGCCTCTCGGCGATGTACGACGAGGCCCGCCGGCTGGGCATCGACGTGGTCTGTGACGGCACCAACGCCTCGGACCCCGGCGAGGGGCACCGTCCCGGCCTCCGGGCCGTCGAGGAGTTGAACGCCTACTCGCCGCTGCTGGAACACGACATCACCAAAGAGGAGGTCCGCGAGATCGCTCGCGAGTACGACCTGTCCGTTGCCGACAAGCCCTCGATGGCCTGTCTCTCCTCCCGGATCCCCACGGGACTGGAAGTGACCGAGGACCGGCTCTCTCGCGTCGAGAAGGCCGAGCAGCTCCTGCGAACGTGGGGCTTCGAGCAGTTCCGCGTGCGTGACCACGACGGGCTCGCTCGCATCGAGGTCGGCGAAGACGAACTCGACGTGGCGCTGGATCCCGACTTCGTCCGGGCCGCCCGCGACCACGTCGCTGATCTCGGTTTCGACCACGTGACGCTGGATCTCCACGGCTACCAGACCGGGAGCGTGAGCCCCGACGACGACCCCGAGGACGACGCTGTCGTCGAAGACGTGTTCTCGACTGAGTACCCGACCGGAGAGTGAGGCGGCTCCGCCGGGCCATTTATATTTCCTACAAGAGAAATGCGAGATTAAAACGCCAATCATTTAGCACCGGCGTCACCTCGGACAGGATATGCCCCCGGTCGTCTACGTCGGTCCACAGGAGCGAGGTCTCGCCTTCGAGCGTGCCGTCACCGGGTCGGTGCTCGCAGTGGAGACACCCGACGAACGCGTTCTCGACGACCCCCGTACGTCCGTCGTGGTCGTCGATCCCGTCGGCGAAGTAGACGCGACACGCCTGGCAGACGCCCCCGTGACGGTGCTGGCCGCCGAGACCAGCGACCTCCCGGACGGCGTCGTCGACGAGTGCGTCGCCGTCGACGGGGATCCCACGGCGGCGCTCGCCGACCACGTCGACGCGCTCGTCGACGGCAGTCCCGAAGCGGTCGACGGCCGTGGAGAACTGCGACGCCAGAGCGAGCGGCTCGACACGCTCACCAGCAGCATCTCACACGACCTCCAGACGCCGATCCAGCTCGCGATCACGCAGCTCGAACTGTACAGAGAGACCGGCGACGAGTCCCACCTCGATCGGCTCGCAGACGCTCACGAGCGGATGCAGCGTCTGATCGACGACCTCCTGACCCTGGCGCGACAGGGCGACACCGTCGACGAGCCCCAGCGGGTGTCGCTGGCGTCGGTGTGTGAAGACGCCTGGCGGGGCATCGACACCGGCGGGGCACGACTTCGGGTCCGTGCCGACGCGACTCTCACCACCACGCCCGGACGGCTCGACCGGTTGCTCTCGAATCTCTTCGTCAACGCCGTCGATCACGCCGCAGACGACGTGACCGTCACGGTCGGGCTCCTCCCCGAGGGCGACGGCTTCTACGTCGCCGACGACGGCGACGGGATCGGCCCGGCCGATCGCGACCGGATCTTCGAGCGGGGGTACACGACCAGCGACACGGGAACTGGGTTCGGGCTGGCGATCGTCGCCGAGATCGTCGACGCGCACGGCTGGTCGATCGCGGTCACGGACCAGCAGTCGGCGGGAGAATCGTCCGGGACGCGGTTCGAAGTGTCCAGAATCTCGTCGCTCGAAGACGCCTAGGCCTCGTCCGTCGTCGGCGTCTGGGCGTCGTCGTCGCCCTCACGCCAGCGAAGCACGGCGACGAACAGTTCGTACAGGACCACCAGTCCGACACCGACCAGCGCCGCCCGCGTCGGCGACAGGGCCAGATCGCGAGCGGCGGTGACGAGCGTCGGCGTCGGGCTCCCGAAGTAGCCGACGACGACCGCACCGAGCCAGACGGGGATCCGGGCATCTTCGACCGCGAGGCGTGCCTTGAGCGCCCGCCGCGAGCGGCCGTAGCGCCTGAGCAGGAAGGCTCCGATCTCGAACAGCGCGATCAGCGCACCCGCGATGATCGCCGGTGTCGCGATCGGCCCACCCGAACTCGCGAGTTGGTCGATCACGACCTGTGGCAGCGCGTCGTAGTAGCCCGGCGGGATCGGGCCGCTACTGGCGACGTAACCGCCCAGCGCCGCGGCGAGGTAGGCGGCCGGCCGGCGGTCTGCGGCCTCCTCGGCCGTCGGGATCGGCGAACCGGTGCCGGTCCAGCGAAGCAGGGTCAGCGTCCCCTCGAACAGGACGATCATCGTCACCGCGACGATCAGCGGTGCCATCCCGGTCGGGTCCGGGCTAAAGAGGAAGGCGACGGCGGCGAAGCCACCCCAGAAGTACAGCCGGCGGTCTTCGAGCCACTGGCGGGTCGTCACGCCCATCATGATCGCCAGCATCACCAGCAGCGGGATCTGGAAGACCAGCGCGAAGAACCCGAGCATCAGGACCATGAGATTGAACGTCTCGGTCAGCCCGAACGCCGTCGTCGCCGCCTGTTCGCTGTACTCCGTGAAGTAGGCAAAGAGCGAGGGGAGCACGGCGAAGTACGCGAATCCGACGCCGACGACGGCCAGCACGAGGCTCGTGGGCACGGCCGCGAGGTAGTAGCGTCGCTCGCGGGGGTAGAGGCCGGGGCGCATGAACCGATAGGTTTGGTAGACGCCCACCGGCAGTGCGATGATCAGCCCGACCAGCGTCGACACCTTCAGACGCGCGAGCACCAGCGAGAGCGGGTGGTAGACGCGGGGCTTGACACCGCAGTCCGGGCCGGGACAGAGCGCCGGATCGCCCAGGAACGAGTACCACAGGAAGTTGATCAGGTCGTTGGCGTAGAACACGACGATCCCGGCGACGCCGAACATGACGAGCCCGACCGCCAGGAACCGCAGCGCCATCTCCTCGACGTGTTCGGTCAGGGGCATCTCCTCGTCGTCGGGAGCCGTCGACGGCCCGACGTCGTCCGGCGGCGACGGCGGTTCGCGATCGCGCGTCGGCCGCGCCGTCGCACTGGCGGCAGTACCGCCCCCCTTCGGCGTCGGTCCGGGAGCGTGGACCTGCTTTGGCTCCTCCGAGTCGTCGGCATCACCGTCGTCGGCGTCCGACGAGTCGTCTGCGTCCGCCCCACTGTCCTCGGAATCGTCGGCGTCCGACGAGTCGTCGGCCTCGTCGGCCCGGCGGGCGTCGCCGCGTGCCTGCGTCTGATCTCGGCGGGCGGCCGGCGACAGCTCCTCGTCGTCGCCGGACTCGTCGACTTCGTTCTCTGGGTCGTGGTCTTTCCACCACTCCTGTGGATCGTCGTCCGAGTCGGGGGCTCCGTCTTCGTCTTCCGGGTGGTCCGCCGAGTCCTCCACCGAGTCCTCCGTCGCGTCGGACGCGTCGTCGGCTTTCGCGTCGACGGCGGTCGACGAGGGTACCTGCTGCTCGTCGGCCGGGGACTCCTCCGAGTGGGAGTCGCCCGGCTCCTCGCTGGCTCGCTCGTCGTCGCCGTCGCGGTCGCCCATCTGTGGCCCCCTTGGCTGCTCGTTGTTGTAAACTTTCTTTTCGCAGTCCCGGCGGGAGCGTTCGCGCGATGAACAAATTGATAACGCAGAGTCGGCAAGTCTCCGACCAGATGTCTACGGGGCTCGACGAAGACACGATGCGGTCGGTCCAGAGCGGCCGCGAGACGATGGGCTCGATGCTCAGAGCCGCGCAAAAACACCTCCAGAAGGTGTTCATCGTCTGGGTCGTCGGCCTCGTCGGAACGATCTACGCGCTCCAGGAGTTCCTGTGGGATCGGTTGAAGGCGGACATGATCGAACGGACCGCCGAAGAGGCCGACATCGTCGCCGTCACGCCCTTCGACGTGATCCTCTTGCAGGTGAAAATCGGGGCGGTCATCGGCATCCTCCTCGCGCTCCCCTTCCTGATCTACTACAGCCGCGACGCGCTGCGCGAACGCGATCTGTGGCCCGCCGACAGGGTGCCACTGTGGAAGCTCTGGAGTCTGCTGTTGATCGCTATCGGCCTGTTCGTCGGCGGGATCCTCTACTCCTATAACCTCTTTTTCCCGCTGATGTTCGACTTCCTGGCGGAAAACGCCGACGCCGCCGGCTTCCGACCGGACTACTCGATCACGAAGTGGGTCGGGTTCGTCGCGCTGCTTGGCTTCTCGTTCGGATTGGCGGCCCAGCTCCCGCTGTTTATGAGTGCGCTGAGCTACACCGGCATCGTCCCCTACGAGACGTTCCGCGACCGCTGGCGGGTCGCGGTGGTCCTGATCTTCGGGTTCGGTGCGCTGTTCTCGCCGCCGGACCCGTTCACGCAGGTGATGTGGGCGCTGCCGCTCGTCGGGCTGTACGTCGTCAGCCTCGGTATCTCGAAGATACTGGTGTTGACAAAGCGGGCCGGCGAGGAAGTCGGTGCGAAGAGCGTCGCACGCACGCGCTGGAACAAGCTCGCCGCCGGGGCGGTCGTGGCCGGCGGCGTGGTGTACTACCTGCTGGCGACGCCCGCGTTCCAGTACATCCGGGCGTTCGCCGCGTGGTTCCCCTCCGACCGGCTCACCGGCGATGTCGCTCGCCCGGACCTGCTCGGACTGGGAACGGAGACGACCGCGATCGCCATCGCAGCCGTGTTCGGACTGGTGGCTGCGGTCGTCGTCCTGTACTACTACATGATCCAGGCCCTCGACGTGGCGGCCGCCGAAGCGGGCAACTACGGCGATCCGACGGCCATCGACATCGAACCGCTGAGCGCCGGTGCCGTCCGGAGCGCGCCGGTCCAGCGGTTCCAAGAGATGGAAGAGCAGGAAGCGCTCGAACTGGCCCAGTCGGCGATGGACGACGGGAACCCGGACAAGGCCGAGGCGATCCTGGGACGCTGGGACTTCGCCCAGGACACGATGGCTGGCACGGGCGAAGCGGCCGAGGACGACGACGAGGACGACGCCGACGTGGTCACCTCGACGACGGCCGGCGTGATGAACGCCTTCACCGAGGAGGAGACCACCGAGGACGACATCGGCGGCTACTACCACGACATCGCCTTCATCCTCGACTCGCTGACCTCGAAGGCGATCTGGTTCGTCGGCACGTTCATGGCGATCTCCGGGGCCGCCTTCGTCTTCCTGTACTCCGGGGGCATCGGCGACATCCGGAACACGTTCGTCAGCAACCTCCCGCCGTCGATGCGGGCCGACGTGACGTTCGTCAACCTCCACCCGGTCGAGCACCTGATCTTCATCGTGAAGTTCTCCGCGATCCTGGGCGCGGTGTCGGTGTTACCGCTGATCGTCTACTTCGCCTGGCCGGCGCTGAAAGAGCGTGGCTTCGTCGGCGGTCAGCGTGGCGTGCTCGGGATCTGGAGCGGGACCGTCATCGCGTCGATGGTCGGCGGGAGCCTCGTCGGGTTCACCTACGTCGCCCCGACGGTGATCTCCTGGCTGGCCTTCGACGTGCTCCAGTCGGGGATGATCATCTCCTACCGCGTCGCCAAGTTCGGCTGGCTCGTGCTCGCGCTGACGGTCGGGATCGGACTGCTGTTCGAGATCCCGGTGACGATGTTGCTGTTCCACCGCGGGAACATCATCACCTTCCAGTCGGTCCAGGACCGCTGGCGAACCGTCACGCTCGGGGTGTTCGTCGCCGGAGCCCTGTTCTCGCCGAAGGGCATCTTCACGATGTTCCTCGTCTCGGTCCCGGTGACGATCGCCTTCCTCGTCGGTCTCGGGGTGCTGTGGCTCTACACCCTCGGTGGCAGACGGGCACCCGAGGGTGCCGAGCCGGCAGACTGACGCTGCCGGCAGTATGACCGCCGACGCGGGACGCTCGACACGCTCGTGGTGGGCCGGGCCGGAAACCCGTTTTTATGTGCGGCGGCGTCCCTACCCTAGCTATGCCCAAGATCAGCGTGGAAGTGCCCGCGGAGCTACTGGACGACCTGGACAAGCACGTCGGCGACGAGGGGAAGTTCGTCAACCGCAGCGAGGCGATCCGAGCGTCCGTTCGCAAGACGCTGGACATCTTAGACGAGATCGACGAGCGAGAGGGTCGACTGGACGACGAGTACTGATGCCGTCGGAGTTAGAGAAGATGCTCGCTGGGAACGCCTACGATCCCAGCGGTCCGGAGCTATAGTAGCCATTGAAAATCAATGCACACCCGATCGCACGACGGCACTGCGATCGGTGTGTAAATCGTTTCAATTGTTACTATAGTCGCGGGGCGCAGCCGAGCCGACGAACTGACCAGTGCGTACAACGAGACGCCGCCCGACCCACGGGAACGCCGTCGGGAACTACTCGACGAACTGTTCGGGACGGTCGGGGAGGCGACGGTCGAGCCACCGCTGGGCTGTGACTACGGCTTCAACGTCCACGTCGGCGACGATTTCTACGCGAACGTCGACTGCGTCTTCCTGGACGTGTGTGAGATCACGTTCGGCGAGCACTGTCTGCTCGGTCCCGGGGTCCACGCCTACACGGCGACGCACCCGCTGGACGCCGAGGAACGTGCTGCCGGACTGGAGATGGGTGATCCCGTGACCGGCGGCGATCACGTCTGGATCGGCGGCCGGGCCGTCCTGACGCCGGGAGTGACCGTCGGGGACCGCGCGGTCGTGGCCGCCGGAGCCGTCGTCACCGACGACGTGCCCTCGGACGTGGTCGTGGCCGGCAATCCGGCGACGGTCGTCAAGGAGCTGTGACCCCGGTGGCGCGGGCTTCGAAGCGCTTTTGCCGGCCCCGGGGATACGGACGAGCATGTCTCTCGATCGGGAGACGGTCACGCAGATCGCGCTGTCGGCCGTCGCCGTCTTGCTGTTCATCGCCGGTACGATCGTCGTGAGTACGAACTACGGAGCGAACGGCGACCTCACGCAGGAGGGTGGCATCGCACTCGTAGCAGCCATCGCGGCGTTCGTCGTGGTCATGCTGGCGGCCGGCCTCTTCCTGGAGCGCCGGGAGTTCTGAACGCCGATCGCCGTCGGACGCGTCGTCAGGCCTCACCGTCGTCGTCGTCGGCCTCGTTCTCGCGCCAGTCTTCGACCTCCTCGTCGTCGGTCTCGTCGAGCCGGTGTTCGTAGTAGTTCAGCGGATGTGACTCGTTGATCTCGTCCTCGCAGATGTCGTCTTTCCCCTTGCAGTCGCCGTAAGACTGCATCGTCGCACACGAGGGTGTCGAGTACTCCGTGGGACTCGTGTCACCGCGGATGTGATCGACCTGATAGCGCGTCGCTTCCTCGCCGAAGCCGGGGTTGACCTGGAACAGCTCGACGATCTCGTCGGTCGTCATCCCGATCGAGGTCAGGAAGGCCGCCAGCGCGAACCGCGAGTGGTGCTCCAGGTGCTCGCCCTTCTGGACCGCGTCGAGGAGATGCTGCATACAGGGCGGGAACAGGTCGGGAACGACCGTGTCGATCTCGCGAGTCAGATCCATCTCCGACAGCGTCGCCTGGATCGACTCGACTTCCGCGTCGAGCTCGTCCGCGATGGCGTCCGGCACCTCGAAGGGCAGGCCGTCGTCGATCCGGTGGCGAATCGCCTGCTTGAGCAGCGTGTGGAGCTCTTCGGTCGTCACCGGCACCTCGCCGTCGGTCAGCGTCCGGTTGACCAGTCGCCACTCGTCGCCCCACTGGTCGGCCGCCAGTTCGAGGTACGTCCCCACGTCGATCCGGTAGCGGTCCGCGGTCTCGTGGACGGCGGCGGTGAGGTCGAACTCCGCGAGCAGCGCCGACAGCGACAACGACTCGCTGTCGCCGTAGCTAAAGGTGTCTTCGGCGGTAAACTCCTCGACGAACCGCTCGCGAGCGGCCTCGGCCTCGGCCTGGGCGTACTTGCGCGTACAGACCGGCGTGTTCACGAGCGAGACGAGCACGCGCGCGACCGGGTACGACAGCAGTTCCACGCGCGTGCGTCGGTGGGGATCGCCCACGCTCCCGTCGGTGATCGCCCACTCGACGCGCTCGCGGGCGCGCTCGACGACGACCTCGTCGGTGGCGACGACCTCACCCAGGTCGACCGCCGCTTCCTCGACGGCGTCGCGGGCCGACTGCAGGAACGGGTAGCGCGCGTGGAGCGGTTGCATCGCCCGTCCCTATCACGCGGGGGCGAATAAATTCGGTGATCGTTCCGTCGAGGTGCTACCAGTCCATCCCGCCGTTGACGCCGATCACCTGGCCGGTCATGTAGCGCGACTCCGGGCTGGCGAGGAAGCGCACGACGGGGGCGATGTCCTCGATCGTTGCGAACCGGTCCAGCGGGATCCGCTGGAGGATCCGCTCCTGGACGCGCTGGGGGACCTCGTCGAGCATGTCCGTCGCGACGAACCCCGGCGCGACGCAGTTGGCTGTCGATCCGGTGGCTGCCATCTCCAGGGCCAGCGTCCGGGTGAACCCGAATAGGCCGGACTTGGCCGCCGCGTAGTTGGCCTGCCCGTAGTTGCCCTGCTGGCCGACGACCGAGGAGACGTTGATCAGACGGCCGTCCTCGGCCTCGCAGATGTCGTCGTAGAAGCAGTGGCTGACGTTGAACACGCCGCCGAGGTTCACGTCGATGACGGCCTCCCAGTCCTCGCGGGTCATCTCCCCGAAGGTCCGGTCGACCGTGATCCCGGCGTTGTTGACGACCACGTCGACCGGGCCGACGGCGTCGTGGATCCTCGTGTGCATCCGTTCGACGGCGTCGTACGACGACACGTCTCCCCGAACGGCGACCGCCTCGCCGCCGTCGGCCTCGATCTCGTCGACGACCGCCTCGGCCGCTCGTTCCGAGGAGCGATAGTTGACGACCACGGTCGCTCCGTGGGCCGCCACGTCCGTGGCGATCCCGCGTCCGATCCCGCGAGAGGAGCCGGTCACCAGACAGGTCTGTCCGTCGAGCATATCAACCAGTTCACACCCGGCCGTGAAAAGCGGTCCGCCGGACGATACCCACGAAGGAAAGTGATGTTCCGGTCGAGGCGTCCGGCTACAGCTGGTCGAGCCAGTCCCGGACCCGAGACTCGGTCGTTTCGGCGATCTCGGCCAGTTCGGCCGCGTCGTGCCCTGCGAGGTCGTCGACGGTCTCGATGCCGGCCTCGCGCAGGCGGTCGGCGTAGGTCGGACCGATCCCGTCGACAGACGCCACGTCGGGAGCGTCCGCGGCACTCTCGTGGGCCGCTTCCCCGTCGTCGCTCTCGGCAGCGTCGTCTGCCGGCGACTCCACGTCGATCGGGACGGCCTCGTCGCTGTCGTCGTCCGACGCTTCGGCCTGTCGGTTGCGTTCCTTGTACCAGTCACACACGTCGGGCCAGAGGTTCTCGTGGGTGCTCGACGAGACCGAGAGGCCGATGTGGCCCGTCGAGAACTCCATCGTGGTCACGTCCTCGGAGCCGACGACCTCGTTGAACGGCTTGGAGGCCTCCGGTGGGATGAGGTGGTCGTACTCCCCCATCAACTGGAGCATCGGCATGTCGATGTCGTCGAGGTCGACGTGTTCGCCGCCGATCTCCAGTCGATTGTTGTAGAGGTCGTTGTCCTGGTAGATCTTCTCCAGGAACTCGACGTAGGCCTCGCCGGCCACGTCGACGCCGTCGGAAAGCCACTGCTCCATCCGGCCGAAGTTCCGGACGAACCCTTCGTTCTCGATGTTCTCGGCCAGGCGGATGTACTTCGAGACGTAGTTGTCGACGGGGTCCATCAGGGCAAAGCCCACGTCGAGCATCTCCGAGGGGACGTTGCCGAACGTCTCGGTCACGTCCTCGGGATCGTAGTACTCGTCGGAGCCCCACTCTTCGAGGACGCCGCCGGTCTGGTCGAAACAGAGTCCCGCGGCCATCAGTCCCAGCGCGTTGACCTTCTCGGGGTGCAGCGCCGTGTAGATGACCGACATCGTTCCGCCCATGCAGTAGCCCAGAATATTGATCGCGTCCTGGCCCGAGCGCTCACAGACCTCGTCGACGCAGTTCTCGATGTAACGGTTGACGTAGTCGTCGAGCGTCAGATGTTGGTCGAGCCGGGAGGGCTCGTTCCAGTCGATGAGGTACACGTCGTGGCCCGCCTCCAGCAAGCGGCGCACGACCGACCGCTCTTCCTGCAGATCGAGGATGTACGGGCGGTTGATCAGCGCGTAGATGATGAGGATCGGGACCTCCTCTCTGTCCTCCTCGGGGACGTCGATCCCGGCGGCCTCGGCGTCGTAGTGGAGCAGTTGGAGCTTGTTCTCCTCGTACACCACGTCGCTGGGCGTCTCGCCGACCTCGACGGACTGCATCGTCTCGATGCGTTCGGGCGCGACGCTGGCCTGGTCGGTGGCCTCCGTCATCGCCTCCAGGGACTGGCGCTGCCAGTCGAGTGCTGCCGTGAAGGGATTTGCGGGCGTCATGTGTTATTCCTCGAGGTGGTCGAGGATGCGGTCGAGTTTCTGTTCGACCTCGTGCTGGCGACGCTCCAGCTCGACGAGCCGTTCGCCGACCTCTTCGACGTCCTCACGCGTCGAGAAGCCCATCTGGGCGATCGAGTCCTGAGCCACGTCGTCGGCCTGCTGGCGCATCTCCATCATGGTCTCGACGAGCTGGCCGTTGGCGGCGGCGAACGCGGAGGTGCCCATCACGTGTTTGAACGCGTCGTTGGCCGACGAGAGCCAGATGTCGCGGAACTCCGTCGGGTCCACGTCCTCGCCCTGGGCGGCGTCGCCGGTGCGTTCGAGCATCTTCTCGGCGGCGTTCATCCACTCCTCGTAGGCCTGGTTGTACCCCTGGATGCCCTCGGCGACGTTTTCCTCCTCGGGGATCGAGTCCTCGACCGCGTCGGCCCACGACTCGACGAAGGCGGCCTGTGCCTTCATGTTCTGTTCGACCGACTCGGAGACGGCCTCGTTCATCTGTTCGACCATCTCCGTCCACTCGTCTTGCATCTGGTTCGTGTCACTCATAGTAAGTTGTTGATGTGCAGAACAAAAAGGTGCGACGGTTTAGGCCTCGACGGCGTCGGCGGCCTGTTCCTGGACTTCGCGGACCTGTTCCTGGACCTCTTCGACCTGGTCCTGGAGGTCTTCGAGCTGGTCGCCCCACTGCTCGACGGCCTCGACGGACTGGTCTTCGAGGTCCTCGTGGGCCTCGACGAGCAGGTCGATCTGCTCGTCGAGCGCCGCGACGACGTCGCCGGTCATCTCGTCGTAAGTCTCCGCGCCCTCGTGGAACTCCGCTTCGACGTTCTCGAAGACCTCGGCGTGGTTCTCCAGCAGGAACTCGTACTGCTCGTCGACGGTCGTTCGGATCTCCTCGACGGTGGGTGCGACGCCGGGGACCGTCGACTCGACGGTGTCGAGGTAGTTGTGGACGGCCGTCTGTGCGAGTTCGACGCCGCGTCGCTGTGCCGACTCCTGGCTGTCGAGGCTGCCGAGCATGGCCTCGTTCATGTTCTTCTGGAACTCGATGCTCTGTTTGAGCGCCTTCTGGCTCTGCTCGATCGTCGCGCGCTGCATCTCGAACGCCGTGGTGACTGGGGTTGTGTACTGGCTCATAGGTTACTCCGTGCGGTTCCGCTTGACCGGGAGAACGACTGTCTGGACGATGTCGCCTTCCTCGATGTCGAGGGCCTCTCGCTCGGCGTCGGGAATGGAGATGCGTCCGCCGCTCTGGACGCGGGTCTTGAACGTCGCCATCTGGCTCATCGCACCGAGCTGGTTCATGTCGAAGCCGGGCATGCTGCTGCCGGCAGACATCATCTGCTGGAGCATCTCCTGCTGGGATTCGATCGCCTGCTCGCTCGCTTCCTGCATTCCCTTGAACATCGGGGGCCACATCGTGACATCGTTCTCGTCGGTCATCGGGTACTACACTCTATTCCTTTCAACGACATAAAGCTTCCGTTCATCACCACTGACTACCATCAGATGTCATCAGACGGCAACCGACCTGGCAACGAGACGGAGGTTCGCGGGCGGAAATGCGCCGTTGTCGAGCGGTAGGAGCCGTCTGAACGACGAACAGCGACTACCACCACCCTTTAATATCGGAGGAACCAATGCTCTTCCAGCAATGAGTTCTGAATCTCACGACAACCCGCTGTTGGACACGTGGACAGAAACGTCCTCACACATGTTCAACAGCGTGGTGGCGGCCAATCGGGCAGCGTTCGCGGCGTTCGGCGTCCGACCGGACGACGACGGGGACGGCAAGCCGCTCCCGGCAGAACGCATCGAGGCCGACGAGGACCTCCCCGAGTGGCACGTCGAACTGAGCGCCGACAACCCCGACCGGCTCGGGGTCGGTGATCGCGTCGAGTTCACGAAGCGGATCTCCGACAACGACGTCAAGCAGTTCGCGGCCGCCAGCGGCGACACGAACCCCCTCCACCTCGACGACGACTTCGCCGAGCAGACCCGATTCCGCGGCCGGATCGCGCACGGCACGCTCGTCGGCGGACTCATCAGCGCCGCCCTCGCGCGGCTGCCGGGGCTGACGATCTATCTCTCGCAGGATCTGGAGTTTCACAACCCGGTCCGCATCGACGACCGTCTGACGGCCGAAATCGAGATCGTCGAGGATCTGGGCGACGACCAGTACCGCCTGACGACCCGCGTCGTCGACGACGGCGACGTGGTCATCGACGGCGAGGCCGTCGTCCTCATCGACGAGATGCCCGACGAGAGCTAGAGAAACGCCGTTACCGCTCGATTGAACCGCTCTGGGTGTTCCCTGTGTGGCCAGTGCCCACAGCCCTCCGCCGCCAGGAACTGCCCGTCTGGTAACAGCTCACTCGCTCGTTGCGACCACGATACCGGGAGCAGCGGGTCCGCCGAGCCGTGGACGAGCAGCGTCGGAACGTCGAGCTCCGAGAGCCGTTCCGTGTAGTCGGTCCGGAGACCGTCGGCCTGGAACTCGTGGCGCTGCCAGCTCCGGAGCGTCCGCATGGTCGCCGGTGAGATCGTCTCGTACACGTCGTCGACCAGTTCGTCCGGCAGGGTCGCCCCGGACATCGTCCGGAGGCTGGTCCGGACCGCCGCGCGCGTTCCCATGCTCCCCCAGAGCAGGCTGTCCGCGAACGGGATCCGGAGGGCGAGACTGGCACCGGTCCGCCAGTACGCGTCGGCACCGAGGCCGTAGCTGTCGACGAGCACCAGCCGCTCGGGGCGACCGCCGTCGAGCGCGTGGCCGAGCGCGACCGCACCACCCATCGACACGCCGACGACGCTCGCGCCGGCGAGACCGAGTTCGTCGACGAACGCCGACAGTGTGTCTACGTAGTAGTCCGTCGTATACGTTCGGCGGGGCTTCTCGCTCTCGCCGTGGCCCGGGAAATCGAGCGCGTAGACGGTGTACTCCTCGGCCAGTGCGGGCAGCGCGTACCGGCCGGACACCGCCGCCGCGTCGAGTCCGATCCCGTGCAAGAAGAGCAGTGGCGGTCCGTCACCGGCAGTGAGATATCGGACGGTGACGTCGTCGCCGTCGACCGACAGCGTCGTGATGTTCGACTCGATCGACTCGTTCATCGCCTCGGAGTCGGGGACTGAGAGACATGAGGCTTCGGACTACTGACAGCGACGGCCGTCGACGCCAGCGACGGCGGCCGACGGCTGGCCGGGGACAGTCGTCTTTTTCAGGCGGCCGTGTGAGGCATCGGTATGGTCGTCGGAGACGTAACGACAGGAACGGAACTGCTGGTCGTCGGCGGCGGGCCGGGCGGGTACGTGGCCGCCATCCGGGCCGCTCAGCTCGGCGTCGACACCACACTCGTCGAGCGAGACGCCTACGGAGGGACCTGCCTCAACCACGGCTGTATCCCCTCGAAGGCGCTGATCTCGGGGGCAGACGTGGCCCACCGGGCCGGCCAGGCCGAGGAGATGGGCGTCTACGCCGACCCGGCGGTCGACCTGTCCGGGATGGTCGAGTGGAAAGACGGCGTCGTCACCCGGCTGACGCGGGGCGTCGAGTCGCTGGCGAAGTCGGCCGGCGTGGAACTGATCGAGGGCGAGGCGACGTTTACCGGCGAGCACACCGCACGGATCGCCCACGGCGGCGACGGACAGGGCTCGGAGACCGTCGAGTTCGAGCACGCGATCGTCGCCACGGGGAGCCGCCCGATCCAGGTCCCCGGCTTCGAGTTCGACGCCGACCCGATCCTCTCCTCGAAGGAGGCACTCGCACTGGAGTCGCTGCCCGAGCGGCTCCTGGTCGTCGGCGCGGGCTACATCGGCATGGAGCTGTCGACGGTGTTCCAGAAGCTCGGCAGCGAGGTGACCGTCGTCGAGATGCTGGACGAGGCACTGCCGGGCTTCGAGGACGATATTGCCACGCTGGTCCGGGAACGGGCCGAGGAGATCGGCGTCGACTTCTACTTCGGGGAGGCGGCCGACAGCTGGGAGCAGGCGGGCGAGGAGATCGTCGTCCACACGGAGGACGAAGACGGCGATCTGACGCGGTTCGACGCCGAGAAGGCACTCGTCGCAGTCGGTCGCCAGGCGGTCACTGACGGGCTGGGACTGGACGAACTTGGCATCGAACCCGACGAGGACGGGTTCCTGGCGACGGACGAGCAGGCCCGGACCGACGCCGAGCACGTCTTCGCCGTCGGCGACGTGGCCGGCGAGCCGATGCTGGCCCACAAGGCGATGGCCGAGGGCGAGGTCGCCGCCGAGGTCGTCGCGGGCGAGCCGGCCGCACTGGACCACCAGGCGATTCCGGCCGCGGTCTTTACCGAACCGGAGATCGGGACCGTCGGCATGACCGAAGCGGAAGCCGCCGACGCCGGGTTCGACCCCGTCGTCGGCCAGATGCCGATGCGGGCCAACGGCCGCGCGCTGACGGTCGACGAGAAAGCGGGGTTCGTCCGGATCGTCGCCGACGACGAGACCGGCTTCGTCCTGGGCGCACAGATCGTCGGCCCGGAGGCCTCCGAGTCCATCGCCGAGGTCGGCCTGGCAATCGAGATGGGCGCGACGCTCGAAGACATCGCCGGCACGATCCACACCCACCCGACGCTCTCGGAGGCCGTCCACGAGGCCGCGCTGGCGGCCCGCGGCGAAGCCATCCACACGCGGTAACGAACCCACCGGAACTGGCCTGTACCCGTATTCTTTCCGCAACAACCGGCGAATATTGAAGGGAAAGCGTTAAGTCTGAGATTAAGAAAGGCATGCCTAACGAGACGACAGATGTCACCTGAACAACAGCGCAGCGACGGAATCACCGACGCCGTCCTCTCGGATTCGGCCTACGAGCGGGTGCGCGTCCTGCGGGACTCGCTTTTCACACAGCCGATCCCCTGGAAGCTGCGCGTCCAGGGACTCCTGCTCGCGGTGCTTGCCGCGACCGTGCCACTCTACTGGCTCTATCCCGACAGCGTCACCGGCTATCTGACGACGACCGACCCGATGACCGCGACGCCGAAGGTCGCGCTGCTCGGCGCGTTCGGCGGGACGATGGTGCTTTTCTCGGCCGCCTTGCTCGTCGGGGCGGCGCTGTACCGCGTCGAGCACGCGCCCCTGACCGAACAACAGGCCTACCAGGTCCTCACCGTCGAGGACTTCGCCGGTGGCGTCAGCCTCGCAATGGGCGGGTTCGCGATCGCGATCACGACCGGCTCGATCGCCATGGGGCTGTTCGGCGGCGACGCCGTCGGGTCCTACGTGGCGACCATGGGACAGAATCCCCTCGCGGGCTCGGTGTACGGGCTGTCGCTTGGCTCCGTCGGCATCGGGGCGCTGTCTGCCAGCGCCGTCGTCCTCGTGGCACACTGGTACGTCGACCGTCGCTTCCGGCGACTGTAGCCGCGCGACCACGATTCTTTTCACGTCGAGCGCTGTACCGGCTGGTATGAAGATGCTCACGCTGGGGCCGGCCGGAACCTACTCGCACCGGGCAGCCCGCTCGGTCGCCGACGACGACGAGATCGAGTTCCGAGAGTCGCCGACCGCCATCGTCGAAGCGGTCGCGGGCGGCGAGGCGGATCGCGGCGTCGTCGCCGTCGAGAACAGCATCGAGGGATCGGTCACGGAGAGCCTCGACGCCTTCGCGGGCTACGAGGTCGCCGTCGTCAAGGAGATCATCACGCCGATCCGTCACGCGCTGCTGGCCCAGCGCGGCGACTTCGAACTGGTCGCCAGCCACGCCCAGGCGCTGGCCCAGTGTCGGTCCTACCTCGACGCCAACTACCCCGACGCCAAGCTGGAGGCCGTCGCCTCCACCGCTCGCGGCGTCGAGCGCGCCCGCGACGACCCGTCGGTCGCCGGTATCGGCCACCCGGACAACGGCGGCGAGGGCACCGATCTGCAGGTGCTGGCCGAAGACATCCAGGACCAGTCCTCGAACGCCACGCGCTTCGTGGTCGTCGCGCCGCTCGCCGAGCGGTCCGACGCGGGCTCGAAGTCCTCGCTGATCGTCTACCCCAACGTCGACTACCCCGGACTGCTGCTGGAGATGCTGGAGCCGTTCGCCGACCGCAACATCAATCTCACTCGGGTGGAGTCTCGCCCCAGCGGCGAGCGGCTGGGCGACTACGTCTTCCACGTCGACGTGGAGGCCGGCCTCTACGAGGAACGGACCCAGAAGGCACTGGCAGACATCGAAGCCATCGCCGAGAAGGGATGGGTGAAGCGACTGGGCTCGTACGACTCCGAGACCGTCCTGAATTGATCGCCAGCGAAGGGCCCACGGCGTGACCGCCGGCCCAGTACGAGCGACGGTTTTTATCCCGGTTCCGAGCCAACAGGTACGCATGGACGACTCGACACCGACAGATCCCTTCGAAGAGCTGGAACGGGCCTTCGACCTCGTGAGCGAGCAGTTCGGCACCGAGCGCACGGGCGTTCCCGTCGACGTGCTCGATACGGGCGAGGAGATCGTCGTCCGCGCCGACCTCCCGGGCCGGTCCAGCGACGCCATCGACGTGACCCTCGAAGACGACACGCTGCTGACGATCAGTGCGGCCGACGACGAGCCGGACCGAGACGGTCGCTACGTGAAGCGGGAACGACCCCGACAGGCCGCCCGTCGGACGGTCCGCCTCCCGGAGGCCGTCGCTCCCGAGGCGACGACCGCCAGCTACGACGACGGCGTGTTGACCGTCGAGCTGGGCAAGCAGTCCAGCGACGGCGGCACGTCGATCACGGTGGAGTGACGATGGTGCTCGACACGGGCTCGGACGCCCCGGCGATCAGCGCCCGGAACCAGTGGGGCGAGCGCGTCGAGCCCGACTTCGGCGGTGCGACGGTGCTTTACTGCTACCCGCGAGACGACGCCGCCGGCTGGACGACCCAGGCCCGCCAGTTCGACGACCACTACGACACCTATCGAGACGCCGGAATCCCCGTCTACGGCGTCTCGACCGACGACGTGGACGGCCACCGCGCGTTCGCCGAGGACCACGACCTCGCGTTCGACCTGCTGGCCGATCCCGACGGTGAGATCGCCGACGCCTTCGGCGTTGCCCTCGACGACGGGCGCGTGGCCCGGACGACGTTCGTCATCGCCGCGGGGCGCGTCGTCGGCCTCTACGAGGGCGTCCGGCCGGACGGCCACGCTCTGGACGTGCTCCGGGATCTGGCCGAGCTCGGCCTCGTCGACCCCGCCGAGTGACTCATACTGCCGGCTGTAACTGTTTCGGGAGATTCGCGAGCACGGAATCGCGAAATTCTGTACAGACGTACAGCCGACAGTGTAGTAGCCATTGAAAATTAATGCACACCCGATCGCGCGACGGCAGTGCGATCGGTGTGTAAATCGTTTCAATCGTTACTATATCACCGCCCGCGCCAGAACAACACCGCACCCGCGGCAAGCACCAGCAGCTCCATCGACGCTGGCGGGAGGCCGACGGGACTCGTCCGGACGGCGCTGCGAATCGTCATCGAGACGGTCCCGAGACCCGACAGCGAGACCACGCGCCCGTCGACCGCGAACACCTGCGCGACGATGCGATCGCGCGAAACCGGCGGTTCGCCGGCCTGCTGGTCGGTGACGGGGTTCGCGTCGCCTTTCGTCACGAACCCCCCGTCGGTCCGGCCGACGATCCGGTGGGTGACCAGTCCGCCGGCCTCGATCTCCTGGGAGCGGTAGACGATCACGTCGCCGGGATCGGGATCGTCGGCGACGGCCGCCGGCACCGCGACGAACCCGTCACCGGTCGACAGCGCCGGAGCCATGCTCCCGCTGTTGACGTAGCTGATCGGGGCGATCTGTCCGAACACGCTCACGAGGACGAACGCGGCGAGCAAGAGGGCGACCGCCCGCCAGACCACGCGCGAGCCGGGGACCGGCGACCGAGATTCGGGAGGACGCGCGGGACCGCGACCGTGGCTCGGATGTCGATCACTCACACCGTACATATGTGGTCGAAACTACATAATTGTTTGTGAGTGATTACCACAGACTGGCGGCGTGTCGTCGATAGAACCCGAGAGCATTATCAACGCAGGCGTCGAACGTCGAGACATGGCAGCAGAAACCGACGGCGGCTCCGGACTCCGGACGGTCACGCCACTGGCCAACGAGAGCGACGACAGTCAGATGAACGCGATCGGCTGGCTCATCTTCGCCGGCATGCTCGTCGTCATGCTCCCGGTGTTGCCGATCCTCGCACTGATCTGGCTGGTCGACAAGCTCACGAACTGAGGTCGGTCCCGACGAGTTCGAAGTCGGTCCCCGATCCCCCGTCACTGGCGTTCTCGTAGGCGACGTGGGCACAGGCCACGTCCTGGATCGCCAGCCCGGTCGAGTCGAAGACGGTCACGCCGTCGATCCCGTCTCGACCGGGTCGATCGCCGACGACGAGATCACCGAGTTCCGCGTGGATGTCGTCGTCGTCCAGTCGCCCCTCGCTCCAGGGGACGTTGATCTCGCCCGAGTGAGTACACTGCTCGTAGTCGTCGATCACGATCGTCGCGTCGAGCAACACCTCGTCGGCGATCTCGTGTTTCCCGGCGGCGTCGGCTCCGATCGCGTTGACGTGGGTCCGGTCGCCGACGGCGTGGATGATCGGCTCCGAGACGGGCGTCACCGTCGAGAGCACGTCGCAGGCGGCGGCCTCCTCGATCGTCCCGCCGCGCACGTCGAAGCGGTCCGAGAAGTGATCGACGAACGCCTGCACCGCCGCCTCGTCCTGATCGGCGACGACGACCGTCTCGATGTCACGGACCTGGGCGATGGCTTCGAGCTGGGTGTAGGCCTGCACGCCCGCACCGACCAGCCCCATCGACGAGGCGTCGGGGACCGCGAGGTGGTCGGTCGCGACCGCCGACGCCGCGCCGGTCCGCTTCTGGGTGAGGAGCGTCCCGTCCATCACGGCGAGCGGGAAGCCGTTGCGGGGATCGGAGTAGATCAGCGTCCCCAGTACTGTCGGGAGGTCGTACGAGTCGGGATTGTCCGGGTGGACGTTGACCCACTTGAGCGCCGCGGCGTCCCACTCGTCGGCGGCGACGTAGGCCGGCATGGAACGAAAGTCGCCGTTGTACTGGGGGAGATCGACGTAGGACTTGGCCGGCATGACGACGTCGCCGCGTGCGTACGCACCGAACGCGTCGGAGACGGCGGCGATCACGTCCGCGAGCGGCGTGTGTTCGTCGACAGCATCTGGTCCGAGCAGTAAGGTCTGCATACGTCTGCCTGTGTCCCCCTCTCACTTAGTCACTGGGCGAGGTGGTACGGAACGACTTACAATACGCTCGCTCGCCGGAGGTTTTCGTGAGGTACGATAGCAATGTACGACGTTCTCATGCCGATCGACAGCGACGAGGAGCGTGCGATGGGGCAAGCTCGGGCTATCAGCGAGTTGCCGGCCGTCCGCGACCAGATCACGGTGACGCTGTTGCACGTCTTCGACGACGAGAGCGTCGCCGAGAACACGTCGCCGACGCAGATCACGGCCGGTCGCAACGTCCAGGAGTGGTTCCGGGACCGTGGGATCACCGTCGAGACGATGAGCACTAGCGGCGACCCGTCGAGCGAGATCCTCGACGCGGCCAGTCGGATCGGAGCCGACCAGATCGTCCTCGGCGGTCGGAAGCGATCGCCGCTGGGCTCGCTGCTCTTTGGGAGCGTCAGCCAGGCCGTCATGCTCGATTCGGAGATTCCGGTGACGATCACCGGCGGGCTCGACGAGCGAACGCAGCCGACCCATCGATGTCCGTCCTGTGGCGAAGAGTACTACGGCGACCCCGGAACCGAAATCGCGACGTGTCGCAGTTGTGGCGGTTCGAAGGTCGAAGCCGTCGACGCGTAGCCGGGACCGATCGGGGCACGCCGATTCCTCGCCGCGGTGTGGCCGAGTGAGACCGAACCGGCCGACGACCGGCCCGACGCGTCCGGGCCACGAGGAGACGGAAACTGGTTGTTCGTCGTCACACACACCCCGGTATGGTCCCCCTCCAATCGCTGTCGACACAGATCGCCGACTGGCTCGACCTCGTCGCCACGCTGTTGGCACCGGGCGTCGTCGCGACCGTCCTCTGGACGCCCTTTCTGGTCGCGAAGCGCGTTCGCTCGCTGTTCCGGACGCTCCCACCCACGAGGTCGGTGCTCCCGTCGTACGTCCTCGCCGGCCTCTGTGGGTCGCTTCCGTTCGTCGGCGGACTCCTCGCCGTGTTCGCGAGCGGTGCGTCGAACGACCCCCAGACGGGCGCACAGCTGATACTACCGGCTGTAAATCTGTGAACGATTTCGCCACCCCGGGGTGGCGAAGATCTTCACGAAGTTACAGCCGGCAGTATGAGCAACAGCCTGATCGACGTCGCGGTCGTCGGAACGATCGGCTACGCCGTCGGCCTCCCGGCCGTCGCCGCGCTCGGGCTCCCACGAGCGGGACTGGACTGGGATCCCACCGGCTACGGGGCGTCGACGTGGCTGTTGCTGGCAGTCGGCGGCGTCTGGTACTCGCTGGTGTTCGCCGTTCCGCTCGTGTTGCTCGGATTCGTCTTCGCACTCCCCACCTGACTGAAGATGGTCACTCTCGATCGGTCACTCCGGTTGGGCCAGCCCCCACTCGATGCTGCTCCACTGCCGTTCCCAGACGTAGTACAGCACCGTCTTCGCGACCGCGGCCGAGAGTCCGATCTTCGCCGAGGCCCCGAACTCGCCGGTAAAGAGGACGGCGACCCCGAAAACCACACTCGTGGCGAACAGGCGATAAGAGGCAGCCTTCAGGATCGATCGACGGTGGGTCTCCACGGTGTCATATCCCTCAAATCACGGAGAGTGATCGCAACCGGTCAGTCGCCGGCAGCAGGCACTGAAAACGGATCATGGCAAAAGACAGAACGAAGACGCTAAAAACTAATTAAGTGTAATTAGAGAGGGTGCCATCCAGACGACCGACACTTCGCCGTCTCGATTGCCTCGACACACCCAAACCTTCCCTCGGGTTTAGTCATCCACACCACAACCTGTCGGTCGGCGTACGAGTCGGGACCGTGTTCGAAGATGGCCGCGACGTGGGCGACGAGCATCGCCTTGGCGTCGGAGGGTGTGGCCGGTCAGATATCGTAGTCGGCAGTCATCGAATCGCTCTCACTCGACGTATCGAGCAGGGGTCGAAAGCCCGAATTTACCGACCGTGGTCGCGTCGATACCCTTCTTCGTGTAGATGTCGGGCTTGTAGTAC